>JAWKLL010000040.1:0-50805 GCA_041392765.1 Saprospiraceae bacterium
CTCTCTTTAGCGCAAGCAGCCAAGGCGGGTGGTTTTGTGCAAGTAGGAATCCGTCCGGAATCTCTGCCAGTGGTGCACGATAAATCGGGTATCAATTACCTCTTAACACAAGGGAAAAAAGCGGGTATTCATCTTTTGCCATTAGGCGCAGTGAGCCGCGACCTAGCGGGTAAAGATATCGCCGAGCTGTGGGATATGTCGGAAGCAGGTGCGGTAGCATTTACGGATGGCGTACATGGTATTCAACATGCAGGGTTAATGGTGCGTGCGTTGCTGTATGTAAAAGCCTTTGACGGTGTCGTGTTCAACCAGCCTTTGGATAAGACCATTGCGGGTAGCGGGCAGATGCACGAAGGGCAAGCTAGCACAATGATGGGCACCAAGGGCATTCCCTCCATTGCCGAGGAGGTGATGGTAGCTCGCGACCTTCAGTTGCTGGCCTATACCGAATCGCGTTTGCATTTCAGCCATATTGCTACGGCAGGTGCGGTGGAGCAAATACGGAAAGCTAAAGCCGCAGGGCTGCGCGTCACCGCTTCGGTAGCAGCTTTGAACCTACTGCTCAGCGACGAGGCACTTTCTGATTTCGATAGCCATTTGAAAGTACTGCCCCCTTTGCGGCATGAAACGGATAGGTTGGCGCTGATTGCCGGGTTACAGGACGGAACGATAGACTGTATCTCCTCCAACCACACGCCTTTAGAGGTAGAATTAAAAGCTTTGGAGTTTGCCTACGCCGACTTTGGCGCGGAGATGCTGGAAACGGCTTTTGGCTGTGCCGCTACCGCCCTGCGCGATCACTTGGCGCAAGAGGCGATTATCGCTTGTTTTACCACAGGGCCTAGAAAAATATTAGGGCTGCCTGCTATCTCGATAGCGGAAGGACAACCAGCTCAACTTACCTTTTACGATTATCACCACTCATGGACACCCGGCATAACGGACATTCGCTCCCGTTCAAAAAATGCGCCGCTTATTGGGTATCCTTTAATCGGCAAGCCCATAGCCGTGGAAACTGGATTGTAACGCTAATCAATAAATCATTTCATCGTGCGGTATGGATTCATAGCAGGTAGTATCTGCATCACCCTATTTGCGGGTTTATATTTTATGGAACGGGAATGGGTGCTCAGCCGAGGTCTGTGGTGGGGTTCTCTATTGGTGTATATCTTGGCCATGTGGCAAGCGCAGCGGCAGGAATCATCGACTGATATGCGCGAACTGATTCGACCTAGTTTCTTGGTATTTGTGGTAGCCAATGCTCTGTTCTATTTATACTACCACTTGCTCTTCACTGTCTTCGACCCTGAATTGTGACTCTGCAACGGGAACTCTTGGAACAGCAGGAGAAAAAGGTAGCAAAATAGCAGCCCCCACCCTCGGTAGTACCTTTTTCGCATGGACACAGAGCTTGATAGGCGGTTTTGTATTGGCTGCGAGTATGGCGTTGGTGAGAAAAAGGTTGGATTATAATCATCCAAAGCAAAATATGTGAATTTTTTTAACGTGAATTATGGATGAATATCCTACATATACGCTGTTCCTTTAAGGCGAAAAACACGGGATGTTCGTTTACGAAGCCTACAAAAGGATTCGTAAACGTAACGACAATATGATTCACCCCGATTACACCCCACGAATCCTGAAAGGTTGGTGCGGCTCTCGTCATTTGGCTTGTCCAATATTCACATGAGATTACCAATTCAGGAATACCGTCATACATTTACCCCCCCCTCCGCAGCAGGGGGTGCAGCGGTACCAACCGGAGCGTAGCGGAGGGCGGTAAGAGCGGAACACCCGGCACGAGGCGGCAGACTAACCTTGGGACAGAACTGCACCGCAACAAATAGGTAGCTTCTTTTGCGCGGAAAGACTTGCCGCCGAAGGGGCTGCCCTAATAAATTAACTTGTCTTGCGATAATTCCACACTGCCCAGATGTTGAAGAAGATGGCAAAACCCAGCATGACTAAAAAATGTTGGCGAATATGCTCAAAACCGCTGCCTTTGAGAACGACCATGCGCATGACTTCGATGAAGTAGGTGATGGGGTTGAGTGCCGCCAGCACCTGCGCCCATTGTGGCATGGCGTCGATGGAGGTGAACAGCCCGCCCATAAGGATGAAAATCATCATAAAGAAAAAGGCGACGGACATGGCTTGCTGCTGGGTATCGCTGTAGGTGGAAATGAGCAACCCTAAGCCCAGCACGGCTACTAAATACAAGGACAAAAAGCATAAAGCAACGCGATGCTGCCCTAAGGGTTGTATGCCGTAAATGCCCCACATGACGACAAAACCAACGGAAAACACCAGTATACCGATGATCCAAAAAGGGATGAGTTTGCCGAGGAGGTAGATGTGTTTGCGGATGGGTGTGACGTTGATTTGCTCAATGGTACCCGCTTCTTTTTCCTTGACGATGTTGAGGCTGCACAGGTAAGTGCCAATCATGGTAATCAGTATGCTGAGTATGGCCGGCACCATGAACAGCTTGTAGTTCAGATACAAATTGAACCAATTGGAAAGTGCGCAGGTCTATGCTGGCGGGACGGGCAGCGGCGGAGGTGGTCTGTAGTTGTAATAAAAGCCCTCGTTGAAAGAGCGGATGATGGCGTTGAGGTAAAGTAGCTCCCAGATTGGCTTTGGTGCCATTGATGGCATTGACGGACAGTAACAAGGGCTGTGGTAGCTCGCGCCGCATAAGGCCGCGCTCGAAGTGGGACGGGATTTCGAGGATGAGATCGGCTTTGTCTGTTTCGATGTGCTGCATGGCTTGCTGGTAGTTTTCGCCATAGCTGACCAATCGAAAATACCCTGAAGCCGTCACATCGCCCAAAAGTTGTTGGGAAGTCGTGGAATGATCGTGATCGACAACAGTGAGGTTGATGTTCTTGATTTCGTAGTCGGCAGCGAGCGGCATGATGAGCAATTGCACCACAGGCATAATGAAAATCATGGGCAACAGGGCGCGGTTGCGGAAAATCTGGCGAAACTCCTTGGCTAGTAAATATTTGAGTTGGTTCATGACAATCTGATGTTGAATTTTTTGAAGCTGATGACTAACAGTAGCACGGTCATAGCTGCCAGAATGAGGGTTTCTTTCCAAATCAGGCCGATACCGACCCCTTTAATCATCACCGCCTTGACGATGATATAGAACCACTTGGAGGGTACGATATTGGCTGCTACTTGCAAGAAGGTGGGCATATTCTCCAACGGAAACATAAACCCCGTGAGCAATAGCGTGGGCAGCAGCATACCCAGCAAGGAAACGAGCATGGCGGTTTGTTGGGAATTGGTGCTATTGGAAATCATCAGCCCTAGTGCCAGCGAACAAAGGATAAAAAGGCTACTGACGGCATACAATAGTAGCAGGCTACCATGCATGGGCATATCCAAGAGCCAAAAACTAAAGTAGTAGAATAACGGTGAGATTGACCAGCGATAAGGCAAAATAGGGGCAGCCTTGGCCAAAATGACCGCCATGGGGTGCATCGGAGATACGAGTAGTACTTCCATTGTGCCGCGCTCCTTCTCGCGTACGATAGACACGGAGGTCATGAGTACGCTCACTAGTAGCAATACCAAAGACATCACAGCAAGGAACAAAGTTGGTAGCTCCTTTGAGTTCGGGGTTGTACAACATACGCACCTCTGGTTGTATGGGGATGCGTATTGGCTGCCCTCGTGTGAGTACGGAGGATTCGTAATCGCGCAAAATGCTGTGGACATAATGCGTGAGCGTAGTAGCCGTATTGGGGTCGGAAGCATCGGAGATCACCTGCAAGGAAGCGGCTGAAAAATGGTTGAGGTCGCTACCAAAACCTACGGGTATGACGACCGCCAGCTTGGTTCTCCCCTGCCGGAATGCGTCTTCCATTTCTGAGGCGGAGGATACATTGTCCAATAAATCGAAGTAGGTGGATGCCGACAGCTTGGCGACGATGGCTTGCGAATGAGCGTCTTGTGCTTGGTCGAAAACAACGATGCCGGAATTTTTGATCTCATTGGTAAGAGCAAAGCCAAAGAGTAAAATCTGTGCAATGGGCATACCAAATAGGAGCAGCAACGTCTTGCTATCGCGAAAGACGTGGTAAAACTCCTTGATGACAAAGATGCGGAATTGTTTCATGTTAATCTCCTCTTTAGCCTTGCGAGCCAATTGATAAAACACATCATCCATAGAATCGGTGTTAAACTGGGTTTTGAGGGCGGCAGGGGTATCCAAAGCCGCAATAACACCATCAACCATAATGGAAACGCGGTGGCAATATTCGGCTTCGTCCATGTAATGAGTGGTGACAAACACGGTGATGCCTTCGTCAGTTGCGGCATAGATTAAATCCCAGAACTGGCGGCGCGTGATGGGATCTACGCCACCCGTAGGTTCATCGAGAAATACGATAGCGGGTCGATGAATAATGGCTACGGAAAACGCCAATTTCTGTTTCCAGCCCAAAGGCAGGGAACCAACGAGCCGATGGGCTTCCTGTTCCAACCCTAAATGCTGGAGGAGGTGGTCGGTCTGCTGCTTCAACGTGCGGGCATCAAGGCCATAGATACCACCAAAAAAATGGATATTTTCCTGCACCGTCAAGTCTTCATACAGCGAAAACTTCTGGCTCATATACCCAATACGAGATTTGACCTGTTCTGCATTTTTGTAAATATCAAAACCTGCAATGGAGGCCGCTCCGCTCGTCGGGATAGACAATCCACACAGCATACGCATGGCCGTAGTCTTTCCCGCCCCGTTGGCTACTCTTAGAAAGCCGAAAATTTCGTCCCTGGTGCACATCAAAACTGATGCGATTGACAGCGGTGAAGTCGCCAAATTGTTTGGTCAGTTCCCGTGCCTGTATGACTGTTTCTGTTTGCATATTTTTTTATTGTTGGAAATATGTATATGTTGGGTATGTGTATATGTGCGAAATGTGTATATGTATGAAATGTCAACACTTCATACATTTCCAACATTTTAAACATTTCATACATTTCCAACATTTCATACATTTTCCACATTTAGCACATTTCCAACATTTTCCACATTTCAAACATCCCTAGACAACTGATTCAAGTGACGTATGAAAGCTAAAATTTGATTCCGCGTCAGATCCACCTTGCTTTGATAGTCAGCGATTGAAATAGAAGAAATATAACCAATCTCCTCGAAGAGGTACAGCATACTTTTCACCTCAGCCGCCGAGCTTTGCGCAATCTCAAAAAAGCGAATCCGTTCCTTAGTTGAGAATCTAGTAAAGCCCTCTGCAATATTGTTCATGACAGACAATCCCGCCCTACGAAACTGATCCCTAGTGGACCAATCATGTAACGCATTCAGTGCCTCATCTCGATACATTTTCGACACTAATGCCTTGGCATTCTGCCAGCAATGAAGCTCTTCAAAGGTTGTAATCTTCGCCATCTGTTTACTTTTTTTGGTAAAGTACTTTACTAATAAGACGCCGCACTTTCCCATTTTCCATAAACCCAATCAACATTTTCATCAACATTTAACACATTTAGCACATATACACATTCCCCACACATACACATTTAGCACATATACACACTTCGCACATATACACACTTCGCACATATACACACTTCGCACATTTCCCACATTTAGCACATATACACATTTCGCACATTCCCCACATATACACATTTCGCACATTTCATACATTCCCCATCAGCCGAATAAAGCAATCTTCCACGCTCGGCACTACCCGATGGACTTCTACATGGGTATGGCCACTGAAGCGCAGGTATTCTAATAGTGCCTCTAGCGCATAGTCGTTCTCGTTTTCGAGACTGATGTGGTGGTATTCTCCAAAGGCGTTTATGCTACGTACCCACTCGGTAGCGCGCAAATCGGCCAGCAAGCGAATCATGTTGTCTGCTTTGATGGCCCACAGCGCATCGGGGTAGTCGGACACGATGCCTGCAGGAGTATTGATGGAGAGTATGCGGCCTTCTTGCAGCAAAGCGATTCGCTCGCACAACTGCGCCTCATCCATATACGGCGTAGAAACGAGAATGGTAATGCCTTCCTGTTTGAGCTTGCCCAGCATCCCCCAAAATTCCTTGCGGGAAACGGCATCCACCCCCGTCGTAGGTTCGTCTAGGAAGAGTACCTCTGGGCGGTGGATAAGCGCACAACTCAATGCCAGCTTTTGCTTCATACCTCCCGATAAGTGCCCTGCTCTTCGCTTCTTGAAAGGGACTATCTGCTCGTAAATATCCCGTATCAAATCATAGTTTTCAGCTATGGAGGTATTGAATACCGTAGCAAAAAAATTGAGGTTTTCTTCCACGGTCAGGTCTTGGTAAAGCGAGAACCGCCCGGGCATATAGCCCACCTTTCGGCGTATGGCTAAGTAATCCTTGACTACATCCGAGCCATTGACCGTCGCATGGCCCTTGTCGGCTAAAATAAGGGTGGTCAGGATGCGAAAAATAGTGGTCTTACCCGCACCATCGGGGCCAATCAGACCAAACAACTCGCCTTTGGGAACCGAAAAGCTAATGTCTTCCACTGCGGGGCGCATGGCTGTTGGATAGGTTTTGGCGATGCCCTCCATAGATACATCAATCATGGCTGCGGAATTTTATTTCGCCATACATGCCTATTTTCAGGCTGCCATCGTTCTGCACCCGTACCTTGATGGCATACACCAAATTTGCCCGCTCGTTTTTGGTTTGGATGGTCTTGGGTGTAAACTCCGCTTTGTCGCTTATCCACTCCACCACTCCTTCCATTGACCTCATGCCACCATTGCCATCATCGGTCAAGACCGTCACCGAGTCACTCAGCTGGATTTTGGCCAACTGGTCGCCCGAAATATAAGCCCTCAGGATAATGGTGCGCAAGTCAGCTATTTTGTAGAGGGGCTTTCCGATGGTGACAAACTCGCCATCCATCGCGTATTTACCCAATACCGTACCCGGAAAGGCGTTAATGATAGTGCCGTCGGCCATTTGTTTCTCAATCAGTTCCTTGCGTTTTTCATTGGGACTTACCTCGCTTAGCACGGCCCTGTTTTGCAAACCTGCTGTTTGGTTAGCAGCACTTATTTGGGCGCGTATCACCCCAGTTTGTGCTTCCGCTGCTTGTAGTTGTTGTTGCAGTACCGCTCTTTGCCCTACCAAGTCGTCCAATTGCTTCTGAGGAGCCGCCTTTGCCGCTACCAACTGACTGAAACGGGCTACTTCCTTGTCTATGGTTTCCCATTGTTGCCGCACAGCAGCCAACTGGTGTTCTTGTGTTCTGAGCTGTGCTTGTAGTATGCCCACTTGGGGCGTGGCTTCGGTGGTTTTTTGGCCAATGGCACCTACGGTGGCATCCACTTGTTGCGCCTGTATTGCCAACAAACTCACATCCACTTGCCCAATGGTGTCTCCAGTTTTGAGTTCTTGCCCCTCTTCAATGTCAAAGCGGAGCAGTTCACCCATGGCGCGTGCACTGATGATGCGTTCTTCGGCCTCAAAACTGCCCGTGGCATCAAACGCCCCCTCATCCGACCCGCAGCCCGTAGCCATAATTGCACCCAACGTAACCGCCGTGCAATAGGATAAAAATCGTTTATTCATTGATGGATGGTTTTATCATTTTAAAATCTAAGAATGTCGCTATTAGTTACCCGTGGTCACCCTGATGTTGTACTGAGCCATCAGCCATTGCACAGTATGCAGCGCCTCATTTTGCCGTGCTTTATTGGTAGCCGTTAAGTAGTTAATAAAGTCTAATGCAGACAATAGGCCATGCTCCAACTGCACGACTGCGGCTTGTTGCATTTCCTCGCGTTTGGCAATCAATAGCGCATCGGTTGCCAACATTGCCTCCAACTGTGCTACCGCCGCTTGTTCTTTGACAAGCGCCATCTGCGTGTTCAACAGAAACCCGTCCCGTTGGGTATCGATGCGCAATCGGTGGGTTTCCAACACTTCTTTCTCTTTCCCTAGGGTGTATAAACCCGCCAGATTCCATTGCAAGCGAAGCCCGCCTATGTAGTATAAATCCGCTTCGTTGCTCAAAAATTGAGTGCTGGCCGCCCATAGCCTCCTTGCCCAAACAGCCCTACGGTGGGGATGTAGCGCGTGCTGAGTTGCCGAATTTTAGCCTCCACCTGCCGATTTTGCCATTCAAACATCCTAAGCTCTGGTCGTATGATGTCCGTATTCATGGCTATGGGCACGGGTCTTTCTAGCACCGTATTTTCATTCAGCGATTGCCCCGTCAGCAACGACAGCATTTCCAGCGTAGCGCGTCGTTCCAAGCGTTGCGCTGTCGAGCGTTGCGCCAGTGTTAGGAGTTCAGCTTCCAGCAGCAACACGTTGTTGGGGATGGCCACCCCATTGTCCACGGCTGCTTTGTTTTTTTGCAAAGCACCCTCCAAATCCCTGCGATGCAATGCCAGCAAGCTATCCTGACTATCCAGCAAAAGCAACCCAAAATATAGTTGGCTCACCCGTTGTCGCAACGAGTACAATTCCACCTTCAATTGTTCCTGCTCTGTAGCCGCAGCCGCACGTATCCCCTCGCGGGTTCTTGCAATAGCCTAGCCATTGGTCAGCGGCACAAAGACTTCTCCCCATACCTTATACTGTTCTTGGCTGATTGTAGGCACCTGCAATCCCGGCAACTCAAACGGCAATCCCGTCACATCCGACTGATACGTCCACTGCCCCTGCACTCCCAATTGTGGCCAAAATCCACTACTCGTTTGTGCTATTTGTAAGTCGGCCACGCGCTGTATCAACGCCTCGTTGCGCGCCGTAGGGTAATGCTGCTGCGCCCAAGTCACACACTGCTCCAAATTCACAGCTTGCGCCCCCAGTTCTACCCCAAAGGCTACCAAGCATAGCCCCAATATCCACACTTTTGTGGGTAGTTGCGTTTTTAAAATAAAATTAATCATATTGTTTAATCATTTGTTTAACAACAAGGCAAAAAATGTTAGGTATGTGTATATGTGTATAAGTGCGAAATGTTGGGTATGTGTATATGTGCGAAATGTTGGGTATGTGTATATGTGTATATGTTGGGTATGTGTATATGTGTATATGTTGGGTATGTGTATATGTGTATATGTTGGGTATGTGTATATGTGTATATGTTGGGTATGCCAACCTTTCACACATTTTGCACATTTTGCACATTTACCACATTTCGCACCTTTACCACATTTCAAACATTCCCCACATTCCCCACCCATTGCGGAATCAATTGTTTTCGCTCTTGCATGAGTGCTACAAACACCTCCCGATCCAGCCCAAATGCCGCCTGCAACAGCGGAGCAGCCACAAAGGGGAAGACCGTAAGCCCCATCAAATTTATCAGCAAATGCAGGGGATGCACAGGAGGCAATCCTCCCGACGACACCCCCTCCATCAATTGGCGCATGGCCGCGGTATTCGCCAACTTCTCCCGCAGCCCCATTTTATCCATATAGGCATCGGGATGAGTTCGCACCTCCGTTATGATAAACCCCAGTAAATCGGGGTTATCCACCAACACATCAATATAGTAGCCAACCATCCGCTCCACCTTTTCACGCAGGGTCGTATCCTCGCGGTTCAGGATGGGTAATAAACCATCGAAAAACAACCGCATCGACTCCGCCATGACGATGTCATACAAGTTTTTCTTACTGCGGTAGTAGTAGTTCAGCAAGGCCAGATTGATGCCCGCTGCTTCCGCTATATCCCGTGTTCGCGTGGCCGCAAAACCCTTTTCTCGGAACACCACCCGTGCCGCTTCCAATATTTTCAGTTCCGTCGAAGATTCTTTTTCTGGCATCGTTTATTTAAGTTCGTATAGCATAATGATGAGGGCGTGCCCCCTCCTTTCGTCGGGGTCGGGTCATTCCAGGCTGACGGCACCGCTATCGCTGGTGCCGCTCCCTTGCGGTCGCGCCTTCCATGCCCCTCACGCGGGACTACGCCAATAGCATCAACACCACAAAAGTAAGAGAGCTATATGGTTTTGTCAAGTATTTTAATCTATTTTTTTAATCAAATGATTAATTTTTTTAAACCTCCATGTGAAACCTAGGTCATATCTATCCATTCATCATACAAATCTGTTAAAATTTGCGCAACACCAGCCTTTTCTTTATAGATTTCATACCCCCTCCTTTCAATTGAGTTGGTGATATAGGGGGCTATCCATACCGAGAAATGCAAGCGTATGTCCCAATCAATCTTTACACTTCCGGCACCACCTTCACCAAAAAATTGACGGAGCGGGCAATGAAACATTTGATATGTGCCCGATGATGTAATACTGTTAAGTGGTCATCGTCAATAGGAGTCGCGGTTTGGATAAGTGGACGCAATACTACCTCCCGAAATTGGCCGCTGCCGTCGGCGTTTTCTTGCATGACTCCTGAAGGGGCGTCTTGGTAGGATAGCACCACAATGCCCTCTTCAGCACATAAATGAAGCATCCACAACATGTGGCAAGAGGAAAGTGCCGCCACCAATAGCTCTTCGGGATTGTAGCGGTGGGTGTCTCCTCGAAATGATGGGTCAGATGAGGCCGTAATGTCGGGTTTGCCAGCTGCACTTATCACGTGGTCGCGGCTGTAAGCGCGGTATCCTGAAGTTCCCTCTCCCAAGTTGCCCGTCCAAGTTACCGTTAAATCGTAGTGGTGCAGTCGTCCGGACATCAGGTGCGTTTTTTATAAACAGGTACCGTACTACAAGGCTCGCCAAACATAATGCTCTTCGCCACGGGTTGTAATCTTCGAGACAAAGCCAAATAGGCCGCCGCAGGTACTGGTTCGTCGCTACAACCTTTGATGACAATGCGCTGCCCCTCATAGGGTGTCATATCCATTTCATGTATGGTCTTTAGATAATGGTATTTGATGTAATCCGCTGCTGTCCCTTGGAACACATCTATGGCATAAGGTGCTGCGTGTGTGGCCACTAACATATACGCCCACAGCGGTATGATGGCATCCATGGAGCAATGCACCAGCAATATTTTGCCCTGATAAGCCGCCCAATCATGAACCGCAAGCGCCTCCCTGAAATCCTTTTCTTTGAGCACTAATCCCATGAAAAGATAGTCTTTCATGTCAAAAGTCATCTGCTCCTGCCGGGGAAAAAATCCCTCCAATTTGATGGTCACCAATCCACTGTTGGCCACCCTGTTCACTAATGCTTTTTCTTCCATTCGGCGGTATGTTTACACCTGTGAAGGTGCAATGTTTTTTATAAAAAACTTGATGAGGCTTCGTGAAAATACTAAGAAATTTGACGGAAATAACTGATCCCATTTTTCTTGAAGGCTTGTCTTTATGCACACGCTTTGTGCAAGTATTCCTACGCTTAGTGCATAAAGCCAAGCCAAAAATGGTATCACTTATTTTTTTCCCGTCACTAAGATATCATTCCTCCTCTTGCGAAGATGGTAATGAAGCTGCCTGTTGAACTTCCTCTTCTTCCGGCGATTGTTCACCTATCACATTATCTGGCTCCTTGAACTCTTTGGGTTTGGGCAGGTCATCCATACTCTTCAACCCAAAATAGTCCATGAATTTCTCACTGGTACCATACATAAGGGGCTTGCCAGGGCCTTCGCTGCGGCCTACGATAAAAACAAGTTCCTTTTCCAATAGTTTTTGCAGTGCATAATCGCAACTTACCCCTCGTATTTTTTCCAACTCTGTTTTGGTGACGGGTTGTTTGTAGGCAATGATGGAAAGGGTTTCAAGTGCCGAACCCGATAACCGCTTACGAGTGGTTTGTTTCAAAAATACGCCTACTACGTGGTGGTGAGCACCTTTGGTCAAAAATTGGTATCCACCGCCCGTTTC
Source organism: Saprospiraceae bacterium (assembly GCA_041392765.1). Classification (GTDB taxonomy): domain Bacteria; phylum Bacteroidota; class Bacteroidia; order Chitinophagales; family Saprospiraceae; genus Lewinella. The sequence continues at coordinate 11,829 of JAWKLL010000040.1, forward strand.
CACGATTTCAAAGGAAAAGTCACCCGAGGAGTAACGCTCTTGCAAGGACCGAATGGCCTGCACAATTTCAACTTCGGGAAATTGCCAACCAAACGCTTCTTCCAATACCCCTGAAATTTCCTCCAAGTGGATGGGGCTATCTGCCGTAAAGATGAGGCTTTCAATCTGCTGGGCTAACTGTTCCAATTCAGTTTCTTTTTGTGGCAAAGATAGAAAAGTGTGTAGTATTAACTACCTTAGCTGCTGCATTTCGAAAGCTGAGTAACACAAATATCTGTCGTTCAAGTTTTTGTTATAGCATCCCCCTTGTATTGTCTGGTTATCGTGTGCTGGCATCCTGTTTTGCGGCACTCACTGGTCAGTTAATTTACCATTAATTACAAAAAACAACGTATCGCATCAAGCAAGTATGAACACCCCCATACCACCTACGGATACTGAATTACAGATACAGCAACTACAAAAGGAAATTCAGGATTTAAAACAAAGCAATGAGGAGCTGGAACAGTTTGCCTATGTGGCAAGCCATGACTTGCGTGCGCCGTTGCGTACGATTGAAGGGTATTTAGGGGTGATATTGAAGGAGCTACCCAAAGAAGCCATGACCCCACCCATGAAGGAGAATTTTGAACATGTCACGCAAGGGGTAGAACGCATGCAACAGCTCATCAAAGACCTTCTCCGAGTATTCACGAGCCGGGCGCATGGTAGAAAGGCAAACTATCTTGATGCACAGTATGTTGGAGATCGTCAAATACAACCTGAGGCATCCAATAGAAGAACATGGAGCCACCATCATAGTAGAAAATATTCCCGAAAGAATCATGGGTCATCGCATGGGCATTACCCAGCTTTTTCAAAACCTTTATCAAACGCCATACTATTTAACCAACCCGGCCAGCCCAACCATATCACCATCTCCGCCCGCCCTATAGACTCAGGCTGGGAGTTTTCCGTAAGTGACCAAGGGATCGGCATCGCTGCCGAAAACCATCAAAAAATATTTGAGTTATTCAAACGCCTCAGCCCTCGAGAAACGGGCGACAGTGGCACAGGTATTGGTCTGGCACTCTGTAAACGAATTGTGGACAGCCACGGTGGCAAAATATGGGTGGAAAGCGAATTAGGCAAAGGCAGCCGCTTCATTTTTACCATCAAACAACAGGATTAGACATCCTTCGTACTAAGGGACGGGATAAAAATGAACTGTTCAATTTTTGATTCGGAAAAATTTTCTAAATAATTTCTCCCGATAGCTATCGTCCCGATAACTATCGGGAGAAATTATGTGAAAATATTTGCGAATCGCCTAAAAAAAATTGAACAGTTTATTTCCGTCAAATTACTAAGAGCTTTCTCTTAGTATATCCTCTTTATACTCTTACCCAAAAGCATCCAGCAATACCGATGCTCCAAACACCAAACTAGCGATACCATTGGTAGTAAAGAAAGCTAAATTTACCTTCGATAAATCATGGACTTTCACCAAGGTATGTTGATAAAACAACAACCCCAAAAACACCAAAGTGCCTATCCAAGTTACTATATCAAACGAAGGATAAGTCTTAGTCTGAAGATAAACAGCACTTATCAATAGCAGCCCGGTGGCCACATGCAACAACGCCGACAAGCGCAGCGCCCCTACTCCACCCAACGCAACGGGTATAGATTGCAACCCCTTACCCGCATCAAACTCACGATCTTGTAGCGCATAAATAATATCAAACCCCGATACCCAAGTAAGTACCACCCATCCATACAGGATGCTCACTAAGCCAAATTGACCAGTCACGGCAATGTAGGCACCCACAGGCGCCAATGCAAGCCCCAACCCCAAAACAAAATGACACCAAGAAGTAAATCGCTTCGTATAGCTATACCCTAACACCACTAGCAGTGCCACAGGTGCCAATACAAAACACAAAAAATTGATAAACCAAGTGGTCGCCCAAAAAAGTAAGGCATTGACTACGACAAACACCAACGCACTCCGCGCCGAGATGATACCAGCGGGGATTTCGCGCACCCGTGTCCGAGGGTTATCAGCGTCAATATCGCGGTCTAAATATCGATTGAAAGCCATTGCAGCCGTTCGGGCAAACACCATACAAAGCAATACCAGCATAAGTAAACGCCCGCTGAAAGTACCGTTTTGTAGGGTGCCCAATGCAAAACCCACCAAAGCAAAAGGCAGCGCAAAAATGGTATGGCTGAATTTAACCAACGACAAATAATGGCTCAACTTGCCACTCCAATCACTCATGTATGCGATAGGTTTGTTGACGACAATAGATTAAAAAACGGCAAAGCGAGCCAGACATCAATACATCTGGCTCGCTTATTGATTAGCTTAGCACCAAAGCGCTAACCGCTTGTGTTACTGAGTAACAACTGGAGGAGTAGCACCGCCCGCAGCCAAAACTTCACCAGTCAGGTGAATAAATGTTTGAGGTGGGTTTGTATTAGCCGTAATCGTAACCTTCTGGTCGCGCTTACCTACCTTGGCCTTAGAGTTGAACTCCACTACAATTTGGCCTGTTTGTCCTGGCGCAATCGGTTCTTTTGGCCATTTAGGCACAGTACAACCACAGCTTCCTTTAGCATCGCTCAACACCAAAGGCTCCTTGCCTGTGTTGGTGAACGAGTACGTGTGAGAAACCATTTCACCTTCTGTAACAGTACCGAAATCGAAGGTAGTTTCCTTGAAGGACATATTCGTGGTAGGACCAGTAGGCGCAGCAGGAGCTACAGGGGCTTGTACAGCAGGCATTTGCGGTGCCGTCACGGGTTGTACTGACTGGTTTTCCACATTCTGGCGAGCAGCCTCGCGAACATCCGTATTTCCGCTCTGGCAGCTCACGGCCATCAATGCTACAATTGCAGCGAAAGCAAGCATCTGAATTGACTTCAGCATGGTTCTGATTGATTTTTTAGTTAGTAGTAAGTTTACAACGCACAAAATTACATAATGCAATCCACGCAATTACACTATACAATGCAAATTTTGTTAAATGGTTGTTAAGGGACGGGAAAAAAACAAGTGATCCCATTTTTGGCTTGGCTTTGTGAACTAAGTAATTTGACGGAAATTAACTGAACAACTTTTTCTAAAATATCCGCAAATATTTTCACACAATTTCCGTCAAATTACAAAGGTTAGCCATTAATTATGATAATGATGGGCCACCCCTTCGCCCTCCTTGCGTCGGGACTGGGGGGCGGGTGCTTTGTACGTCCCTGCCCCTATCGGGATCAGGGGCTTCCGTCGCCCCCTTGTCCATGCTCCTCTCGTCGCCAGGCTCATGCCTACGGCATTCGCACGCGAAGGGCGGGAGTCACTTCTTAATTTGCTTTAAAAAGTCAGATACCGGAAGCGCATTCAAGCACTGGCTACGCGTAAGCCCCCCTTTCGACGCTGCCAACACACCATAATGTATATCGTGTATGCCTTCGCGGCTGTGAGCATCAGGATTGATACTGATCCAAACTCCTTTCTCCAAGGCATACGGTATCCACGACCAGTCCAAATCCAAGCGGTAAGGATTCGCATTGAGTTCTATGGCTACACCATTGGCGGCACAAGCATCGATGATGAGGCGGTGGTCGATGGGATAACCAGGACGAGATAGCAACAAACGCCCCGTAGGATGCCCCAAGATAGAAGTGTAGGGATTTTCAATAGCAGCCAACAGGCGTTTATTAGCTTTTTCTTCTTCCATCCGCAAATTGGAATGAACGCTGGCGATGATGAAATCGAACCGCGCTAATATCTCATCTGGATAGTCCAACGAACCATCATGGAGAATATCGCTTTCAATCCCTTTCAAGATGCGGAAATCAGTGAATTGTTCATTGAGACGGTCAATCTCTGCTATTTGGGCTAATACGCGGTCTTCTCTGAGTCCGTTGGCATAGAAGGCGGCTTTGCTATGATCGGTAATGCCTATGTAGTTGTAGCCTTGCGCACGGGCATAGTGAGCCATCTCTTCGAGGGTGTGAATGCCATCGCTGTACGTAGTGTGGGTATGAATAACTCCTTGAATATCCTCTTCCTGAATAAGGGTGGGTACGGTGTTGTTTTGCGCTAAGCCCAGCCCCCAGTCCGTTTCCCGCAATACGGGCGGCAACCACGGCAACGACACTTTTTGAAAAACCTCCTCCTCCTCTTTTAATTGCTTGAAATCAGTAGTTGGGTAAGCTTGCAAGAAAGCTTGCATAAACTCATCAGCCGCCGTGTATCTAAACATTTTCGAGCCCCACTCCGCTGATTCGCACAGGTATATCTGCACTGGAAAGCCCTCTGCGGTCTGGCTGGCTAACCCTTGGGGCGTTGCCTGCCAATCCAACCCGCTGGCCGTTTTTATAGCGGCTTCACCCGCACCTGCTACCAAAAGTTCAATGCGTTCTAAGGTCACGGCAGCGCGGCGAATAGCCCCCGTCAATGCAATCTGCGCCTGAGGCAACGCGGCACTCAGCTTATCGCAAAGCACTTGCGCGGCAGCCTCCAAACGGGCATATAGGTATTGCCCTTGGCTCAATTGGAAATAGGCCAACTTCTGGCGCAAATCCTCCTGCGTTTTCAACCCAAAACCCTTGACCTCAATTAATCGGTTTTCATTGACAGCGTACATCAGCTCACCAATGCTTTCCACCCCTAATTCCTGCCACACCGTCAGCACTTTTTTGGGGCCAAAGCCCGCAATTTGCAGCATATCGCGTACGCCTGGCGGGGTTTTGGCACGAAATTCCTCCAATACCCGTATCTGCCCAGTATCTGCTACTTCCCTTATTTTTTCCGCTATGGCCTTACCGATGCCTTTAATCCCCGACAAGGTAGCAATGTCCATATCCGCTACTGTACCATCGAGCTTGCGCAGCGTGATGTAAGCATTGCTGTAAGAGCGTATTTTAAAAGGGTTGTCGTTATGCAATTCCATCAATTGCGACAATTCCCTGAAATGGTTGGCTATTTCTTTGTTGGTCATACAGTGGGTCATTATGCCTATCCCCAAGAGGTGGCTTCATGCTTCATACGGGTGGCTAGGTCTTTGCCCAAGAAGCGGTCAATCACAGCGTGCGCCCAGTACAGCACAGGTGTAAGCACCACAGCCATCAGGAACTTGTAGGTATATTGCACCGTGGCTACCGCCAACAACTGCGGCCATCCCCAAGGCTCAAATTGCCCGGTAATCGCAGGCCCCCATTTGAAAGCAATCAGCAAAACTACGAAAGTATCTACTAACTGGGAAATCACGGTAGAACCCGTGGCTCGCAACCATACCTTTTCCTCTCCCGTAACCTTCTTAATTCGGTGAAAACTAATTACATCCGACAATTGCGCCAACAAAAAAAGCGGACAAGGAAGCAATAATCATCAGTAACGTCCTTGCCCAAAGACGGCGTTAAATGCCATTTGCATATCTGGTACACCATTTTGTTGATACTGTGTCAACCACCAGTCGGCGGGTGCCAACCGTATAGCCGCCGCCAACATGATAAACGCATACGCTATCAACCCCGCCGTCATCATAGTGAGCAGGCGAATACCCCGCTTACCGTAGTACTCGTTGATAATATCCGTCATAATGAACACAACCGGCCACAACAATACACCAGCCGAAAACTGCAACGCCCCCGTTTGACCAAATAAGTTGAAGTTGAGTGGCGATATACCTAGTGTATTTTCTAAAGCAAATATCTTGACACCTATAAACTCGGCCACCAAGCAAAGTGTTGGTTACGAAAAAACCTCCCAGTATGATGCAATCAACAAGGTGGGGCGATGCTCGCTCACATTCGCAAAGGACACCTCTGCGGGGTTCGCAACTTTATCTTTTTGTATAGCATTTTCCATCAGGCAGCATTTTTTTCAAACGGACAATAGAAAGTAAAGGCATTTTGCCCTACCTTGGTTCATTGATTAATAAGAGTATGTCTAAATTTTTCTGCTGAGCGAAAGAGAGCACCACGTAGTAGACGCGAAGCGAAATATTGTTCTGACCAAGGCGAAAAGCACAGTCGATGCCGGAAGCATCGGCGAGCATTTTTAACGCAGGGCAGGACGATACTTGCTGCTTGAAGCCAATTGAGGAAATTTTAGACATACTCTAACTTCTCATCAAAAGTTTTATACAAAAAGAAAGCGCTACTATGATACTTGTCACATTGGCATCTTTAGTTTTACTGACCATAAAGGTAGAGCTTCCTCGCTTTTCTCTATTGAAAAATAAAAGTTCTTGGATAAACCGTTTAGTGCTTCCTTTACGGTCGCTACGTTGCATAGCTCGCTATTCGCTCGGCCAGCTCCTACGTCGCTGTTGGCCTTAACAGGCCACTATTCCACATCGCTAGGCCAAAGAGTCACTAACACGGCAAAACGAATCAAAAACAAAAAATGAATATGGTAAAGAAAACACCTATTCGCCTAGGCTGATTAGGTTGAAAACATATTTATTGGTGTTTGTTCTCTATGTGTGGGCAACACCAGCTTCCCACGCACAAACAATTATCGACAACGCCATCGACTTCAATGCGCCACTACCCGCCCATGTGTTAGTCACCCACAAGGGTGATGTGCTGATTGGCAATGTGCGCATATCCAAAACGACCGCATAGGCTTTAAGATTCGCGGACAAGCGGAGGTCGCTGTCTTTTTACTAAAGGACGTACACTACGTTGGGAAACCAAACGATATTTATTCTCAGGTGGAAAAGCCCTCTGCACCGTGGACGGGTACCACCCAAGATATCGCCTATCCTGATTTGCCTTTGAATATGTTGTTTTATTCGCCCACGGCACTCCTTCCCGATAATTCATGATAGATTCGTAATAATTTTCTAAATTTTGGTAAGCCAATCCCTTGTTGTGAAGTACTTTTGCTTTCAATGCCAGGTCTCCTGTCTCTTCGCACAATGCTAGTGCTTTGTCAAAATCTACTAAACTGGCTTTTTCATTTTGGTTGAACATTTTAGCTAAACCCAATGAAATGTATCCTCTTTTTAATCCTTCTTTGTATTGAAGCGTGTCAAAAATAGTGATACCTGCCTGTATGAAATCGTTGGCCTTTGGAAAGTCTCCTTTTAAATCATAGTATTCACCAATTGTAATGCTGGCATGCGCAGCAACCGTAGGTAGTTGAAGCATTTGAGCTGTATCTAACGCTTGGGTAGCTAATAGCAGGGCAGAATCCCTGTTCGCGTGGAGGTACCCACTCGCTAACTGTGCCATTGCTTCAATTCGAGTGGAGTCGAGTTGGGCGGCATGATAGTTTTGCCATAGTTCTGGTAATGTTCTACCATGGGTTTGGCCATACAAAAAGCTACTCGTGGAGAGGAGACTCCAGATTGCTAATTGTAAACAATTATGAACAAAAAATGAACGCAATGCTTAGTTTTTTAGTTGCTCAATTAGTTTGATGCCTCTTTACACTGCCTCTTTACAACAGCGCTAAAAGTGCATTAACTTTTGCAAATAGATGGTAAAGTTAATTGTTTTTATTAATTTGACCTACATTAGTAATTTGACGGAAATAAACTGTTCAATTTTTTTTAGGCGATTCGCAAATATTTTCACATAATTTCTCCCGATAGCTATCGTCCCGATAACTATCGGGATCAATTATTTAGAAAATTTTTCCGAACCAAAAATTGAACAGTTTATTTTTATCCCGTCCCTTACAAATTCAAAAAATATCTAGTCCCTTTTAGTTGCCCCGTCTTTTTAACGGCTCCTATTTCTATCATTTTTTGCAAATCGCGCGTAGCAGTAGAGGCCGTTGTCTTCGCTATTCGCATGTAGTTATCTGCACTCAAGCCGCCCTGAAATCCGTTGACACCTTCCTGAAAAATTCGGGCAACTACCTTATGTTGGCGTTCATTCAATAAGGCTGCAAACCGCGTATAAAATTGACCTTTCGAGATAACAAAGTCAACCGTTTGTTGGGCATATTGCTGAGCTTGCAGCACAGTTTCACTAAAATAGCGAAGCCAAGGGGTAATATCTAAATCGGAACTATTTTGATGAAGTGCTGTGTAATAATCTTTTTTGTTTCGCTCAATGGTATGAGATAAAGCTAATAGAACAGGACGCCCCAAACCTTGTGATAAAACCTTCTCTGAAATGGCTCTCCCTAATCGGCCATTACCGTCTTCAAAAGGGTGAATACTCTCAAAATACAGGTGAGCTATACCCGCTCGAATAAGGATACTATGTGATAAATGTGTATCGTTGAACCATTGTATAAAAACATCCATTTCGTGCTTTACTCGTGCAGATGGTGGTGCCTCAAAGTGTACCGTAGGTCGATCCATACGCCCTGATACGACCTGCATAGGATCTTCGTGTGAACGATAACGCCCAATTTCAATAATATCTCTTCGTCCTTCCATCAACATTTGATGCCAACTAAACAACATATCTTCTGTCAAAGGAAGATCATAGGTTTTATACAAATTCACCATCATCTCTGCAATTCCATTCTCTGCTGGAGAAACCCGTTGCCCATCAGGTTTCAATCCTAAGTGCCTACGTATAGATGATTGAATAGAGGATCTATCTAATATTTCACCTTCAATTTTTGAAGTTTTGTAAGCTTCGTGGCTCAATAAATCGACTTTTATAGTCATCTGCTCTTCTTCCTGTATATATTTCAAGCTACCTGCCAATTCGCCTGCATACTGTAAAAACTGCGTTTCCAACCCCACCAAGTCTTCGGTCATATATCTAAATCGCGGCCAATCTTTGCGTTCCCAATTCCAAGGCATGAGCTATATTTTTAAAATATAGCCCAAAATAAGGCATTTTTGAGCTATATTTCTAATTATAAGAAAATAATCAACGAATAATGACTTCCAGTAGAAATTCTTCGCCTAAGTGGTCATTAAAAGGTGTTTGATTTTATCCGTCCCCATACCAATTCTTGTTTCAAAGGAGCGGAAGATATGGTGACAAATAGCTTGTTGCGGTGTACTTTAATTCGGTAGTATATTAAGCAATGGAATATATTTCCATCAACTGAGGGCCACAGTTGACGGATGCGGGTTTGCTGGTATTTACCACGAAGTTTATACAAATCCAACATCCCTTGTATGGCCTCTTTCAAGTTCGTTTCGTTGTGTTTTTTCATACTAAAGGGTTATTTACCGTAGTGCGTCCATCCGCGACATGCACACAAAGCGTTTCTCTTGAGGATGTTGCGCCACTATTCGCTGTGTACCCGTGCAGGGATCGTATCGGATAAAAAAATCTGGCCAAAATCACCCGCTAACAGGTATTGCAATAATTGCCCTACCCTATCAGGATCGAGTTTATCAAAAATATCATCCAATAACAAGATGGGGGTACGTTCCTTTGCTGATATAAAAACTGATATTGAGCCAGCTTGAGCGCCAGCACAAACGACTTGAGTTGCCCTGGCTGCCCAAGCGTTTTAAAGGATGCCCCTCTAGTTCGAAGACAAAATCGTCGCGGTGGATACCTTGTGTGGTGCGCTCCAACGCCATATCCTTACTTCGCGAACCTGCTAATAGCGTCAACAAATCGGTGTTTTCCAAAGCGGATTGATAGCGTATCGTCACCTGTTCCATTCCCGCGCAAATAGCTTGGTGTGCTTCCTGAAAAGGAGTTGCAAAATCAATCGCAAAAAGCGCGGCGGCGTTCGTAAATAAAGGAAGCAGGCACCTGCAATTGTTGATCATAAATAGATAGCAGGCTTTCTGGTACTGCCTGCCCGTGGCTACTTTTCAGTAAGGCGTTGCGCTGTTTGAGTATTTTATTGTATAACAACAAAGCTGCTAAGTAGCGCGGATCAGATTGGGACAGCGTATTGTCCATAAAACGGCGGCGCTCCTCACTGCCTTCCTTGATGAGTTGGGTATCATCGGGTACCACAATCACCACAGGGAAAGCCCCCACGTGATCGGCCAACTTTTCATGCACCCGCCCGTTGAGGAGTATCTCCTTCAACTTGCGCGGCTTCACTTTGGCTACCACCTGTTGTGGCACACCATCAGTAAGTAGAAAAGTACCCTCATAGGCGAAAAAGTCCGTTTCTGTGTTGTACGATATGCTGGTCTTGTACCGGAAAATAACTCTGCCCATACAGAGGTAGTACACTGCATCCAAAAGGTTGGTTTGTCCATACCATTTTGCCCAACAAAAATATTCAGCCTTGGGGAACAAACCACAGTCTCTTCCCATAATTCCTGAATTGCACCAACTTGATCTTCTGTAAATACAAATGCTTATGCTGTTTGGCACAAAGATACAAAACAGCTACCGCTTCCATGATTCGCCTTATTTATTAGACTGAATTTACAAAACACCTGCGCCTTTCCCACATTGTCAGAAGCAGGATTTTCGAATTTCAGAATTTTCAGGATTATGCCCATCCAACCACATCAAACAACATCAAACCTTCACATACATTTCCCACTCCCGAGCTATCGGGATCCCACATTTATCACATTTATCACTCCCGATAGCTATCGGGATCCCACCCCCAAGTCACCAACTGCTCCCAAACCCGCTGCACAGGAAGCCCCATCACATTGGCATAAGTGCCTTCGATAGCAATGATTTTGGCACAAACTGATCCATTCTTGAATAGCGTATGCTCCTGCTTTGTCGAAAGGCTGGTAAGTAGCTACGTAGTAATCGATTTCCTTCGTCAATGGGGCAAATGGACTTTTGTCAGGTCGCTGAACGCTACTTCCTTTTCATGCGTACATACAAACGCCTGTAATTACCTCGTGCGTCCTACCTGATAAGCAGCGCAAGATACGGTGGGCATCTGCGGCATCGGTCGGTTTGCCATAGATGATATCATCCAGTATGACTACGCTATCCGCGGCCAACAGTATATCTCCGGGATGTTCTAAATACTCAATGCAGGCTGTGGCTTTTTTCGCCAAAAAAACAGGCACTTCCGACGCAGGCATATCAGCAGGGAAATCTTCTTCTACTTCTTTGGTTTTCACCACAAAAGGCAACCCCGCTTCTGTCAACAACTGGCTCCTTCGCGGCGATTTTGATGCCAAAACAATTCGATTATTTCCTTCTGTCCCACATGGATTATATTATTTAAAACCAGTACAACCACCACAGCCCTCCCAATAGGAAAAACTTCCAGTGCCTGCTGATCATACGATAATGTTCGCTACTTTGAGCGCGAAGAAGCAACCAACTCATGTAGAGTATCCACACCAACAACAATGCCACCGTAGCCAATAACAAAGGCGATGTACCTTGTTTTCCAATACCGCCACCGATAATGCCCATTGCTAACAAAGCAGAAAGCAGGTAGATGATTCCTTTGGATTTGCCTATACCGTAAGTAAGTGGCAATGTGCGCCGATGCTGGTGATAATCGCCTTCCATATCTTGTAAATCCTTAGCAATTTCGCGAATCCAAGTAGCCAAAAAAGCGTACCACATAAAAAGAGACAACGTCAGTGCCGTAGCCAACCGATTTGCGACAGGTAATTGGTGCCATCCCCCGCGTTCCGCCAGCCACACCAAACCCACCGTCCCTGCACAACTGATAGCAATAAAGATATTCCCTGCAAAAGGGCGGGTTTTTAAATGTAGCGGGTAAATAGCGAGCAAAATACCTAAGAGAGGATACAACCACAGCCACTCCAATTCTCCTTTTACTAAAGCTAACCCCAAACTAAAAAGAAACCCAGATAGCCCTGTGGCAGCGACTACCCATCGGGCGGTGCCTACACTCAGTAGCCTACCGACAATCACCTTATCGGGTCGGTTGATGCGATCAATGGGACGATCGTACAAGTCGTTGATGGCGTAGCCTGCTGCTGTAATACAAACGGTTGCCATGATAAGCAGCCACAATTCCAGCGTTGTCAAAGCAGGTGAAAACCCCGCTCCTTCTAATGAAATGGCTAGCACCTGCCTCCCTGCTAACCATTGAGCCAATGCCACCACCAGCAAATTGGGCCAACGAATCAGGCGAAAGACGGCCATAGGAATGAGATGGGTTACTTTTTACGCTTCTTCTCCATTTCTTCTTGGCGGCGCTGCTGTTCCTTAATCGCTTCCGCCAAGCGATCCTGAAAACCACCTTGCTTCTTGGGTTTGAGTTTATTAGCCTCCAATTCCGCTACAATCTTATCGTTGTCGATGATGAAGTTTTTGGTCACCACCGTCTGGCCGATGTTAATCAAGTTGCTGAAAAGTAGGTAGCAAGTCAAACCAGCCGCAAAACTATTGAAGAAGCCCAGGAACATCAAAGGCATGATGTATTGGAGGTATTTCATGGACGGGTTGGCACCAAAATCCATGTGCTTGGTATTGTAGTAAGTATAAACCAGCGTAGAAATAGCCCACAGCAAGGCAAACAGGCTGATGTGCGCCCCAAACCCTAAAGGAATACTGAACGGTAAATGCCAGAAAGCATCATAACTGGAGAGGTCGTTTGCCCACAAAAATCCTTGCTGGCGGAAGGTGATATCAGCAGGGAAGAAGCGATACAAAGCAAACCAAATAGGCAACTGCAACAGCATCGGGAAGCACCCTCCTAACGGGTTCACCCCGTATTCGCGGTACATTTTCATGGTTTCCATCTGTTGCGCTTGCTGGTCGTCCTTATGCTTGGCCTTCATCTTTTCCAAATAAGGCTTCATTGCCGATCTTCTGCTGAGAGTACAGCATCTTGTATGTGAGTGGAAATACTAGCAACTTCACCAATAGCGTAAGCAATATGATAGCGATACCTTTGTTGCCAGTAATACCATCGAAGAAATTGAAGATAGGGCGGATGATCCAACGGTTGATTGCACCAAAGATGCTCTGCCCGTATGAACAATATCGGTCAAATCATGGCCGATAGCGCGGAGTGTTTCAAAATCATTGTCCTACATAAATTTGCATAGCCATCGATTCGGAAGGGCTGTGCCCATAAGGAATTTCTACCCGGGCAGTCAGTTTTTTAAGGTCGGAAGAAGATTCATCTAACTTCTGTTGAAATGACAGCTCCTTTGAAACTTTCATCGGCCAACAAGGTCGTATTAAAAAACTGGTTCACCCCTGAAACCCATTTAACCGCTCTAGCCTTTGCCTCCACCTCATCGGTAGCGGTACATGAACAACGGTCGGAGCTATCGTCGGTAGGTTTATAGTAAATGCTGGAGTAGTTGCGCTCGTACTTGTGGTTGATCTCGAGTTTGTCCAAGTAATTTACCCAGTTAAGGGTAATGGTCTGCGCACCTCCGCTGAGTATCTGCTGCAAACCATCAAACTGCACATCATAGTCGATCATGTAAGACCCATCTTGCGCCAATAAACCTGCTTCATGGATTTTCCTTCGCCCAAATCGGCAGTAAGGGTGAGCGTTTTCCCCGACAATTGGGGGGTAAACACTAAATCAGACGAACGCACGATACCATTAGGTACGTTGGCCACGGGCAGTTCGTATTCAAACTTGTTTTTGGCATCTTCCAGCAACTCCAAAGGCACTTTCGTTTCTTGACCAGCCGAATCCTGCAATACTTTATAGTGCTGTTTCAGTGTCACTTTCTGAATAGTACCTCCCTGAGTGAAAAGACCACCTCCATTAAGTCATTACTGAGGGTTGTAGCGATACCTCGCCTAAAGTAGCTGGGGCAAATGCGCCATACACCACCACTGCGCTGCAAAAGCAGGAGAGAATCTGGCAGAGAAGGCTGCTCAGCTACTGCCTGCTGGCTGGAAGAATCCAATGCAGCCATTGATTCTTTAGCCATTTCTTCTTGAGCCGATACCATTGCTATGGAATCCTGTCGGTGCTGTTCTGCCTGCAACTCTTCAGGTGTGGGTGCAAAAAATTGCTGCCAAACCATAAGCAACCCAAAAATTAGCAGAATACCGATGAGCTGGTTCCTATCCATTAACTTTTCCTTTAGTATAGGAAAAAATAGGTTCAGCGTTTTCTTAGTCAAAGAAACTCGAATAACACGCTTTAAATGAATCGCCTATTCATCTGATTATCTTTGACAAATGCTGAATCTATTTTTTTATCCCTTATTCATTTTCTGAATTGTAAAATCCGGCGCAAAGAAACGTAGAAAAATCTACTTTTGGAAAGAAACTAGACAGGCAATAGGAAAGTTTTCAGAAAATCGGGGTTTTCGTTTTTAAGCTTTTTCCTAACAGATTGGCTTTACAGCCCGCGGTTCCCTAACTTAAATTCTAGCGACTGCTTTACTACCGCCCACTCCGATTGTAGAATAGAAAACACTACCGTATCCCTCACCAAACCATTGTGATCGATGAGGTGGTTGCGCAAAACGCCATCTTGTTTGGCGCAAACGACTGATAGCCTGCCGAGAGGGAAGGTTGTGCCAATGCGTCCTAAATTCCACGGCCAGTGCACTGTAGCTGTTCAAAGGCATGCGTTAACATCAGCAACTTACAGGTGGTATTGACGGCGGTACGTTGGTAGGATTTGGCATACCAAGTACCTCCAATTTCCAATCGACAATGGACAGCACTGGCGTTTAAGTATCGCGTAGCACCTATGATACGGCCTGTTTTCTTATGAATCACCACAAAGGAAGTGCTGTGCCAGCAGCTTGGTCATCCAATAGCTTCGCTATATACCGATCCATCGTATCAGGATGCGGTATGGTGGTGTACCATAATTCCCAAAGATTACCGTCCGACACTGCCGATTGTAGCCCATCAATATGATTAGGACATAGGGGTTCTAGACAGACCTCCTTCCCATCTAAAAGAAGCGGTTGCAGCCATTGATTCATAATAGACAATAATTACCACGACCAAGTAAGTCCCAAACTAGGCAATACGGGCAGTTGGTTGACACGATTATTCGTCAAGCGATCCACATAGAAAACGTTGGGGCGGTCATAGGCGTTTGTGACGCTCAAAACGGCATCCAAGCCGCTGTATTTACCAAACTTCCAACTGCGCTTGAGCGATACGTCCATCCGGTGAAACCAGGACAAACGACCACCGTTGCGCTCATTGGACAATATGACATCTAAATTAAAATTACCCGTAAGGTAATCTATGAGTACAGGTGATTGCCCCAGATCGATGTTTTCGTAAAAACCTTGTGTTTGCGTGAACGGGAAACCTGATCCTAAGTTCCAACGAACGCCCAACTCCCACTGCTTCTTCTCGCCAATGGCATAGCTACCCAACAAATTCATATTGTGACGGCGGTCGAAATTGGTGGATATCTACCCCATCGTCCCTGCGAACATGTCCCCAAGAATAAGTACCCACAAATACAAGCGGTTGGCTTGGTACTTAACAGAAAGGTCGGTACCATAAGCGTAGCCCGTTTCGGTGATAAAGTCGGGGTCGCTGGCTTTGAGTTTATTGCGGTTGACAGCAATTAATTGAGTAAAACCTTTATAGTAGTTTCAAATTAACAGAAATTTGGTCAGTTACATCCACTTCAAAACCCGCAACGCCATGTACGGTATGCTGCAAGCGGTCGGAAGTAGGTGTAGTGGAATTGGTTCGTAGATCGTTTCTTCCGGCTTCCTGCCAAGAAACCGATAAAGAAGTTGACGATATCCAAATCATTTACCGTACTAATAAGGTTCTGCGAATAAAGCCCTCCTGCTGCTTTGAAACGGAGTGCATCCGCTATGTTCCACTTCAAGCCTAAGCGAGGTTCCAGCGACAACTCCGGTTGAGAAGCATAAAACTGGACGCGAAAACCAGGCTCAATAATTAAGTTGCCTATTCGCTGCTTGTATTTCACATAAGCCGACACCTCGGTGTTGGAAGACTCTTGATTCAGGCTAATACCTAGCAGGTTGGTAAATGAAAAATCGGTATTAAAACCATTAAATTCAAAACCGTAGTCCAACTGGCTGTTTCTGCCAAAGTAAGCAAAGTTAAGCAGGGCGTTGTAGTTGGTGATACCACTGCTTCGCGGTGCTCCGTCTGTTTCTTGCAGGCTAATAAGGTAATCGGAATAGCTAATCGTACCATTCATTACAATATTGCTATTGAGTGGCACGAGGATGAAATTACTCCGAAGCCCGTGTTATCCCAACCGAGGTCAGCTACACCCGCCACCTTGAAGGCATCTTTGAAATTGAAACCAAACAAATCTAACTTGCTACCATTGCCGCCGTTGACAGACAGTTTGCCATAGATATCTGTATAGCGAAAAGGCAGCCCCACATCTTCAGGGCGGATGGTGCTATCCGCAAAGGCGTAGTAGTTGGTATCCACTGCATAGCTGTACAACTGCTTGGAAGTCTGATCTAAATAACTGTGCTTGCCTGTTAGCATAAAGCTGATACTGCTACCCGTTTCGGGATTGAGTGGTTTGATATAGCCCTTCGAGTAAGGCTTTCGCCTGAAAAGGGCTGGCGGATACCAACCCGCTCAATCGCTTTTGGTTACCTGAACGGGTTTTGATATCCACCACAGCAGATACCCTGCTACCGTATTCAGCATTGAATCCACCTGGCTATTACATCCACACTGCGGATCGTTTCAGTTTCAAAGACAGAGAAAAAACCAATCGAGTGAAAAGGATTGTAAATGGTGACACCATCCAGCAATATCTTATTTTGTATACGACCCACCACGAATATACACCTGCCCCCCTTGATCGCCGGAGGAAACGATACCAGGAATGACGGTAAGGTACTATGCAATATCGGCCTCGCCTCCTGTTGAAGGCAGGGTGCGTATTTCTTTGGGGGTGACACTTATCTTTGAAACCTGGCACATCTGAACGCGCCTGTTCCCTTGCCGCAGATACGTTTACGGTCGAAGGCTGACCGCCTCGGTTTTCATAAAAATACGCACATACCACCTTGGCCTTCTTTCAGCACCACTTCCATTTCTTTATCACCAAACCCCGTGTAGGACGCACGAAGGGTGTAGGTGCCTGGTGCTATATTAGCAAAGGCAAAAAGCCATCAATATCCGTTGTCGTACCCCTGTCGGTACCTAGCAGCATGACGGTGCATAAATAACAGGCTCGCCCGTTTCTTCGTCAATCACATTGCCACGGATAATACCCGCTTGGGCAAAAGAAGAGGCCGCTGTCAGAAGAGCCACCAAAAGGAAAAAGATAGATTTCAATGCAGTCATTTTTACGTACCCTCAACGGGGAAAATCGTCAATCAGGTGATCAATGCGGCAAAGATAACACGAATTAAGGTACGAACAAGATGACCTTCGTCAGATAGCCGTCAGTTTGCATCGGATTGGCAGAAAGATATCAAATTGCTGGCTGGTCGGAGAAAATTTTCGACATCATGTCAAAAGCCTCCACCGACAAGGATGCATTGGTGAACAGCATCCGTGCGATTACTTGGAACTAACACTTCCTGCCAAAAGCCCCTGCCTGATATATTGGGCGGGGGCTTTGTTGTGTTATACATAAAACAGACTCTTCCACATAATAATAAAGGGTGTTTACGGAATGATAGGATAATGTGTAAAAAATTTAACCTACTTTGGCAGTAGATTTATCACTGCTTGACATGAGATATACGCCGTACTCTTTTATTGGTGGGTTATGGTATTGTTTACCACCACCTTGTCCGCACAAACCGGCACAGAAAAATATGGTTTCGTATCAGCGCGCTGGAGCTTATCCATTTGGAAGAAGAGAAAGATGCTGATATTGACTTCCTGTTGGCTCGGATGCCGCTCAATACTGTGGACGCAAGTATAATGCCCGCGACGCTACCCAAGGGCATTATGTAGCTATTTGGGCATCTGGAGAATCCCTTGTTTGGCAAACACTTTCCATCAATCAACATAAACTCCATTTACAACAGGATGGTAAAACAAGCCCTTTTCAGTGTCACCGATTTGGTGGGGGAGGAAATTGACAGTTGCCATATCCAATTGGCACATCGAGCATTGCGCTATGATACTACCTCAAAAAACTGGCAAACGAATCGACTCAACGGAGGGCTTTTAGTAACTTATCTTCCAGATGA
Source organism: Saprospiraceae bacterium (assembly GCA_041392765.1). Taxonomy (GTDB): domain Bacteria; phylum Bacteroidota; class Bacteroidia; order Chitinophagales; family Saprospiraceae; genus Lewinella. Next base: position 29,771 of record JAWKLL010000040.1, read on the forward strand.
CACCTTGGTGCACCAACTCACTACGCTACTAAACCAGCCCGTTGTTTGGCGCAAGCTGGAATACCTTTCAAAGACCCGAACAGGCTACATTGTCACTACACCAGTGCGCTGGGGCAAAAGCACGTGGCTGTACCTAAAAAGAGGGATCAGGACGGGCAATTTTAGGATTTATCACTGGCCTTTCCAAAGACTCTTATACCGTATTACCACCAATAGAGATTGGAAAGGGTATTTAGCTGCCAACCAACCCCAATACCGCCACGGTGACACGCTGCGTATGGCACTCCATTTGAACCGTCCATCGGGCCGCCCTGAACGCAAACCCTTGTTGATGCAATTTCGACAAAACGACAATACGCTTTTTTCTCAAACAGTGCCTCCTGCTTCGCCTGGCTATTATACTTCCGAGATTGTAATGGGAGACTCCCTCCGTCTTGATGCAAACTACCTTGTGCAGTGGTCTAATAACGCACGCAACTACAAGAGGACAAGAACCCGCCACTGGAGATTCAAGTTGGAAGACTACGAATTAGATGAATACCGATTCCAAATCCTCCCCGCCTTTTCAGTATTTGGCCTCGACGACCCTGTTAGCTTTGAATTAAAAGCAATGGACATCAACGAGCAGCCCATACCTTCAGCTACTGTTCATGGCTATGTGTTAGCGTTAGCAGCAGAACAAAACTATACCCCTGTGCTTGTCAGCCCCGATACGGTTTGGCGTTTCCGTGCGGCTTTTGACAATGCTTCCTCTTTGACATTAACCATGCCAGACAGTTGTCGTGTCATTGGTAAAATAAAATATCAACTACATGCCCAATTCCAAGGTGCCTCGGGGGAAAGTAGTACCCAAACCACCACTTTTGCCATTAACCACGCCCCTTGGCAACCCGAATTAAAATTAAAGGGTGACAGCATAGCGGTACGCATCGTAGGAAGCCACGTACCTACTGTCAAAAACGGTGTACTCTCCACCTTCGGCACTTCTAAAATTATTGACACCTTGACTGCTGCTCCTCCCTTTGCGGTAAAATTATCAACCGAAGCCACTTCTTACCGTTACAATATAGCAGGCAACAGCACCCTTCTCCTCATCGCCCACCAAGACCATGAAATAGACTTCCATTACATTTGGCAACACGACACCTTGATAATGCAATGGAAAAACCCACACCGAATACCCATCCAATGGACGATAGAAAGCACCTCTTCCACCCTCGCGGCTGGAACGTGCGACAGCAGCCTCACCCTGCCCATCAAATTGCCACAAGAAAAAAACGAGGTGTTCCTGCAATTCAATTTCAATTGGCGTGGCCGAGTCAACAATCAGCAAATCGACTTACAGGCATTGAACAACCAGTTGAGTATTGAGATAGAAGTGCCACCGATAGTGTATCCTGGGGAAACAGCCGATATTCTCTTACACGTCAAGGACAAGGAGGGAAAACCTGTGGATGGCGCGGCAATAACAGCGGGTGCGTATAGTAGTCAATTCACTAAAGCAGCCCCTTGGAAAATTGACAATATCACCTTCCGCCACAAGCGAAAGCCCTTTGAAAGGCAGCGCTATGCGGTGTCATCCAACCTGATGAATCATAAGAATCTGGTAATCGAACCCGGTGGTATAAAAAACTGGGGCTAAGCATGCACCGCTACTACCGAATGAGGTATCCCCACGAAGATGGGCAATGGGAATACACGCCCTTGGCAAGTAAGGATACATTAGCAACAACAACCGCTCGGGTAGCTCCTTGGGTAAGCCTTCAGGGAAAAGCCCAACCTATACACCTCATTTTTATAGACAACGAACTGGCCTACTACAATATCGCATGGCAACAAACGCCCTATAGCATAGTAACGGAGCCAGGGTACCAGCCGCATAGCGTTGCGACTCACCGACCGAGAAATCGTTTTAGATAGCGTTTTGCTAAAAAAAGGCCATCGCTTAGATGTCGGTTTGGAACTGAATGCTTTGCCGCAAAAGAACCTACAAACTACCGCCAAACCTAAAACATGGACACAGCAAGAAGCCAACCTGCTACAAACTTCCGTCTTTTATTGGCGCAACAAAAATTATCAACACCAGCACCATTACCTCTTCTCCGACCCTAAACAGGTATTCAGGTACCAACGCAAGGGGAGCCAAAATACGCCTTTGGGCATTTTCAAAGCGGGTGAAAAAATAACTTACCACCATGCCGACGGGGTGGAAACCTTCCTCTTTGAACCAGGCTTTGCCTACGAGGTGAATCAACAACGAGAAAGGCTCTACAGAAACCAAACCTTTTACCACTAAGACTCCTGTCCCTTCCGTTACAACCATTCCTACGATTGGTGAAGAAGCGATTTTCCCCGCTGATATTTCATGGCCTGAACAGCTTGCTACTATCAATTTCGCCTCTGCCAATACGGGTATAACAGCGGGGTATGGGCGGCTACAACTATTGGGCGGAGATCGGCATGCTTACCGCGCCATCCTCATCGCGCTCACGGACAGCGCGTGTATCGGTGCTTTCAAAACACACCAATCCCTCTTCACTTTTCGCCCATGCAACTATTTTGTGGGAGGACTAACCATCAAGACAGCTTGAAGGTGATATTCTCAAGTATCAACCTTCGCCCCGATTCAATGGTGTCGCTAAGCTGGCCTGACACTGTCTTTTTCCACCCCAGTTTGCCCATCCCCGACCATTGGTGGCGAGTTTTGAGTACCGATGCTACTGCTCCTCAGCGTAAATCACCCCCCCAAAATGCCGCCCCTTTGCTTTCAACATCAGCATTGGAACGCCATGATGCGGGAACACGCTACAGGGTCAGTGGCAGCATTAGAGACGAAAACGGGGAACCGCTGATATTTGCTTCTGTACGGATACCCGGTACCTCAATAGGGGGAAGCGGACATAGAGGGGCGTTTTCGAAATCTTTTCTCCCTCACCTTTTTCCAGTTGGAAGTATCGTATATCGGATATGAAACCCAATTGATTGACATCATCGGAGAAGAATCCTATTTAGATATCTACATGACCGCTAACGCAATGCTATTGGAATCAGTTCTTGTGGTGGGCTGCAGACTTCCTACGCTTTCAAGAGGCAGTGGTGCTTTGAAGGGTCAAACCAGCGGTATTGTTGTCCGGGTTCAAGAGCAGCCGCGACAAACTATTATATTGACAGCAACTTAGCATCCGCACCTCCTCTCAGGCCACAACCTCAACCCTACCATTGGCAGTAGAGGCGCTACCCAATAGGCTGCGAACCAATTTTAGCGACTATGCTTATTGGCAGCCCCACTTGCTAACAGATAAACAAGGAAAGGCACAATTTCGAGGTGCAATTCCCCCATGATATCGACAACTGGCAACACTTCGCTTTAGGCTTGAAAGGTAAGCAACAATTAGGGGTAGGCGTTTCGCAATCGCACACACAACTCCCCATTCAGTCACGCCTTTACACCCCTCGATTCTTAGTGCAAGGAGACAAGGGAAGCCTTATCGGTGTACTGCAAAATAATACCCCCGATTACCCAACGGGTACAAACCTTTCTCGTTCATCCCGATGGGCAAAAAGAACAAGAGCAGGTGGTATTACCTGCTGCTTACAGAACGCATCTACCCGCTGCCTCCTGCCTATGGCGACACCCTCTTGTATGCCTTCGGGTTAGAAATGGAGCAATACCAAGACGGCGAACAACGCAACATTCCTGTGTACAGAAAAGGTAGCCAGATGAGGTCTTCTCAATTTATTGTAGCACGCGGTGATACGACCATACAATGGGATATTAACCCACTACAAGGCCCCTTGACACTTCGCATTGGCACCAATTCACAACAGCAATTGGAGCAAGACATCACCTATCTAAAAAATTATCCTTACCTGTGCAACGAACAAAGTGCCAGCAAACTGATGGCCTTATTGGTATAGCAGACCTTACATCCTCAAAAACAAGATGAAGTAGCTCCACTAATTCGCAAACTGATTGCCCGCCTTGATAAAAACAGGCTTGCAACAGGAGGTTGGGGTTGGTGGCCGGGCAGTTTATCTCCCAGCTACTGGATTACCATCCATGTGTGTAATGCCTTAGACTGGGCTAAACAAGCAGGCTATGCAGTACCCGACGATACCGCACCTGTAAGGTTTATGAGGGCATCGCTAACCCCTACCCTCAATTTGAAAAACAAGGTAGAAATTATGGAATACCTGACGGAGAAAGGTTATCCCATTCAAGATACAAGTTGGCTACCTATGGATGCCTACCGGACGTATCCATATACAGCATCAACGCCTATAGATATATCAACCTACTTGAGCATTACTCGTATCTTACAACTATCTGGATTGGCATACGACCTTGCTACCGTTGAAAAAATGAAACGCCACACCATCTTAGGTGCAACGTATTGGGATCATGATGGGGTAGCTAATGCTACAGTAGCCAGCCAACGCTACCAAACCACGCTCAAAGCATACAAAATATACAGAGACGCCGGCAAAACAGATGCCTTATCATCCATACAGCAGTTCTTATTAGGTGATGATCCCTTCTACCCAAAACAACGCGAAGGATATGAGCGCATGAACACTTACGAAAAGTCGATGTTCATCCAAACTGTATTGCCCGATATAACAAAAAAAGAGGGTGTAATGGATGCCGCCAAAGTAAGCATCCCTAACTTTAGAGAAGATACCCTCCACTTCACTCAATTCCCCGTAACCACAATTTTTGATGGCAACTTGCCACAAATGATGGATGTTCATACCCAACGAGAACTACCTGTATTCATATCTGCTTCGCAACAGTGGTGGGATGAAAACCCGCCCCCCGCTTCATCTGGATTTACTATCAAAACGCAATTCGTGCAAGCGGGTAAAACGGTCGAGTACTTGTCAACCTCATTGCCGGCCATTTTGCAAGCCACCATTACCGTGGATGCCGATGCACAATATGCCCTTATAGAGCTACCCGTTCCGGCAGGATGCAGTTATGGCACCAAAGTATTCGGCGAATCTTCCGTAGAAACACACCGCGAGTACCTGCGCGACCGAGTCGCTATTTTCTGCGACTACATAGAAAAAGGACTTATCATTTTACGGTACCTCTCGAACCTCGTTTTATAGGCACTTATCAATGCAATCTGCCTTTGATAGAAATGATGTACACGCCTACTTCCATGCCACAGGCACAGCAACAACTATACAAATACAGGAGTGAGATATGTGCTGAGCACCAGATTCAGTATAATTAAGCGGTACAAACACGTTCGCCAAAAAAAATTTTGTGCGATATTTTCACTGATTATCAGTGGCTTACAAAAACCGCTATGCACTTTTTTTTAGCAAATGCTTCTTTTTGCGAATAGAGGTATTACCTTTGCACGGCTTTTCGGAGCGGCTTTGTTCTACTCGTCCAAGTGTGGTGGCAAAATGCCTGAAAAAGCGAGAATTCATTAACAACCAATAAAGCTATTTATAGTGAATACATTGAGCTATAAGACCAAGTCGGCCAATCCTTCTTCAGTCGAGCGCAAGTGGCACTTGATTGATGCCGAAGGCATGGTGGTAGGTCGTTTGTGTACGCAGATCGCAAGCATTCTTCGCGGTAAGCACAAGCCCGATTTTACGCCCCACTTCGACAACGGTGATTACGTGATTGTCATCAACGCCGAGAAAGTGCGCTTCACCGGCATGAAGATGGACGATAAAATCTATCTTCGCCACACAGGATACCCAGGCGGTCAGCGTTCCCTCACGGCTCAGCAGTTGATGGACAAGAAGCCCCTCTCAATCGTTGAGACAGCCGTAAAAGGCATGCTGCCTAAGACCAAGTTGGGCCGTGCGCAGTACAAAAAACTGTTTGTCTATGAAGGTTCTGAGCACCCACACGTTGCCCAGAAGCCTGAAAAATTGGACATCTAATTTTATCTCCAAGACGCTAAATTTTTCGCGATTATATGGAAATGATCAATGCCATCGGAAGAAGAAAAGCCTCAGTTGCCCGTGTGTATGTTACACAAGGTTCTGGCAATATGACTATCAACGGCCGTTCTTTGTCCGAGTATTTTCCCCAGCCGCACATTCAAATGAAGGTCACGGCTCCTTTCAGCACTGTTGACATCGACAGCAAGATATACGATATAAACATCAACGTGGACGGTGGTGGTTTCAAAGGCCAAGCCGAAGCCATCCGTATGGCTATCTCCCGCGCATTGGTGAAACTGAATGAGGACTTCCGCAAGCCGCTCAAGAGCCAGAAGTACCTTACCCGCGATGCCCGTGTGGTCGAACGTAAAAAATACGGTAAACCTAAGGCACGTAAGAGCTTCCAGTTCTCCAAGCGTTAATTTCGCTTTGCTGGATTTATCCGGTTTCTCATTCAACCTTAAAATTACAACCAATAATGGAAAAGCCAAGCTATAAAGAGTTGCTCGATGCCGGTGTACACTTCGGGCACCTCAAGAAAAAGTGGAATCCAAAAATGTCTCCTTACATCTTCGCAGAGCGTAAGGGCATCCACCTCATCGACCTCAACCGCACTTCCGACGCACTGGAGCGCGCTGGCCTCGCAGCTCGCCAGATGGCGAAAGCAGGTAAGAAGATCCTTTTCGTTGCTACCAAAAAGCAGGCACGTGAAATCGTAGCCAATGCCGCACGCAGCGTGGACATGCCTTTCGTAACCGACCGCTGGTTGGGGGGTATGATGACCAACTTTGCTACCATCCGCCGTTCTGTGCGCAAAATGCAGAACATTGAGCGCATGCTCAAAGACGGCAGCCTCAGCAGCATTACTAAGAAGGAGCGCCTCACGCTGACTCGTGAGCACGCCAAATTGGAAAAAGTACTCGGCGGTGTGGCAAACCTCAACCGTACTCCTTCTGCCATGTTCATCGTGGACATCCACCACGAACACATTGCTATCGCAGAGGCACACAAGCTCAACATCCGCACCATCGGTATCGTGGACACTAACTCCGACCCTAATCAGGTGGATTACGCGATTCCTGGCAACGATGACGCTTCCAAGTCTATCGCTATCATCACCAACTACATCACGGAGATGATTCGCTTGGGACAGGAAGACCGCAAGCAAGTGAAATCTTCTGAAAAGAGACAGCATAAGCTTTTTAGCTCTTGCTTAACCCTTCAAAATCAATCAACAATGAGTGTTTCAGCTGCTGACACTAAAAAGCTGCGCGATATTACTGGCGCAGGTATGATGGACTGCAAAAAAGCTTTGGAAGAAGCCAATGGCGATTTCGACAAGGCCATTGAAGTGCTGCGCCTCAAAAGGCCAGAAAGTTTCTAACAAGCGTGCCGACAACAGAAGCCAAAGAAAGGTGCCGTTATTGCTTTGGTTAGCGATGATAAAACCCGTGGTGTAGTAGTGAAGCTCAGTTCAGAAACTGACTTCGTAGCTAAAAACCAAGAGTTTATTGACGGTCTTACCGCAATTGCACAGACGGCATTGGCCAGCTTCCCCGCTTCCGTAGAGGAACTCATGGGGCAAGCAGTAGGCAACATCACCGTAAAGGATGCTCTGGATGACCTGCTCACTAAGTTCACAGAAAAATGGAACTTACTTATGAGCGCGTGGAAGCTCCTATGGTAGCTCCTTATATCCACATGGGTAACAAAGCGGGTGTTTTGGTGGCACTTAGCAAAGCTAGCGATGCTATCTACGACGCAGGTCGCGACGTGGCCATGCAAATCGCTGCCATGAAGCCCATCGCTGTGGACGAAAATGGTGTGGATAAAGCTGTTGTGGAAAAAGAATCGAGAATCGGCATGGAACTGGCGCGCCAAGAAGGTAAGCCAGAAGCTATGTTGGAAAAGATTGCTCAGAGCAAGTTGCAGCGTTTCTTTAAAGATAACACCCTCTTGCACCAAGCATTTGTAAAAGACAACAAGCTATCGGTAGCAGACTACCTGAAAAGCTTCGACAAGGAGCTGACGGTAACTGCTTTCAAGCACATTACACTGGGTTAATTTACCCGATATAAGAAAGGCGAATCGAAAACGGTTCGCCTGCACCTTTTTTTATAGCCATATTTTTCATAACGACTTCAAGTATTGACGCTATGGTAAAGTACCGCCGCATCCTCCTCAAACTCAGTGGTGAATCGCTCATGGGCAAACAAGGCTTTGGTATCGAAGCCGCCATGCTCCAACACTATGCCGAACAGGTAAAAGAGATTGGTAGAATTGGGGGTGGAAATAGCTATTGTCATCGGTGGTGGCAACATCTTCCGAGGGCTGCAAGCAGAAAATTCCGGCATTGAGCGCGTTCAAGGCGATTATATGGGCATGCTGGCCACCGTCATCAACAGCATGGCGCTACAGAGTGCGTTGGAAAACAACGGTGTTTATTCTCGCTTGGTATCCGCCCTCACGGTAAACCAAATAGCAAACCCTACATCCGCCGCCGCTGCATTCGCCATTTGGAAAAAGGTCGGGTCGTTATTTTTAGCGCAGGTACGGGTAGTCCCTATTTTACCACGGATTCCGCAGCCGCCCTACGCGCTAATGAAATCGGTGCCAATGTCATCCTCAAGGGCACTCGCGTGGACGGCATTTACAGTGCTGCCCCGAAAAATTCCCAGATGCCGTCAAATTCGATACGCTTTCCTTTGCTAAAGTCATCAGCCAAGGTCTTAGCGTAATGGATATGACTGCCTTCACGCTTTGCCAAGAAAACAACATCCCCATCATCGTTTTTGATATCAACAACCCACCAACCTCAAACGCATCGTTTTGGGAGAAAAGGTAGGTACGCTGGTGGAGGGGTAGTTATCTGATTGGTAAATACCTTTAACATCTTAGGCTACAAACAGACTGATGTACCTTATCATCCGATTAGGGGTAACACTCCTTTTCCTGTCGCCCATCGGTTTATCTGAAGCACTGCATCCTCTTTCTGTAGCAGAGCGACAGCTTCGTTCAATGCTTCCTCTCCCAGCGATTGATGAATATACTCAAGCCAAACTTGTTTTAGTATTTCAATAATCTGGGGCGTTTCCTTTAGCTCCATTTCAATTGATGCTGACAACGACCAATGAAGGAACTGAACTGGCAGCTGTGCCTCACCGATTTTGTGAAGGGATCTAAGTTGGGCTATCATCACGACTGTCATTATTTTGCCGCGCAAGTCGCCTACCTGCTCCTTAATGGCTAAGGATTCCTCGTACAGGCTCATCGCTTTTCCTACTTCGCCTTTTTTCCAAATACACCGCTGCCATAGCATGTAACGTCGCTCCTTTGCCGCGCAGGTCGCCTACCTGCTCTAATATGGCTAAGGATTCCTCGTACAGGCTCATCGCTTTCCTACTTCGCCTTTTTGCAAATACACCGCTGCCATCTGATGTAACGTCGCTCCTTTGCCGCGCAGGTCGCCTACCTGCTCATCTATGGCTAAGGATTCCCCTCGTACAGGCTCATCGCTTTTCCTACTTCGCCTTTTGCAAATACACCTCTGCCATCTGATGTAACGTCGCTCCTTTGCCGCGCAGGTCGCCTACCTGCTCTAATATGGCTAAGGATTCCTCGTCTGAGCTCATCGCTTTTCCTACTTCGCCTTTTTGCAAATACACCTCTGCCATGCATGTAACGTCGCTCCTTTGCCGCGCAGGTCTACCTGCTCATCTATGGCTAAGGATTCCTCGTACAGGCTCATCGCTTTTCCTACTTCGCCTTTTTGCAAATACACCGCTGCCATAGCATGTAACGTCGCTCCTTTGCCGCCAGGTCGCCTACCTGCTCCTTAATGGCTAAGGATTCCTCGTACAGGCTCATCGCTTTCCTACTTCGCCTTTTTGCAAATACACCTCTGCCATCTGATGTAACGTCGCTCCTTTGCCGCCAGGTCGCCTACCTGCTCTCTATGGCTAAGGGATTCCTCGTACAGGCTCATCGCTTTTCCTACTTCGCCTTTTGCAAATACACCTCTGCCATCTGATGTAACGTCGCTCCTTTGCGCGCAGGTCGCCTACCTGCTCTAATATGGCTAAGGATTCCTCGTCTGAGCTCATCGCTTTCCTACTTCGCCTTTTTGCAAATACACCGCTGCCATAGCATGTAACGTCGCTCCTTTGCCGCGCAGGTCGCCTACCTGCTCTAATATGGCTAAGGATTCCTCGTACAGGCTCATCGCTTTCCTACTTCGCCTTTTGCAAATACACCGCTGCCATAGCATGTAACTCGCTCCTTTGCCGCGCAGGTCGCCTACCTGCTCATCTATGGCTAAGGATTCCTCGTACAGGCTCATCGCTTTTCCTACTTCGCCTTTTGGAGGCAAAAGGAAGCATAGTTAAATAGAATACTTCCCCTATAGGTAAAATCAACTTCAGCAGTCTCTAAGAGCGCCAGTTGGTAACTTTTTCCACTTTCTCCGCCTCAATACCTAATACTTGTTGGCATCTTGCCAATTGAAACTGAATTTTATAATGTGAGGGAATTAATTTATTAACCATCTCTAACAGGGCTAAAGCCTCTTTGTAGCGGTTATTGTAAATCCACCGACTGCTCAATTGATCAGTGATGGATACCAGCACTTCTCTCTCCGGCTCTGCACTTGCCAGACGAATAATTTCTATTGCTATCCAATCAAACTGTTCCTTGGTAAATATTCCTGTAAAGATAAATGGCTGCCTCACTTTGGCGCTGCGCTGGAATATCAGGAAAAAGTGATACCAACGGTGTAGGAGACGATAAAATTCACTTTATCCGTCGAAGAATATTTTTCTAAGAGTCCAAGAATCACTGCCTTCTCCAGCAAGAGGCATCCACAGGCTTTCCAGCCAATACTTGCAACGCATCAATAGGTATAGGGATTTGCCAAGTAGCTGATAACGTCACCCATTCTTGCACCGACTCATCTAAATGCTGGAAGATAGTCAGCCAAAATGTCTGTACGGAATCTTTCTTCCTCCCTATCAAGAGAAGTTAATAAAGCTTCATCTGCAAATCAGGTTGCTCAACCAATACTTTCAGTAGCCACTCCAGCAGACGAGGATTACCCCTGCCGTATTTTTACCGCAACCAATAAATATTGCTTTTGCTTTGGTATCTGATACTCTAGCAACTTTCTGGCATATAATTTATCCCGTTCTCTGTGCTGAAATTCACCTAATGGGTACGATTGCAGCGCAGACCGTTCCCACAAATGCATACCGACTGGTTATTAGCAACCGAGGAGCCAAATTATGGCGTACCTCCAAACATGCTTGTATCAGCGCATCTAAAACAATAGCAGTGTCTGGTAGCAGGACAGCCCGTCCATCCCCAGATATCTCCACTTTCGGCTAACCTTTACAGTTTTGTTCAAAATCCAATACAAGATATAGTCTACGATCAGAAACAGTTTCCATCGCCCGACGTAGCCGACTATGCAGTGGTAATACCGGGTCGTTTAACAATTCAGAATGGCTTGAGGTTTTCCAAATAATCATTTAATCCCGCCACTAAGTCACGCTCATCCATCCTGCCTATCCATACAAAGGCTTCTTGTCACCCAATCTATCACACAGCCTGCTTACCAAACTCGACTTGCCTACTCCTCCTATTCCGTGTATCAGAACACCAGCTTTATCTTGTTCATTTCGCAATACACGCAAACAGGCTGTATTGCCCTTCTTCTACCTACAAAGGCTTCCCTAGTAGGCACCTTTATTTGTCGATGGGCATCAGGAACTGGTCGAAGTGAGAACGAAGCGGAACAATGTGTCTCCCCGGAACAATCAAAGATTCATCTTTAGCAGTGGCTGCATATAAACGTAATAAATGCCAATCGGGGTACTTTACAGCATCTTGTAGCATAGCTACCGTAGCTTCTCTCATGGCTCGTGGAATGCTTTCCCCTCTGCTTAATTGTTTATAAAGATGAGCAGCTCCAGTAGTGGCTGTAAAATCATACACAGGCTGCGCCCAACCCGCGACAAAAGGAATTCCTTTCTTTACTAAAGCCTCAGAAAGTGAAGGCAACCTACCTGCCTCCGCAGCCCCTCCCCGTACGACACCCTGAAAGAAGAGCAGTGTTGGCCTTCTCTTCCCATTCAAATTTTGGAATATTTCATCGGCTGTAGCCCTGTGTAATCCGCCGAGTTCATCCTCCGTGTAGAAGACAGAGCCCAAATCCTTTTCGTGGCCAGCATGTCCGCTCAAATGCACCACATCGTAAAGATCATTGGCAATATCCAACCTTATTCGCAGTTCTTCCAAATTCCCCGTTTCTTCTACATCTAACCAAGAGGTAACCTTTCAGTAGCCTGAAGAATTGCGGCTTCCTCGGTCTCAAACCTAGTTCATTACCAAGATCAACCGGGGTAAGCCAGAAGCTATGTTGGAAAAGATTGCTCAGGGCAAGTTGCAGCGTTTCTTTAAAGATAACACCCTCTTGCACCAAGCATTTGTAAAAGACAACAAGCTATCGGTAGCAGACTACCTGAAAAGCTTCGACAAGGAGCTGACGGTAACTGCTTTCAAGCACATTACACTGGGTTAATTTACCCGATATAAGAAAGGCGAATCGAAAACGGTTCGCCTTTTTTTTGCACCTTTTTTTATAGCCATATTTTTCATAACGACTTCAAGTATTGACGCTATGGTAAAGTACCGCCGCATCCTCCTCAAACTCAGTGGTGAATCGCTCATGGGCAAACAAGGCTTTGGTATCGAAGCCGCCATGCTCCAGCACTATGCCGAACAGGTAAAAGAATTGGTAGAATTGGGGGTGGAAATAGCTATTGTCATCGGTGGTGGCAACATCTTCCGAGGGCTGCAAGCAGAAAATTCCGGCATTGAGCGCGTTCAAGGCGATTATATGGGCATGCTGGCCACCGTCATCAACGGCATGGCGCTACAGAGTGCGTTGGAAAACAACGGTGTTTATTCTCGCTTGGTATCCGCCCTCACGGTAAACCAAATAGCAGAACCCTACATCCGCCGCCGCTGCATTCGCCATTTGGAAAAAGGTCGGGTCGTTATTTTTAGCGCAGGCACGGGCAGTCCCTATTTTACCACGGATTCCGCAGCCGCCCTACGCGCCAATGAAATCGGTGCTAATGTCATCCTCAAGGGCACTCGCGTGGACGGCATTTACAGTGCTGACCCCGAAAAATTCCCAGATGCCGTCAAATTCGATACGCTTTCCTTTGCTAAAGTCATCAGCCAAGGTCTTAGCGTAATGGATATGACTGCCTTCACGCTTTGCCAAGAAAACAACATCCCCATCATCGTTTTTGATATCAACAACCCCACCAATCTCAAACGCATCGTTTTGGGAGAAAAGGTAGGTACGCTGGTGGAGGGGTAGTATGTGCTTGCAGCACTAGTTAGCGTATAACCACACCTAACTAAGCATCAGCACAATACCGATAATGAGTACTAAAAGGATGGTGATGGTGATGAAAAAGCTGTTGGTATTGCGGTATTTGTCAAAGAGGAACTCCATGGCTTCGTGCCAATTCAATTTTTTAAACAAGGGTTCGATGATGAATACTAAGAAGCGGCGATCAAATTTCCGGTAGTTGCCATGCTTGGTGAGGATGAAGAACTCCTCGTCCAAAAAGACTAATTCATATACCTCTGCATCGCAAGAACTGGGGCCAAAGACGAACTTGCCATTCATAATGCGCCATTCCCCACATTCAATATTGCCATCTACAACGCGGACATACTCACCATCTTCATCAAAAACATGAAGGATGACCTCGTGGAAATCTTCGTCGTCGCGTATTTCAATCCAGTTGCGTTTGAGGTAAAATTCCTGCTCGCGCAAGTCCTCACTATGAGGGCGAATAGCTGGCAGTATTTTACCAATCATATCATCCAGACCTTCCGCTTCGGGCAATTCCACGTTGAAGGGCTTGGCCACCTTATCGAGCATCCGGTTATTCAAAGCCTACGATTATTGAGGTCAAGGAATATAAATAGTTGGACAAAATTGTAGCCCCGCCAGGATTCGAACCTGAATCTAGCGTTTAGGAAACGCTTGTTCTATCCCTTGAACTACGGGGCCATTGGGAAAGAACCGCAAATATAAGGGGTTTTTGATTGGCAAACCGTATCTTTAGGCTGTAAAATTGGACAATATGGATTTTGACAGCTTTCACGCATACTGCGCCGCTAAAAAAGGAGTGGAAGAAACCTTCCCCTTCGACGAGGTGACATTAGTATTCAAGGTAATGGGCAAAATGTTTGCCCTTTGCGGCCTCGATAACGTCGAGTTTTCCATGAACCTCAAATGTGATCCTGAAAGAGCCGTTCAATTGCGGGAAGAATTTCCCGATGAAATCACGCCGGGCTACCACATGAGCAAGGTGCATTGGAACACTGTTTACAGCCGAGGCGGAGTTCCAGAAGCACTTCTCTACGAGTTGATCGACCACAGCTATGATTTGGTGGTAGCATCATTACCCAAAAAAACCAAAGAACTGCTCAATTCATTGTAAATGAAGTGCTTGATTGTAGGCCACGGCATTGCAGGTGCTATGCTAGGGTATTTTTTAGAAAAAAAGGGGGTCGAGTGTATGTATGTGGATGCCCCCGGACAAGTAGCTTCTACGCAGGTAGCGGCAGGCATTATCAACCCTATCACAGGCCGTAGATATGTAAAATCATGGTTGGTAGATACCTTACTGCCCGTTGCCAAAGCGACTTATCAAGAATTGGAAAAAATATTAGGCATTAGCTTATACCATGAAACGCCGCTCATTCGCTGCCTGTTCGACAAAGGCGAAGAGAATGACTGGGAAATTCGCAAATTAGACCCCGATTTTCAACCCTACATAGCCCATCCACCAGCGGTTGGACATATTCCTGCAATAACCCACCCCGTGACTGGGTACTTCCAACCAGCACAGACAGCACAAGTGCAGATTGGTTCGTTGGTCGAACACTTAGCTGCGCGTCACAAAGCAAAGGGTGTTTATCGTGAAGTGTTTTTTGACCACCAGCAATTGACGGTTACCCCCACGGGCATACAATATCAAGACCTTCATGCCGATCATATTATCTTTTGTGAAGGTTGGCGCGTTTTTGCTAACCCGTTCTTTTCCCATCTGCCTTTTCAGGGAAATAAGGGCGAAGTGTTATTGGTGAAGCTACCCGAAGTGGCGTTAGACCGCATGGTTAAGCATAAGTTATTTGTAGTGCCCATGAACGAGGGTTTATATTGGATTGGGTCGGCTTCCAGTAATCGTTTTACGGATGAACATCCCACCGCTGCCAACCGGGAATATTTAATCAACAAGCTAAAAGAAGTATTGATAACACCGTTTGAAGTGGTGGATCACCAAGCAGCCGTGCGACCTACCATCAGCGACCGAAGACCCTGTGTGGGCATGCACCCCAATCACCCCCGCGTATGGATTTTCAACGGATTGGGGACAAAAGGCACCTCCATCGCTCCGTGGTTGGCACAGCATTTCAGTAGTCATTTATTAGAAGGCACCCCATTGGATTCCGCAGTGGACGTGCGAAGGTTTTTCAAGGCTTGATCTCAAGCGTTGCGACATCCGTTACGGTTGGAGCAGGTGCTTCTTCAATCCCTAACCATGTCTGTAATTGATGAGGCAGGAAGCTCCCCAACGCTTCGCTATCTTTCACCCAAAAGAAAGCCAACAAACTTGTGTAAATAAAGATAGTCACGGCGATAGCCTTCTTGCGGCTTTTGCGCTCTACATTGTCTCGCTTGTAATAGTGCATGAGTTTTATATTTTGAACAAAAGACTAAACGAATCTCATTAAAAGGCTATTTTTGACGATAAGTTAAAGAAAACTTATTTCTATCATGGTCAAGGAAACATTAGACAGATTGTCACAGGAACTCGCACCTTATCAGGCTACGCTAGTGGCGGTATCCAAAACGCACCCTCCTGCCCACCTGATGCCGGCCTATGATTGGGGGCAGCGCGATTTTGGCGAAAATAAGGTACAAGAAATGGTGGATAAAGCAGCGGTGATGCCTAAAGATATCCGCTGGCACTTGATTGGGCATTTGCAGACCAACAAGGTCAAGTTCATAGCTCCTTTCGTGCATCTCATTCATGCTGTGGACAGTTTAAAGTTACTGGAAGAAATATCAAAAAGGGCTTTGCAACACGAGCGCATTATTGATGTACTGCTGCAATTTAAAATTGCGGAAGAAGATACCAAATTCGGCTACGACCCCGAGGAGGTTTTTGACATGTTAGCATCGGGAGAATGGCAACAACTACAAGGCGTGCGAATAGTAGGTGTCATGGGGATGGCCTCCTTTACGGAAGACGAAACCCAAGTTGCTACGGAGTTTTCCTTACTGAAGCAGTATTTCAACCGCATCAAAAACACGTGGTTTGCCGAAGTACCTTCTTTCAAGGAAATATCTATGGGAATGTCTGGTGACTACCAGATTGCTTTGGCGCAAGGAAGTACGATGGTACGCGTAGGAAGCATGATTTTTGGCGAACGGAACTACCTTTGAGGCACTCAGAAACTAAGGCGCAAGAGCACGTCTAAGAAAGTATGTCTAAACACCTATCCTCTTTCCTTATGGATCAACTGGGAGATAGTGGTGTTCAAGCCTTCAATAATACGCGATTGTTGCTGAAGGGATTTTCGCAATTCAAACACCTCCTCCCTGACTTGGTTCTTAATATTCTGGGGCGACGGCAGGAAGGGGCTGATGCGTGCACGCACATACCATATTTCTCGTATGTCGGTGGTTCGTAGTAATTGCTTATCGTAGTACTGGTTATCGGATACCAATTCCAATTTCTGAGATTCCCGAATCAGGTTGTTGACTCTTTTTACCTGTACATCTCCTTGGGTAACAATCACATACACATAATTGTCCTTAATAGCTGTTTCCCACAGTGTGGGTTCCATATAGCTACAAACAACTTTATCACCTTCAAAAAGAGTAGGCTCCATGCTATCGCCAGCCACATCGAAGGAGCGGTGGGTGCCCACCTTGTATTTGTAATCGGGTAAAACGAAGGAAGGCAAATCCGCTACAAAACGGGGGTCTGAATGTTCGGCGGCATAACCTGACTGAGCGGGAATAGGCACATGTACAATCCGCTCTTCCTCATCGGGAGTTGTTACCACCGTCAAGGTGCGGAAATCTTGGTTTACTTCATCGGTCATGAACATCGGGCCATCGCCCGTGAGTAAATAAACGGCACTAACCTTGTATTTTTCCACAATCTTACGCAACAGGTCAACCGTAGCATCACGGCGGCCTTTGAGTATTTCACTCAAACTTTGGGGAAGGTAATCCACAGACATAGCGAACTGCCGGCTGGAGCGTATCACTCCCTCCGTTTTCAGCTTGTCGTGGCACTTGATGAACCGCTGTGTTACGATGTTGCTCATTGGTATTACCCTGTTGCAGGTGAGTAGTTAGGTGGCAGCGGCTCTTCCCCTAATTCACTTTTCGACCAAGCGAACAACTGCCCTTTCCGCATCTTGAATCGAACAAATATACAAACTATCTGCAAAGCACCTACAACAAAAAAAGTAAAAAATGATAAAATGCCATTTTTTTGGTGACAACAGCATCCAATCATCTCTTCTCCCTACTGAAAAGCCTGTACGATGGTTAGAAAATCGGTAGCTTTAAGGGAAGCCCCTCCGATGAGGCCGCCATCTACATCAGGTTTGGAGAAGATTTCGCGGGCATTATCGGGTTTTACACTTCCACCATACAGAATGGGGGTGCGGTCGGCCACGGCTTGCCCATATTGCTTCACGATGAGTGAACGGATGAAAGCGTGCATATCTTGCGCTTGCTCGGGTGAAGCGGTAACGCCTGTACCAATGGCCCAAACGGGTTCGTAGGCAATCACTACTTTGGCAAATTCTTCTTCTGTCAACCCGAAAAGTCCTTCGCTCACCTGCTGGGCTACCAAAGCCTCGTGGTCACCCGCTTCTCTTACGGACAACACCTCCCCACAACAGAAAATGGGCTTCATGCCATGCTGAATGACCTGCTTCACCTTAGCGGCTATCAAGGCATCGCTTTCCGCAAAGTACTCGCGGCGCTCACTATGCCCCAAGATGACATACTCACAATCGACAGATTTCAACATGCCCGCCGAGACTTCTCCTGTATAGGCACCGCTATCTTCTTGGTGGCAATTCTGAGCCGCCAAGTGCAAATTGCTAATCTCAGAAATGATATTGCCTACCCCCTTCAAGTGGATGTAGGGAGTGCCCAAAACCACCTCCGTGTTGGTTGGTTGTAATCCTGCTACTATCTCACGTGCCAATGCTCTGCCATCTTCGTAGCCCTTGTTCATTTTCCAATTGCCTGCAACGATTTGCTGTCTCGTGGTCATGGTTATATGCTTTCGTGGTTGATTTCAATAGAAAAAAGATACTGCTTTAAGTAGCAAGGTGTCTTAGTAATTTGACGGAAATAACTGATCCCATTTTTCCTGAAGGCTTGTCTTTATGCACACGCTTTGTGCAAGTATTCCTACGCTTAGTGCATAAAGCCAAGCCAAAATGGGATCACTTATTTTTTTCCGTCTCTTAGTGACAAAGGTACACTAAGTTAGGAAATTATCCTTATAAAATGATGTCTCCCCCAAAAATTGAACAGTTGGAGGCCGCTTGTTAGAATGTGTCTAACTAACTTTGTATGTTTATCTGTTTATTAGAAAGGTTGGTTGAAGCCTAATCGATTCATTATGTTAAAAGCGTACTCATTCTGTGTAACTTTAGGTACTAATCTTATTTACTTGAAAACGTAATACGATGAAATCGCTTTTCTACAATCGCTCGTTGATAACACTGTTATTAGTAATACTCCGACAAATGCAGCCTATCTACAGCCGATGGATTTCGGTATTCATGATGCAATGTTTGTTCGTAGTTACTTACAAGTACTTAACACTGATACATTAAATCCTGAAAACAGGATTAAACGTTCCAAAGAGTTGCTCAATGCTGCTACAATTATTGTTGATGTCAAAGTCTTGGACTTCTCCGTAGTTCCAATAGATCAAGGGTTTGAGGTGGCCATGACAGTACAGAAAAATGCTATGCTAA
This sequence comes from Saprospiraceae bacterium, assembly GCA_041392765.1. GTDB lineage: Bacteria > Bacteroidota > Bacteroidia > Chitinophagales > Saprospiraceae > Lewinella. The sequence goes on from JAWKLL010000040.1 coordinate 48,791, forward strand.
AGAGCCATATTGAAAAAGATACTTTTAAAATATTTAGGAATGTTAGAGATGATGAGGGTTTATATTATGAAGCCATGAAGCTACGTCCGCCTCTCTGTCGTACTTATATCTATGACTGGGAATAGAGAAAAAAAGATAGATTCATTTTTTTGTGCAGAAATAGTAAAAATGATAATAAAATCCACCTCTTAACTAATAATAAAACTTCTATACTAAGGCGTGGTAAAAATGCATGGACAGGGTTGTAGCATTGGCTTTTAAAAATGATAACCATTTAGAGAATTTCTTTAGAGGGGAAGGTATTGAAACAGGAATTAGCGATTTTATCATTAATGCGTCAATAAAGTATTGATGACACACTTTTTGCAACGGTCTCCCCTTTTTAGCGACGCACTACCCCACCAGGTCGATTTTTTTTAAAGGAAGTTGTAACAAACGCCACCTTCGCCTCGTCGTGACAATGAACCACCCACCAAACCATGACCTGGATGGAATTTAGTAAGCAGATATGGCCCTTCAAAGACCAACTTTTCCGGTTTGCGCTTCGGTTGGTAAACGACCGAGACGATGCCGAGGATGTGGTTCAGGAGGTGATGATAAAACTCTGGAAGCAAGGGCAAGAGTTGCTGAAAGTACAAAACATGGAAGCTTGGTGCATGAAACTCACTCGCAACCAAGCGTTGGACAGGCTAAAAAGCGGTTATACCAAACGCAAAACGACCTGGCCACAAGACTTGGCTTTGACAGAACAGGGAAACGAACCAGACAAACAGTTGGAAACCGCAGATACACTGGCCTATATCCGTCAACTCATGGAAGCATTGCCAGAAAACCACCGCTCTGTCATCCATTTGCGGGATGTAGAGGGAATGAGTTATCAGGAAATCGCCGATGTGCTGGATATGACCATGCCCCAAGTGAAGACCAACTTATTCAGGGCGAGGAATACACTAAAAAGCCAATTGATAAAACACAGCGAATATGGACGCTAATAACATAAGACAGCTATTGGACCGCTACTTCCAAAGTGAGACGACACGGGCGGAAGAAGCGCTGTTGAAAGATTATTTCCAGCAAAGCGACATACCCGCCGATTTAGCGGAATACCGTCCGCTTTTCAACTTCTGGGTGCAGGAACGGCAACAACAGACCTCCGCTGATTTCAACCAAAAAATGGCACGCAAACCTTCATTGCTGGCTCGCCGAAGCCCTGTCAGGGTTTGGCAGTGGGCTGCTGCTGCCGCCATTTTCATCGCCGTGGGGAGTTGGTATTTAGTGGGGGGATTGCAGAAAGAGCCGCCCACCGCAGTAGCCTCCATCGACTGGTCGAAATATGAGCCACAAACCGATGAGGAAGCCTTGCGCATGGCTACCAAAGCATTGATACGCACTTCTTCGGCCTTGAAGCAGAGCGTCACTACCGCCACACAGGAAATTGAAAACGTTCGCAAACTTGTTCAACCACTTCAATAAGGGACGGGATAAAAATAAACTGTTCAATTTTTGATTCGGAAAAATTACTAATACTACGAATATGAAACCATTCCTTCTTTTTTATTTTACTGTGCTATTAGCCAGTACATCGCTTTGGTCGCAAGCCAACGCCATCGATACCTACTTTCAGGACTATGTGGAAGACGAACGCTTCTCCGTCGTTTATGTAAGCCCCCGAGTTTTTCAACTCTTTGAGAAAATGAGCAGCGAAAAAATGGACATGGATGAACGGGAAGCCACTGCCTTTAGGGATATGGCCTCCGACCTACGCGGCCTGCGTATCCTCAGCACAGATATTACCCCTGCGAAATTCTACGATGAGGCACAGCGCAAGATCAACACCAAGCTCTACGAACCCCTTGTCACCATCCGCGAACGCAACGGGGGCAAAACGTCCTTCCTGCTGCGGGAAAATAGCCAAGGTGTGATTGAGGAACTCCTCTTTATTTCTTACGGCACCGAGGAATTTACCCTCATGAGCTTTGTTGGGAATTTGAATCTCGACAAAATCATGAAGCTGG
>JAWKLL010000041.1:0-47118 GCA_041392765.1 Saprospiraceae bacterium
AACTCTAAGCGTATGAGTTCTTTAAACGATTGTAACTATTCGGTATCCATTTATAACTTTGTAAAAAACTACGCATGACAGTATTAGCGCAACAAGTGGGTAATGAACGACGTAAGTGCTTGATACGTTGGGGAAGTCTGCTGGTGTTTACGGCAGTTTGCCTGACGCAGTGTACTCCTCCTGTGACTACCCGCTATTTGACGGAAGATGAAATGGGTATCCTCCCTGTGGCGATGGATCAATCGGATGTAAAGAAACGCCCTTCAGGCCCTTGCTACGAGGAGGACAGCTATGTGTATGACACCACCTATGCGCAGCACTACCCCATGCAATACCTGCGGGTAAATATTCACTGGATGAATAGTTTGGATAGTGCCAATAACGTTCCTGAATCGGAGGCGGTGGCATTTGCGGAAAAAATCATCTTTGCGGCCAATTACGCTTTGGAGAACAACCGCCAAATGTTGCTCCCTAATGGCAATAACACCCCTGTACACCCCGTCAATTTTCGGTATGTACTGACTGGCCGCCCCAACGACCCCACCGACAAAGGGGTGTATTATCATTACGACGACTCGCTTTTCTACTACGTACATATCAATAGGAAGCACGCCAACCTTTTTTCCAGAGCCGTATTCGATAAGTATGGCGTGCAAATGGACACGGTGTTGAACATTTTCTTTATGCCCCACCACCCCGACAGTGTGGCCCGCGCGGGATATGCTGCCGAGCGCGTAGGGGTAGCGTTGCGCAATGCCGTGAAGGTAACAGGCCCTTGGCTGCCCGACTTCACCAATGATAAAGATAGCCACTGGCATTACCGTGGGGTATTCAATCATGAAATTGGGCACATCCTCGGGCTTATTCATGCTTGGACGCGGGGCGATGGTTGTGATGACACGCCCATACATGCCAACCGTTGCTTCTCGCCTGGGCAAGCGCCTGGTTGTGACACGATGACCTCGAATAATGTAATGGATTACAGCTACCAGCAAGTAGCCTGGACGCCCTGCCAAATTGCCAAGGTACACAAGCGATTTGCCGACCCTCAGGGCATTCAGCACCGGTTTTGACACCGCTTTGGTGTGATCGGGATTCCACGCAAGACATTACTATACGGGATACCGTCGTGTGGGAGCGCATCATGTATCTGCGAGGGAATCTATATATCGAAGCAGGAGGAAGCCTATCCATACGCTGCCTTGCCTCCATGCCTGCGGGCAGCCATATTTATATCGCTCCCGGGGGGAAACTTCTACTAGAGGGGGGAACGCTTTACCAAAGCTGTGGTCGGGAATGGCAAGGTATCATTATAGGCTCATCAGGAGATAAGGCGGGGGTGTTCGAATACACCGATGATGCCGTAGTACGCGATGTATTCCTCGATGATAGCGTTCGCTAGAGCTAAGGGACGGAAAAAAATAAGTGATCCCATTATGCACTAAGCGTAGGAATACTTGCACAAAGCGTGTGCATAAAGACAAGCCTTCAAAAAAAACGGGATCAGTTATTTCCGTTAAATTACTAAGCGTATGTTTTGAAATTTAGAGATGCTATGTTCAGTGTCTCTAAACGCCCTGTACTGTTTTTTCTAATAGCCGATCGCAAGCCTTGTTCAGCATCTGATACACTTGTTCAAAGCCTTGATCATCCCAGTAGGGGTCGGGAACATCGCGCACGTCTCCGTCGGTAAATTGCATAATAAGGTGTACTTTCTCCCGATCAGTTTTGTTGCGTGCTAAGCGTACGATATTGTCGTGGTTGCTTTGATCCATTGCAAAAATGAGATCGAAACGATCGAAATCACCTTCTTTGAACTGTCTGGCGCGTTGGCTGCTGATATCAATACCGTATCGTCGGGCTACGGCCTGCGAGCGAGGATCGGGTTGCTCTCCGTATGCCAAGCCCCCGTACCAGCAGGTCTATCTGCCACCCCAGCCCCAAGGCATCCGCCCGGGCTTGCAATATACCCTCTGCCAAAGGGCTGCGACAAATGTTTCCTAAACACACCATGAGGATTTTCATAGGGAGGGGTTTTATAAGTTCATACTTTTACTGTTAACGGATAAGAAGGTGTAAATGTGGCAGTTTGTGCAACTTTTTTTTCTACTTTTTTGATTTCCGACTACTTTTGCCACATGAAAATAATCATTGCAGGAGCCGGCGATGTAGGTTTCCACTTAGCAGAGTTGCTGGCCTATGAAAATCAGGATATTACGCTGATCGATATGGATCAAGATGTGTTGGACTACGCCTCCACGCACTTGGACGTGCTAACCATCAGAGGAGATTGTGGGTCGGTCAATATCTTAGAGTCGGCAGGAGCTAAAATAAGATATGGTGCTGGCGGTTACGACCAACGAAAAAACGAATCTTATCTCTGCTATCTTGGCAAAAAAGATGGGGCTACAGCACGATTGCCCGCGTCAACAACCACGAGTACCTGACGGAATACGCAGCGCGAAACCTTCATGGAATTGGGGTGGACAACATCATCTCTCCTCCTATTTGGCAGCCAACGAGATCAAGCGCTTGTTGAACAATCGTCTTTTACCGATGTTTTCGAGTTTGAAAACGGTAAAATCAGCTTAGTGGGTGTCACCTTGGACGAACACTTCATTGTCAATATTGCGCTACGCAATATGCCAGACTTTGCTGCCGATGTAGATCTGCGCCCCATTGCGGTACTGCGCGGGCACAGCACGATCATACCTAGGGGCGATACGGTGTTGCGCATCAATGACCACGTTTACTTCATCACCCAAAAAGTCGCGCATTGATGATATCCGGCGCATCCTCGCCCACAAGCACGTGGAAGTGAAGAACGTGATGATCTTTGGGGTACTGAATTGAGCGAAATCACCGCTAAGACATTGGAACAGGAATACAACGTGACCGTTATTGCCAAGGACAAGTTGTGCTGCAAGCGTTTTGCAGAAAACCTCCACAGTGCGTTGGTTATCAACGGCAACTACAGTAGCGTAGATATTTTGCTGGAAGAAGGTTTGGAAAATGTGGATGCTTTATTGCCTTAGATGGCAATTCCGAAACCAACATCATCTCCAGCCTGACCGCCAAGCGGCATGGCGTTTACAAAACCATTGCTCAGGTGGAGAACAAAGAATACGTCCACATTTCCAGAACATTGGCGTGGATACCCTGATTAATAAAAAGCTGATTGCCGCCAACAACATATTCCGCTTTATTCGCATGGGCAAGGTGGAAGCTATCACCAGCCTGCACGGCGTAGATGCCGAGGTCATTGAGTTCGTTGTACACACAAACAACCAGCTTACCCCGCAAACCGATACGGGAGTTGCCATTCCCTAAGACATCCCTCATCGGCGGTGTGATACGCGGGAGGAAAGCCACTTTCCTACCGGGGATTTCCAGTTGGAGGTGGGCGATAAGTCATTGTTTTTGCCCTCCCCAACGCCATTGCCAAGGTAGAAGAGTTGTTCAGGTAGTGCAATACCCTTATTTTGCAAACGTTATTACCCTAGTAATTTGACGGAAATTAATTGAACAACTTTTTTTAAAAAGATTCGCAAATATTTTCACACAATTTTTTCCCGATAGCTATCGTGATCAATTGTTTAGAAAATTTTTCCGAATCAAAAGTTGTGCAATTAATTTTTTCCGTCTCCACAGTAATTTGACGGAAATAAACTGTTGAGTTTATTTTCCATCCCATACACAAAACAACACCCTGTTTCATGGTAAAGGATTTTCTCGTTTTTCTCGATGCAGGCCACGGCGGCATCAGCCCCGCTGGCAAATACGTCACCTCCCCCAGCAAGGAGTTTAAACACAGCAAAGGCACTTTCCACAATGGAGGCTGGTTTTACGAAGGGGTCTTCAACCGAACCCTTACCAACCGAGTAGCCCAAAAACTCCAGCGGCTTGGTATCCCTTATTATATGGTTAGCCATGAATATGTGGATAATGCCTTGAGCTATCGCGTGGACTTGGCCAACTGGTATGCCAAAAAAGTGAGCAAAACGCTCTACATCTCCAACCACGCCAACGCTGGTGGTGGCAACGCCCGTGGGTTCGAAATTTTCACCAGCCCCGGCCAGACTACTTCCGATAAAGTCGCTACCCTCCATTGGGACAATGTCAAGGCACTGCTCGGCAATACTATCAGCAATTACCGCGCCGACACCTCCGACGGCGACTACGACAAGGAAGCCCGCCTCTACGTGCTTACGCGTACCAGTATGCCTGCTATTTTGGTGGAGCACCTCTTCTTTGACAACTACGATGATGCCATGCTGCTCATGGATGATGATGTGGTGGAGCGTTTCGCGGAAGCGCAGGTACGCACCATCATCGAGTCTATGGACATATTGTAAATTTACTTTGTATAGGTAGCAATTTGGGGGCCTGTCTGGTGCCAAGGAGCAGTCGCGTAAACACCTACCTCTTCTTTGGCACCAGCCACCGGGTCATCCAGTCGCGGGAGCTCCTTTCTACCCCTGGCCCGGGCTGGGTGTAAATAGGGTTACTCGTCTTGCTAATTTCTCTTATTCGTTACTTTTTTAGCTTTTGACTGTCGTAAATAAGCTATTTTTGGGTAAAACGCCCTGTTTATATTAAGCTATTTTTGTAGCCGTTATGATATTACATCCACACCGACATATTTCTTTTCATGTTGGTCGTCGTCCTGAGCGTCGTCGCCCTTAGGGGCGAACTATGTGGCATATTATCCCTTCCGTGCGGGTTGCCTCTTAAATCCGCTGAACTTCCAAGTATCCGTTCATTGCTGTAGCGAAAACCAATGGGTTGGTAGCTGCCGTCATCATTCAACTCACGAATCAATGAAAATAACGCTTCGGGTGGCACAGCCCGCCGATGCACGCCACGCAGAGGCCATCTGCACCCTCATCAAAGAATCTGCCAAAGCCAGAGGTACGGGCATTGCGGAACGAGACCCCGCCTATGTGCGCACTAAGATTGAAAATGGCAATGCTGTCATCGCTTTGGATGGTGACGAGCTGGTAGGTTTTTGCTACATCGAGCTGTGGGGGCACAACCAGTATGTGGCCAATTCCGGCTTGGTGGTTGCGCCTGACTACCGTCGCTATGGCTTAGCTCGCAAAATCAAGGAACGGATATTCCAACTTTCGCGCGAAAAATTTCCTACGGCACACATTTTTGGCATTACGACCAGCTTAGCCGTCATGCGCATCAACTCGGCGTTGGGGTATCAGCCTGTCACTTTTTCAGAACTTACCCAAGACGAGGCATTTTGGAATGGCTGTAAATCTTGCCCCAATTACGATATTTTGGAACGCAACCAGCGGCGCATGTGCCTGTGCACGGCCATGATGGCTCCCGCGTCAGCCGAAAAACCCATGAAAGTCGATCTTTCCGCTATGGTTATCCACATTGAGGAATGATAGTCGATTGATTTCAATAACCCCGCGCTTTGTGATGGGATACCACCTAGCGCATCATCCGGCTCAAAGCCGACGAAAACCATGAAGAAGAAAGTTGTGGTCGCTTACAGTGGCGGCTTAGATACCTCATTTTGCATCAAACACCTGACGGCTGAACGCGGTATGGAAGTACACGCGCTAACAGTAGATACGGGTGGTTTTTCTCAAGAAGAACTGACGCAGATGGAAGCCAGAGCACGGATGCTGGGGGCGGCCTCTTACAAGGCAGTGGATGTCACCCGCCGCTTGTACGATGAATGTCTCAAGTACTTGGTATTCGGCAATGCCCTGCGCAACCAAACCTACCCCCTATCAGTGAGTGCCGAGCGAATGTTTCAGGCATTAGAAGTGGCTCAATATGCCAAAGCTATTAACGCCGATGCCATTGCGCATGGCAGTACGGGCGCCGGTAACGACCAGGTGCGCTTCGACCTTATTTTCACGTTAATAGCTCATGGGTTGGAAATTATCACCCCTATTCGAGATTTGAAGTTGACGCGGCAGCAGGAAGTGGACTTTCTGGCGAAACACGGCTTGGAATGGCCAGAAAAAAAAGGAAAATACAGCATTAATCAAGGCATTTGGGGTACGTCCGTAGGAGGACAAGAAACCCTTACTTCTCACCAAAATCTACCAGAAGAAGCCTGGCCAGTGCCTGTTACTGCCACACAGCCCCGTGCCATCGTTCTTCATTTTGAGCAGGGAGCGTTCATAGGGTTCGACCAGCAGCGGTTTGCGCATCCGGTGGAGGCTATCAAGGCGTTAGAAGCCGTGGCGGCTCCTTTTGGCGTTGGCCGCGACATCCACGTTGGGGACACCATCATCGGTATCAAGGGCCGGGTAGGGTTTGCTGCCGCCGCCCCCATGCTCATCCTCAAAGCGCATCATTTGCTGGAAAAGCACACTTTGTCGAAGTGGCAACTATACTGGAAAGAGCAAATAGGCAACTGGTACGGCATGATGGTGCATGAAGGCCAACTACTGGAACCTACCATGCGCAATATGGAAGCTTTCTTGCAGGACAGCCAACAACAGGTGACGGGCGATGTTTTTGTTACGCTTCACCCCTATCGTTTCGTGCTGGATGGCGTGCAATCGCCCTACGACATGCTAGGTGCCGGATTTGGGCAATACGGTGAAATGAATACCGGTTGGACAGGGGAGGATGTGAAAGGATTCACCAAAATACTATCGCTGCCGGGGCAGATTCAACAGCACGTCCGAGATTGAACAAGGAAGGAAATAAATAAGCGTTTGTCTAAAACATATCCGCTATGTATTCAGTAGGCATTATTGGAGGGGGGGGCTATACTGCCGGAGAATTGATCCGCATTTTGCAGTGGCACCCGTTGGTAGAGATTGATTTTGTGTATAGCCAAAGCCAAGCGGGCAAGCCCGTCTATGCCGTGCACGAGGATTTGGCTGGAGAATCTGAGCTTGTTTTTACAGGTACTTTTCGCACGGATGTGGACGTATTGTTCCTGTGCAGTGGACATGGAAAATCTAAGGCGTGGATAGCGGCTCATGATATTCCGACCGACACTTTGGTTATTGATTTGAGCAATGACTTTCGGTTGGATGGCTCTTTTGTGTATGGGTTGCCGGAACTCAACCGCGAGGCTATTCGCAGCCACAAGCGGGTTGCCAATCCGGGGTGTTTTGCCACCGCCATCCAATTGGGTCTGCTGCCTGCGGCAAAGGCGGGGCTGCTGGGAAGCGAAGTACATGTACACGCCATCACAGGCTCGACGGGAGCGGGGCAGGCACCAACGGCCACGACGCATTTCAGTTGGCGCAGCAACAACCTCTCCATTTACAAGGCGTTTAGTCACCAACATTTGGATGAAATCAATCGCAGCTTGGTACAGTTGCAGCCTGCGCAAGCTACCGAGGTCGTTTTCTACCTGTGCGGGGGGATTTTGCCCGGGGATTTTTGCTAGCCTGTACTTCGACACGGAATGGACGGAGGCCGAATTGGTAGCTGCGTATGCCGCCTATTACGCGGATCATACTTTCACCCACGCGGTGATCGACAATCCCAACCTAAAGCAAGTGGTGAATACGAACAAATGTTTGGTACACGTTGCCAAGCATGGGCGCAGAGCCTTGGTCGTCAGCGTCATCGACAATTTGCTAAAAGGCGCTTCCGGCCAAGCAGTGCAAAACATGAACCTTGCGTTAGGAATAGACGAAGCCACGGGGTTGCGACTGAAAGGAGTAGGGTTTTGAAATACCTGAGTAAGTAGTTGGACGGAAATACCTGATCCCATTTTTTCTAAAGGCTTGTCTTTATACACACGCTTTGTGCAAGTATTCCTACGCTTAGTGCATAAAGCCAAGCCAAAAATGGGATCACTTATTTTTTTCCCGTCTCTTAGTAATTTGACGGAAATAACTGATCCCATTTTTTCTGAAGGCTTGTCTTTATGCACACGCTTTGTGCAAGTATTCCTACGCTTAGTGCATAAAGCCAAGCCAAAAATGGGATCACTTATTTTTTTCCCGTCTCTTAGTTGAAAATAACTTTGTAACTAAGGCCTGGAACTAAAGGCAAAAGAGAACGAGTATAGGTTTTTAACGTGTAATAGCTGTTACTATTCGGATTGCCTGGATCCTCGTATATGGTGGCGGGATTCACCTCTACGGTGTAAGGATTTGCACGATTGTACGCGTTATACACACTGAAAGCCAACTGTCGTGCCTGCTGCGGCTTACGGCGGGGTATCCAAGAGCGAGTAGCACCCAGGTTTAGCCGATGAAAAGCTGGCATTCGGGCATTGTTGTAATCATCGTAAATATTGAAAAGAAAAGAGGTGGTGATAGGAGCTGTAAAGGCGTGCCCCGTTTGATACACAAAATTGGAACTGAACATCCACTTGTCATTAGCTTGCCAAACAAGCTGCGCGCCAATGTCGTGCCTACGGTCAAAAGTGAAGGGAAACCAAGCACCACTGTTAATCTGTGGGTAGGAACGTTCTGAATAAGACAGGGTGTAGGCCAAAGACCACTGAAGCTTCTGTCCTTGTCGTTCCAAAAACAACTCCAACCCTTGGCTTTTTCCCCTGCCGTCTCTTGCGATAATGTCGTCTATTGAATTGGTAAGTGTCAGGGATGACTCACTCCCTGGCAAAACCCGAGCTAATCCATTGAAATCTTTGGTAAAAAACTCAACCGTCCAAGCTAGTGGATGTTTTTTGCCAATTTCTCCTCCTAAGCCAGCATATATCTGCGAAGACTGTTCGGGGGGATTTTGCGCGGTAGCCACCAACCAAATATCGTTGGGAAATATGGCAATATCAGACACGATTTGGTGCAAGTACTGCGTATGCCTGTCATACCCAGCATGTAGTGATAGGCTGTGCAATATCCGTAGGCTGGCTCGTGCACGGGGTTCCCATCGCTGAAAAAATCGGGAGTCGTTGTACAGACTACTCCACCGAAGACCTCCCGTGAACAACAATACCTCACTTGGTGTGCGGAAGGATGCCTCCATATAAGCACTGTTTTCCCACGCCACTTGCCCCAAATTACGGGTGGCCAAGGTATCTTCTTTAGGTGAGGAATACCGTTCCAAAATATAAGTATCAAAATGGTGGCGGATAGTTTGTCCGCCCGTGCGAAGGTCAATCTGGTTGGAGAGACTATAGCTGTAGTTCATATTTGCGCTCAAATCTTGAAGGGTCACATCGCTTTCGCTGTAATTGGTGTGTACCCCCTCGTAGCTATCCAAATTGTGGGTTTCCTCAAACTGGTAAGTGTAGCGCGAAGCATACACAGCAGCATCCCAAACGGAGTTTTTACCGGGGGTATGCCGCCACTGAATAGCTGCCGCTGTATTCAACCAGGCAAATTCATCCAAGAACAGGCCATTGTCGAGATCATCTTGGGCGAAACCGGCATCTCCACTGGAGAATACACTGAATGTCCACTTCGTGTCAGGTCGTTTTTGGTAAACGTATTTCCCAAGAAAGTCAAAGAGGCTAAAGCTACTGCTACTGCCGTTTTGCCCCCTGTTATACTCGCCACTGCTAATGAGACGCCCCAATAATGTGGGCCAAGCTACCCGCCCATTCAGCAAAAAGCTGCCATACTTACCTGCGGCACCTTCCACGCCGCCCTGCACTGTCCCAATCCCTATCGTATATTGCCCTGTGCGCTTATCCTTCCTGCCTTCCTAAGTAGAATATCGAGTACGCCGCTCAATCTACCTCCAAAACGAGGCGGTACTCCACCCTTGAAAACCGTCACCCCTTTGACACCAAAATCAGGAATGGCCGATAAAAAGCCGCCGATGTGGTTGACGTTGTAAAGGGAATACCATCCACTAAAAGATGAGTCTGGTTGGCGTTCCCTCCCCGTATCTGGATACCTGCCGTGCCCTCTGTTCCCGAACTAATGCCCGGAAGCAATGCTAATGACTTCAGTATATCCACTTCGCCCAACAGCGCAGGGGTTTTCACTAATGAACTTACAGAAGGCGTGAGGATGGAAGCCGTCTGGCCATATAATGCCCTGTGTCCTGTTACTTCCACTTCTGGCAGCACAGCATCTGATACCAATGGTATCACCAAAAGCGTTTTTGGGTCTAATGCTTCCAAATTAACACTGCGGGGCTGGTAGCCTACATAAGATGCCGTGACCGACTGTGTGCCAACTGGAACGTCTAATTGGAAAAAAGCCTTGCGCATCCGCATAAACGGAAGCAGCAGCATCTTGCCCTGCCGTGACTACGGCAAAAGCTAAAGGCTCGCGTGTAGTGCTATCCTGTACAACTCCCTTGATGCTATACTGGCATCTTATGGAAAGTGGAAGCAACAACATTCCTATAACAAACAAATGTATCTGTGTCTTCATAAAGGTATTTTTACCGTGAGGCGTTCAGCTATACTGAAAAAACCATACCCGTTTTCCACATTATCGGGTACAGGGATGTTTCTAGCACCCAACCCACCTATGTCTTCCGTCTGGCTGTCAATAATTTTTATAAAATACTCAAATTCAGCAGGATAGCGGATGATTTCTAAAAAAAGTTGGTCTGGTCTATCCAATAAGCTATGTTATTGCCTTGTTCATATTGCCGCGTCCACTCTATATAACCAGAAGTAGTATTAGTAGGAATGATATTGCCAGATGATGTATCTTTATAGAAACGTGTTATGTATTCCCCGTTTCATTCAATTGAAACCAGACTATATCTTCAGGGTTTGTAATGCCAGATATAGATAAACTAATACTGTGTATAAACATTTTGATGGACAAAGGCCCAAGTTCTGTAGGTTCTTCCAATATTTCAACGTCGGCTACTGCCGTATCTACCCGAAGGGAGGGGTTGTAAAGCAGGGTCTCAGTTGTCACGGTTGGGTACCCCGGTGCTTCAGCCGTCAGGTGATACACACCGCCGGGTGTGAGATGCACCGTATCGCGGGTTCTGTAAAGCAATGATTTGTCGGCAGGCAGACCGCTATACCTCGAGTATTGAAAAAAAGTATCTACGACCACCCCATCCTCATGCAGCAAAATCAGGGCATCTTCTGCAAGGTAGTTGATGGTGTCGGCTCCCAATTGTTGGGTGGTACTAAGATGCGCTTCTACGTGGATACCATCTATCAGCAGGCTCGTTAGTACCAACCGAGGTTCCACTGGAGGCAACACAATCTCCAAGGGACGCTGTTCACAGGAAAAAACTAGCGCGGCTATGAGAGCGACCATACAGACGGCGCGGAGGTTCGCCCTTCTTTTGACAGTAGTAACCTCCTGGTGTGGAAGCTTTTCACTGCTTAACGTCAAATAACCTATCTGCGTCTTCATAAAGGTATTTTTACCGTGAGGCGTTCGGCTATACTGAAAAAACCATACCCGTTTTCCACATTATCGGGTACAGGGATGTTTCTAGCACCCAACCCACCTATGTCTTCCGTCTGGCTGTCAATAATTTTTATAAAATACTCAAATTCAGCAGGATAGCGGATGATTTCTAAAAAAAAGTTGGTCTGGTCTATCCAATAAGCTATGTTATTGCCTGGTTCATATTGCCGCGTCCACTCTATATAACCAGAAGTAGTATTAGTAGGAATGATATTGCCAGATGATGTATCTTTATAGAAACGTGTTATGTATTCCCCCGTTTCATTCAATTGAAACCAGACTATATCTTCAGGGTTTGTAATGCCAGATATAGATAAACTAATACTGTGTATAAACATTTTGATGGACAAAGGCCCAAGTTCTGTAGGTTCTTCCAATATTTCAACGTCGGCTACTGCCGTATCTACCCGAAGGGAGGGGTTGTAAAGCAGGGTCTCAGTTGTCACGGTTGGGTACCCCGGTGCTTCAGCCGTCAGGTGATACACACCGCCGGGTGTGAGATGCACCGTATCGCGGGTTCTGTAAAGCAATGATTTGTCGGCAGGCAGACCGCTATACCTCGAGTATTGAAAAAAAGTATCTACGACCACCCCATCCTCATGCAGCAAAATTAGGGCATCTTCCGCAAGGTAATTGATGGTGTCGGCTCCCAATTGTTGGGTGGTACTAAGATGCGCTTCTACATGGAGACCATCTATCAGCAGGCTCGTTAGTACCAAACGAGACTCCACTGGAGGCAACACAATCTCCAAGGGACGCTGTTCACAGGAAAAAACTAGCGCGGCCATGAGACCGACATATATGATATGCAAGCACTTCATATTTTATTGGCGTTTTATTAGCGCAGGGTAGTGAATACCACCCCGCGCCAAATTGTTTGTAATAGGTAGAAGAAGTCAATAATCATCCTCTTTGCAGTTGCGCTGAAATATATATAACCGCGTTTACCAGCAAACAGTTAATAATCTGCTATTTTCCTCCTCCTTGCCATTTATTAGGGGCATCCCAACTTAATGTCCATGCCCGTATCATGGTTAGTCCATTTCACCTGAATGTTACCGTCATTAATGCGGTAGATGTTGCCCATATACACACAGGTAGGGCAGGCAGATAGCAGATTAGAAAAATCCACATCTACCGCCTTGCTGTCTATTTCGAGGGTCAAATCTGCTACTCCACTATATGCAGGCGAGGAATCAAGATCTCCGTTGGAGGCTACCCCGATGTGGCTATGCGGAAAGAAAGAAAAGTTGTCCGAAGTGTTCACAAAATTGACAAGACGGTTTACAATCACTTCACCAAAGACTGAATTACTACCTATTTCTCCATTACTAACCATAAAATCAGGAAAAGTCCGTATCCACTTCAGTCCCTGCTTTCTTTTGTTAGCTACAACGAGGTTTGTCTCGAACATAAAACCCCAAATAGGACCGAAAGTGGTTTGAGTAACGGTAACGGCAACCGCCATTTGGTTAATGTAACACTCCATTCTTCTTCGGCTATCCGTATTGCGTTCAATCCTATGCCCAAGGCTAGAGGGTGCATTCACGGGGCAAGAACTGTAGTATTTGACCTGCGTTTTTTCACCCTCATAGGTTTCTTGACTAACCTGCGATGTTGCGATAGCAGTGAAATAAACACCCTTTTCAGGGTTTCCTTCCCTCGTTTCCAACGCAGTAGCATATAGGTCGGCATCGGCTTCATCTACCAGCAGGTGAAAGTCTTTTCTAAAAACATTGAGATCGCCTGCTACCAGCAACTCCCCATCGTCATTCGTCAATGCAGCAAGTCCTAGGTCGGGGCTGTTAACGGAGACGTTGTCTTCGCCCTCAACCAAGAGCGGTGTGTTAGGCAATAGTTCAGTGGCAGGAACATCGTTATTCCGCTTAAACTTTTCCAGCGCATCTACATAAGTATGCAAATGCGAACGGAATCCTAAGCCATTCAACCAAGTCAACACCTCGCCTTCGTTAGTTTTCCTTACAATTGAAAGGGCTTTTTTTAATTCCCCCACATTTTCAAAGGATAACTTGTCAGTTTCCACCCTACATTGAATATCCTGTAGTGTCAACCCTGCTGGGTCTGTCTGATATTCGATTACTTCGGGGTTTTGCTGATGATTCTCTACAGCCATGCTTTCTTGCTTGTCGCAAGAGAGTACTATGGCAAAGAGAGCCAGCGAATAAATTGTGAACTTCACAAAATGCTTTTTCATACTAAAAAGATTATAGGTTAACAAAAAGGTTGTATCCATAATGAGATAAAACCCAAAAAAGCCATACACTTGTGTAGTTTTCGTGTTCGTGCAGAAACAGAGATCTTAACCACCAAAGAGCGTTGTATTTGAGTTCTAAAGGCTTAATTATGCTTCAGTAGTCAGGTTAGCTGTTTTTAATTTAAAAACAAAAATACCCCCCCAGTTGACAAAACAAAGCATTTTGTTTTATTTAACATTTTTATCTTTCTTATTATCCTTAGCATTTTGACGGAGATAACCTATTTCGTTTTTTCCGTCCCTAAGCATTGAAAAATGAAATTATTTGACGTTTACCCATTGTTTGACATTGAACCCGTGCGAGCCGAGGGCTGCCGGGTGTATGACCGCACCGGTAAGGAATACTTGGATTTTTACGGAGGGCACGCGGTGATTTCCATCGGGCATGCGCACCCGCACTATGTGTCGATGTTGCAGGAGCAGGTGGCTCGATTGGGGTTTTATTCCAACTCCATACAAAACCCGCTGCAACAGACTTTGGCGGACAAGCTGGGGGCATTGTCGGGCTGTGATGAGTATCAGTTGTTTTTGTGCAACAGTGGTGCGGAAGCCAATGAAAATGCGCTAAAATTAGCCAGTTTCCACAAGGGGAGGACACGGATGTTGGTGTTTGAAAAAGCCTTCCACGGGCGCACCTCGGCGGCAGTGAATATAACCGACAACGACCGAATCAAGGCTCTGTCAATCGTACTTTTGATGCTACTTTTGTGCCGCTGAATGATATAGATGCGGTGCGCAGCGAATTGGCCAAGGGCGATGTGGCTGCCGTAGTAGTGGAGGGCATACAGGGCATAGGCGGGGTGTATGTGCCAGAGCCGGCGTTTCTGGAGGCGGTAGAAGTGGCTTGCCGAGAATGGGACACCTGTTTGGTGCTGGACGAGATACAATCGGGGTATGGGCGTAGTGGCCGCTTTTTGCCTATCAGTACGCGGGGATAACCCCCGATATCATCACGGTAGCCAAGGGGATGGGGAACGGGTTTCCTATCGGTGGTGTATTGGTTCATCCTCGGTTCGAGGCATCTTACGGGCTATTGGGGACTACCTTTGGAGGCAACCACTTGGCTTGCGCAGCCGGCATAGCGGTGCTAGATGTCTTGGAAGCAGAGGCTCTTGTGCCTCATGCGGCCACGTTGGGCGAGCAATGGATGGAAGCAATGGCCACCTTGCCCGGCGTAGTGGAGGTAAGAGGAAAGGGCTAATGATAGGGCTGCAATTGGAACAAGAGGCGGCGGCGGTGCGTAAGCAACTGTTGTTTGAACACGGTATTTTCACAGGTTCTGCATCGGAAAAATACGATACGGCTATTGCCACCGCTAACAGTAACCAGCCGCGAAGCCGACATTTTGGTGGATAAATTACATGAAGTACTGAGATAAGGTGACGAAAGGTAGTGGTAGCTGTAATCCAAATGGTACTTTTGCGTAATATTCGTAAGCCAAACAATAATAAGTAGTTGGACAAAATTAATCGCACCATTTTCAGATGGAAATGATACATTAAATTCATCCAACTACTTACAACTACTACTAAAATGAGATGGATCCCCTTTACTTTATCTTGCTGCCTGTTGCTAGCAAGCGTTGAGTTGAATGCTCAACTGCGAGAACTCCCTTACGCAAGCTCGGCCAATGACTCCCTTCCAGCGTGGGTGCAATTGATGTACAGCGCCGAGGCTGACCCCGGCGAGGTGATGGAAGCCTATCGGGCGTATTACGCCGACCACCCCTTTGTAAAGAACGGCCATACCCAGTACTTGAAGCGGTGGTTGCGGGAAATGGAGACGTACGAATACCAGCGGGATGCTGCCAATATGACGGAGGAGGAAAGAGCAGAGATGATAGCCAGCGAAAGAACCTTTTGGACAACTACCGCAACCAGCAAGCCGGAAGGAGTGGCAGTTGGGAGAGCATTGGCCGTGGGATTGGGATCACGATGCAGGTGGCAGGAGCTATGCGCCCGGTGCTGCACACATTTACACGATAGAACCCTGTGCATCTAACCCTAACATATTGTATGCGGGTACTGCTACAACGGGGCTGGAAGAGTACCAACCACGGCAACACGTGGGTGTGTGTTTCTGAAAACAGGATGGTTAACAGGGTGTATGCCATCGAAATCGATCCAACCAATTGCGATGTCGTGTATGCGGAAATGGAGAACTCCATTTACGTGTCTAACAACGGAGGAGGGAATTGGTCTCCGACGGGGGATGCGGCTTTCCAGTCGATTGACATGGAGGTAGCCGATATCAAGTTCAACCCCGGTACGGGGGATTTGTGGGCGGCTACGAATCAAGGGCTATTCTTTTCTACTAGCGGGGTAGTGCTATGGACGCTGCGGATGTCGGGTGATTTTCAAGAGATTGAGTTCCACCCGAGTAATAGCAATATTATGTATGTCATTCGCCAGACTGGCGATCTTACGGAGTTCCACAAGTCAACGAATGCAGGGACTACCTTTACCCAACAAACGAGTGGATGGCCAGTGCCACCTTCCGGCAGTGAAAACAAGCGAGCCGAGATAGCTGTCACAGCAGCCGCGCCCGATAAGGTATATGCCCTGTTGACGGGGTCGGTGAATGGTGGTAGCGGGCTTTATGGTTTCTATGTGAGTACGGATTCGGGTGTATCTTGGACGTTCAGCTGCTGTGGCCCTCAGCCTGGAGGCCCACCTAGCACTTCCAACATCAATATGATGGCATGGAGTGATATTGGCACGGATGACGGCGGCCAGTACTACTATGATTTGGGGTTGGCCGTGTCCCCTACGGATGCCAATAAGGTATTCGTGGCGGGTGTGAATACTTGGGTATCTTCCGACGGCGGGGCTTCGTTCACTTGCCCAGCCCAATGGAGTCATCCTGACAAACCCAATTATGTACACGCAGATGTGCATGATATCAATTTTCACGCCAATGGTGATTTGTGGATAGCTTGCGATGGGGGTGTTTTCTATTCAGGTGACAATGGAGCTAATTTTTATCGCAGTATGTACGGTATTACAGGTACCGACTTCTGGGGGTTTGGCCTAGGCTTTAATAACGATGAATTGATGGTAGGAGGAGCTTACCACAATGGTACTCAGGTAAAAAATGGTTCGATTTACGACAATGACTGGGTGTGTATTGATGGCGGAGATGGGGTTGGTGGTGCTGTGAACCCGATACGGGAGAACGAAATTTATACTTGGTTCAATATCAAAACTATGCCGGATAACCGCCTCGAAGAGCCTACGACAAGGAATTACGCTTCGGAGCCAACCTGGCATTACACGACGGGTAGGTTTTCACAGGTTGAATTTGCCTCAGACAACTACAATGTGCACTACTTTGGGGTAGGTTCGTCCTTAGTGAAGACAGAAGATGATAATAGGACAGTTAGTACGATTTACTCATTCAACTATGAAGTGACTGATGTGGAAGTAGCGTGGAACAACCCACAAATCATATATGTGGCTACTTACCAAGATTACTGGGGAGCCAAGCAATTGTTCCGCTCGACGGATGGCGGTTTTTCGTTTACGGAAATTACCCCACCTACTTCTGTTTTCAGTAGTAGGCGCTACTGCCCTTACGATATTGAGGTGAGCTATGAAGACCCCAACTTGATTTGGATCGCAAGGTTGCAACACGATACGGGTGATGATAAAAAAGTATTCCGGTCGGCTAATGGCGGGCAAACATGGACCAACATCACCCCCACCCTAATGAATGGGGAGGTATTGACAAATATCATTGCCCAGCGTGGCAACAACGACCTGTATGTAGGTACTACCCGTACCGTTTACCACAGTGCTGGAGGAGGAGGCAGTTGGCAGTTGTTTGCCGATGGACTACCTGCCAGTACCCGTTCACGCCAGTTGGCTATCAGTTACCGAGGTGGCACTCTTTTGAATGCCACCAACCGTAGCGTATGGGCATCGCCTTTGGCCAGTGCCACCCCAGCTTCTGCTCAAATAGCAGTGGATAAATACTACACAGGATGTGCACGCGATACTTTTCATTTTGCCGATTACTCCCCTGTACCCGCCAATAGTAATTTCCAATGGTCTTTCCCAGGGGCGGCATGGGTAAGTAGCCAGACCGCCAAGGATCCTGAAGTGGTTTTTGGAGAACCCGGCACGTATTCCGTTAGCCTCACGGTAGCAGGGCAAACACAGACGCGTACGAACCTAGTCACCGTAGGCGACGAGTGCAGCCCCGATGATTTTGCTGGTAACGCACTGGTGTGTAGCGGCACGAACCGACATTTCCGCTCCACTGGAGGATTGGATGTCACTACGAATACCGTGACCTTGATGGCATGGGTGAAGCCAGATGGCATCCAACCTGATTACACAGGTATTGTATTTAATGATGATTCAGGTACCGGACTCAACTTCAAAAATGGTAACCAAATCGGCATCCACTGGTTTGGGCATTGGGGTTGGAATAGTGGCTTGTACGCCCCTTCAGAGGAATGGACCTTTGTAGCAATGACTGTATCACCTACTAGTATCACCCTTTATGTAAATGATGATGAAGCTACGCGTACAGGTACTTTTTCTCCGGCTTACTGGTCTTCTTTTAGGGTTGGGAGTTACCAAGGTTGGAGCAGCAGAAATATGACAGGCAAAGTGGATGAGGTCGTTATTTGGAATAGAACGCTGACGCGGGATGAAATCCGCCAGTGGCGCCACCTCACCAAACACCGTCAGGCGACTCCGTCCGACCCTCTTTTCGACAATCAGATGCTGGCTTATTACCAATTCAACGATGCCTCTTCCACGATCTACGACCGGGTGGGCAACTATCACGGATACCTCAACAGCTCGGCTTCATTGGCGGTTTCTCAAGCCCCTGTAGGGGATGGTACGAGTAGCAAACTGACGGTAAATGGCAGTGGTACCTACAATTTTCCTAATGAGAAGTTGCAGTTATCCTTCCCTTCTGGGGGAACTTATCCTTCGGGCGAACTGGTTGTAACTCGGCTCAATAATGCCCCCCCCATTTTGCCAACTAATGCCCTGCATAACAACAGCTACTGGATTGTCAACAACTACGGCAATGAAACTTTTAGCGAACTAACTTCCATCATTTTCAGTGGCTTGAGCGGTATCAGTACAGAAGAGGCTGCCCATCCAGAGCAGTTTACGCTATATAAGCGTTCTTCCAACGCCGATACGGAAACCTGGGGCACTTATATCGACCAGGCAGATGCGGCCACAACGGGTGGGCAGGTTACTTTCAGCAACGGAAACAGTGTGACGAGTTTCAGCCAATTTGCCTTAGCGCAGGATGCCAGCCTACTACCTGTAGTGTTTGTGGACTTGCATGTAACACCCGTGGGTGAGCGTACTGCTCTGTTGGAGTGGAAGACAGCCAGCGAAGTGAATGCCTCCCATTTCGAGGTTACGCGAAGCCGAGATGGCAGCCGATTTGAGACGATTGGCACCGTGCCAGCTAGTAACCTAGCACAAGGCAGCCAATACCAGTGGAAGGACGAAACGATAGCTGCCGGCACTTATTATTACCGCATTCGAGCCATTGACTGGGATAGTAGTTATGGTTATTCACCCATCCGCTCGATTACGTTTGACGGCACGAAAGATTGGGTGGAGGTCTATCCCAACCCGCTGCCCCAAGGTGGTGACTTGAACCTACGCTGTACTTTCCCCGACAAGGCTAGATTTGACTTGTATGATGCTAATGGGCGCTTGGTGCGCAGCACCGTCTTTGAAGGTGCCGCTAGTATTCGACTGCCTGGTTTACCTGCCGGTAGCTATACCTATACGGTGACACATACGCAGGGAGTTTATAACGGAAGGTTGGTAGGGCAATAGTGCCAAATGGTGGTTTGGGGCACTCCCCCAAACCACTCCCGATAGCTATCAGGAGTACCGACTATACTGGCAGTTCTTTTGAACAGGTCGACCGCTAAGCTTCCCACTTTCGGCTTTAAGGGAACATCGTTTTTTTGCTCCTTGCCTTAGCACGATGATGCGAAGGCAAGGAATGCTTTTTCCAAGGTTTTGATCAGTTTTTCATTTTCTCTAACTCTTCAAGTGCCTTTAATCCTTTTTCATACTCAGGATTAATGAGTAATGTTTTTTCGTAGCACAATTTGGCCTGTGGCTTGTTTCCAAGATTCAGATATACATTTCCAAGAAGTCGCCAAGCGTAGGTCGAATTACTATCCAATGTGAGGTAATATTCTAAAACGTCTTTTGCTGCATCCCAATTTCCTCCATTTTCGAGAACTGCTCCTGTCGTTAAAATATCTTCGTCATTTACTTGATAGATGTCGGTAGTATCGTTCCTCCATGCTTCCCATAGTTGAGAAGCATATTCAATTCCACGCTCGTTATATGCTATCGAGAATGGAAACTTTGCAGAAACGCTATAATCTTTTGCCTTCTGTTCAAAGAAAAATTCTGAAACAGCATTGATGATTCTTCCTGTTCTCGAAAAGTCACGGTTTGCCATGACTATTACGGAAACACTGTCTTTCAAATAAACGTACATAAGAGATTCAAAACCCGTATCATTACCTTGGTGCATGATGATTGGTCGGTCTAAATAGTCTTTTACAAACCAACTCAACCCAATTTTATCGCCCCAAGGGGTATCAAAATTAGGTGCAGTTAGTAACGAAAAATAATCGGGTTTGATGACGACACTATCCTTGTGCCTTCCATTATTAGCATATACCATTCCCCAATTACACATATCCAACAAGGTAGTATGCAATCCTGAGCTTGGAAAATAGTTTTCCGAGTATGGAAATGGAGACCAAATTTGTGTTTCTATTCCATAAGAATAGGGTATAGCCCAATGTTCAGGCAAGTTGTCTTGAGGTTTGGAATAAAAACTATTTGTCATACCCGAAGGAATCAAGATATTGGTTTTCACATATTCCTCGAACGACATTCCGCTAACCCGGCTAATGACAATACCCAAAATATCAAAAGCTGAATTGCTATAACTAAAATCTGTACCTGGTACAAAATCAAGCATTAAGGGCTTAATATCCTCTAAATTTTTTTCTAAGGCTTTCTCACCATATACCGGGTTTTCCCAATCACCAACACTTACATGACGTGGAATACCTGAAGTATGAGTAAGTATTTGTTTGATTGTAATTTGTTTATAATTTGCATCTTTCATTTCAAATTCAGGAATGAACTTGATGATAAAATCATCTAAATTTAGTTTGCCTTGTTCAACAAGCTTGACTATTGCAGCAGCGGTAAAAGGTTTTGAGACAGAAGCGATATGAAAAACAGTATTAAAATCCGCTTTTATAGAATCTTCCATATTTGAAAATCCAAAAGTACGAGCATAGATTATTTTGTCGCCTTTAGTTAGGCCAACAGCTATACCTGCATTGTTATTCGTTAAATTACGCAATTGCAGTAAGTAAGGGGTCAGCAAACTATCTAATCTTGCCCCTTCGGTGCCTTCGATTATTTGACTCTTTGTCTGTGCAAAGCAGATTGCCGTAGCTACAACGAAAAAAAACAATATGGTCAACTTCTGCATATAAATTGTCTTTTACAACTAATCAAAGGCTCTTAACAAAATGATTAACAAGTCATTAGAAATCATTTTTCCGTATCTCCTTTTGATTCATTTGTTATCTTCTTATCAATTTCTTGTTAGCGAATGTACAAAATTTGCTCACTTTCGCTCAATCAGGAATATTTAGACATCCGCTAATGGGAACATCGTTTTTTTGCTCCTTGCGGTAACGTGGTGATTTAGGGCAGTTACGGGTTTTACAGTTTTTTTGTTCCGTTTTTTGGGTGTACTTCATTAGGATGCATTCCTAACGGAATGCAAGCCGATGTTACCATTGTTTTTTTACCGAGCGTACCATTCCTACCGGAATGTTGTTCAAAATCCACGATGAATTTCCGCCACGCTCCAAATTTTTGGGGTACTTCATATTTTTTACTTCTTGCTGTTAACAGGAAAACCAGGGGCACGTAGAGACGTTGCTTGCAACGTCTCTACGTTGACGTTTTCCCATCCCGTTTATCCAAAATCAATATCCCATCAATATGATTGAGCATGACCACACCCCAAAAAACCGCCCCCGTGAGCGATAGGAACGGGTGGCCGCACCTTAGGTTAACCGGGGCGGACTACGAGTGGATAGCGCGACCCCTGCTCGGCGTTGGCCTAGCGTGGGGGCAGCAGGGGACACGGCATACCTATCATCATAAGATATTACCCTAACGTGAATGATGGATAAGCCAAACAATGAAAGCCGCACCGCTTGCAATGCCTTTCAGCATTCGTAGGCGTAATCGGGGTGAATCACATTGCCGTTAGTTTGGGGAAAAAAATAAATCCTGAATTTTCATAGTCAAAGAAATCGGATAAAACGCTTTAAATGAACCGCTTATTCATCCGATTGTCTTTGACAAATGCTGAATCTATTTTTTTCTCATCCCTTACGTTTACGAATCCTTTTGTAGGCTTCGTAAACGAACATCTCGTGTATAGGTAGGATATTTTCACGTTGGCGATGCTACATCCAGCTATCAATTTGCTGTAAGAGTTTACGGGCAATATCTGCCTCAAAGAGTGGGGCCGCATCGGCAGTCGTTTCTTGGGTGGGTGGGGGCTGTTGGGCTAAGCGTAGCATCTGCTGTCGTTCGCCGGGGCTGAAACGCGAGAAGGTGCGCCTTAATTGGGGGAGTAGTTGTTCCAAGGTGTCAAATGGCAGCTCGGCGACCCAGTCGTTGACCAACGCCCAGAGTGTGGGGTGGTGCAGCAGTATCAGCCCGCTGCCGTGGAGCAGGCCTTCCAACCATCCGGCTATTTGCAGGGGGGTGTTGGCACCCGATAGGGCATAGTGCAGGTTTACGGCTACTTTGTCCACGGGAAGCTGTTCAAAGTCGAGGAGTAGGCGGTTGGCAGCACCGTTGAGGAGGGGTGCCACGCCTGGATAGACCGTCAGTTGGTGCAGGGCAGGCCACCAGTGGGAATCGAGCAATGGGAGGGCCAATTGTTGCAGCCCTCTGTGGGTGGCGATAAGGTCGTGCAGGAGAACAGTGGCATTGTCTTCGTCAATTTGGCAAGTAGCGGAGGGCAAGCCGGCCGCTAAGCGCGGTATGAGTTCGGAGACCAGTAGCGCCAAGGCCGTCACATCCGTCTTGCGAGAATCGCCGTATTGTATGGTGCGTATCAAGGGGGGCATGGCCGCCAATAATTCCGGTACATCGCGGGTGAGGGCGGCTCTATCCTGAATGTGGCGTACAAGCGGGCCGGTAGCTACCTGTAGGCCCGCCTTTAGCCCCAGCAGCATTTTTTCTGCCAAGTGTGCTAAGGTGTCATCGGCATCGACTTGCTGTAGCTGGCGGGAGGCGGCTTCTTGTAGGGTATTCCCCCACATGGCCGCAGCAAGCACCTGCAAACTGAACTCGGGTTGCCAATCCAAGTGCCATCGCTCGCGGAAACCGCCTAAATCATTATTGGCTTCCGTCAGCAGTTTGCCCCAGGGGATTCCTACCATGAGCAGTTGGTGCAACAACTGGCTTTTGTGCAGGTCGGTGGGTTCGCGCAGGTCAATCCCGCCTTGTGGGTTGGTTTGGGTGGCCTTGAGCCATTGCGCTCCCACTACTCCCCAATATTTGTTGAGGCGGCTGCTTTTGAGTTGTTCGTTGAGGTCTTTTTGCAAAGGTACGGCACTGGCTTGCTCCGGCACTTGCCCTACTTGGGTGCCCAATACCAATTGCTTTTCCACGATGCTCCACCGCGCTGCTCTCCCCTCGCATAGGGTGCTGAGGGCTGCCGCCTGCAAGTCGGACAGCGATGGTACGGCCTCGTCTTGCAGGGCCGCCAAGGCGGTAGTCAACCGAACGCCTTCTTGGGCATGGGCAGGCGACACCTCCCACCCCTGTTCGCGTAGCAATTGTGCCGCCCGCACCATCCAGTGTGGTACGGCTTGCTCGTGGTGGTAAAAAAGCCATTCGTACCATGCGGGCGATACCACCCCCGCGCCATACCCGTCTTCCTTCGACAGCCGGGGATAACTCCAAGGTATCCAGGCGGCCTGCATCTTGGCTTTGGGCAACCCTTTGAGCAATCGCTGGTCGGCGGCGGGCGGGTATTGCGCCCATTTCTGCAACGCGGGGCCATGCCAAGCACCACACACTACGGCTATGCGGGGCGGGGCTTGTTCTTTCAGTACCTGACGGATTGTTTTCCGCATGTGCGCTTCGCGCAGC
Organism: Saprospiraceae bacterium; assembly: GCA_041392765.1. Taxonomy (GTDB): domain Bacteria; phylum Bacteroidota; class Bacteroidia; order Chitinophagales; family Saprospiraceae; genus Lewinella. The sequence goes on from JAWKLL010000041.1 coordinate 23,799, forward strand.
AGGTTGTCGGCTGATATATCCCTGTTGGAGCGCAACGCCGTCATCATCTCCATGATGGCATCAAACATCACGCTATCGTCGGCTTCGCGTTCAAAGAGGGTATCCCACCACTGTTCTTTATCGGTATAGCCCGCGAGGGAGGCGATCTCGCCCAATGGGTCGGTTGACAAAGCCGGAAGCGGGTTTGAGTGCCCTGTCCACAAATCGGGTCGCCGCCGTCTTTCAAGCATCATACCAGAGGGTAAATCCATGGCCACCACCGCTTTGCTGTGTTGGTGCGCCCATTGAAGCGCTTGCCATTCTGGAGAAAAAACAGCAAAGGGGTAGTAAAATGCTTGTTGTATGTCCTGTTGGTCGTAAAGTACGAGTGCCACGGGAGGTGTCAGATCCAACCGGACGAGGGTTTCCAACTCCCGTTGAGCATCTGCTGGAAACTCGATGATGACGCAATCCGGCTGCCAGTTGTCGAGGGCGCGAAGCAGCCGACGGGCAGACCCCGGGCCGTGGTGGCGTATGCCAAAAACCTTGATCGCCGAGTTAGACATTCAGGTAGCTAATCAGGCTGTCGTAGCGCTCGCGTAGGGATTCGAAAAATGTTTCTTCGTTGAAGGTAGCTTTCACCGTGTACTTGAAACGCTCGAACGAAGCCAAGATATTGGTAATATTTTGCTTGTTTACCTTGAGTGTTACCTCTATGCGAGGGGAATCGGGGAAGGTCTGTACATGCACGCTCAGGATAACCGCCGACTCCGACTCCACAATCCGCGCCAATTGCGCTAGGGTGTAATCCTGGCGAGTCATTTCCAAGACAATGATGCCGCCTGGTTCCCGAAAGGCACCGCTTTCCGCAAAATGGCGAATGACATCCTCGGCAGTAATCAGCCCGATGTAGCGGTCTTTCATATCCACGACAGGGATAACGGTCAAGTGGTGGTCGGCAATGAGCCGCATCACATCGTACAAATGGTCGTTGTCGCGCACAAAAGGCTGTTGCAATCCCAACTGATAAGAACCAACGGGTTCCTCCACATCATGATCCAAAATATCATCCTCAGACAGCAGCCCAAGTAGCGTGTCCTGATTGACAATCGGCAGGTGGCGCACATAAAATTCGCCCATCGTTTCCAGCGCGTCGCTTCCTGTGTCGGAAGTGCGCAGTGGAACAATCTGGCTTGAAATTAAATTTTCTGCTATCATCGTTTGGGATTTGGGAAGCGTTTAACGCAGTAGCTTCTCTTTTTGAAGCCGGAACTCTTCCTCGGTCAGTACGCCTTTTTCGCGAAGTTGAGCCAATTTTTGGAGTTGTTCCAAGAGGTTGCCGTCCGGCATCTCTCGTTCTGAAACGCTGATTTTGTCGGAAGGTTGCTCCGAAGGTGCTTTTGACTGTGCCGCCAATCGGTAGCCATTATCTTGGAAAGTCAAAAACTCAGGCTGTATGCGTATAAAAGCCAAATGGTCGCGGGTTTTGATGGTTTCAAAATCGTCAAACCCCAGTGCCACGGCGCGATCTAAATGGTAGAACGATCGGTCTTTGTTTTCCATCAAGGAATGGGCACAAGCCAAATTGAAGTGGGCAGCAATATTGCGGGGATCTTGTTTGAGTACTTCGTCAAAATCAGCGATCGCTCCTGTGTAGTCGTAATCCTTAAATTTCTCCTTACCGCTTTTCAATAAGGCCGCATAGCGGTTGCTGTTGCTGTTGCTATTCGTGCGTACAGGTGGTTGTCGGCGCAAAACTGGCTCCTGCTGCCTAGGGCTGCGCGACAGTTGCTTATTGTATTTTTCATCAAAAGCCCGTTCATCCATAGATAGTAACGAGATACCTTCCACCACACCAATGAATAGTACAGGCCACAAACCCATAAAAATCAGAGGTGGAATGAAAAAAATATAGGCAATGGCACGCCCTGTTTGCCCCAAATAGAAATGGTGCAACCCCATGTAACCCGCGATCAGTGCCATGATTCCGGCAACGGTCTTGTTTTTCATACGCTTTTCGCGATGTATTTTTGGTTCTTTGACAAATAGTGTGAGCCTCCCTACGGGCGCTACGTTCCACAACTCTCTAGGCTAAGCCTAGATCGGCCAGCTTCCTGCTGTCGCTGTCTGTCCGCTATCGCGGCCACTGTTGCACATCGCTAGGCCATTAATGTCACAATTTTTGTCAAAGAGTCAATTATTTTAAACCTGCATATTACTGCAAAGCCCAAATATACACAAGACATTTCGATAGACACCTCATTCGTGAGGATGAAAGGTTTTTTTTTGCCAAAGCACCGGCAAAAGCACCATCATCCATGCACTTTTCTTATTTTGCGCCTCATGGTTAAATAGTTCACAAAACCAGCGGCTATGGCAATTACTCCCACGCCAATTAATACGCCTGTCAGCCATTGGTAGTAGCTGGCTTTTTCCAAATGCATAATGCCTATGGCTGCCACTATGAAATAAAGCCCTGTCCTGACAAACGCCAATAGGGTACGTTGGTTAGCCATTCGGGTGCGATCTACCGCTAGTTTATCCCGTAGGATAAGTTCATCCGTGTGCATGGGCATTGGTTTGGAGGGTTACTTCGTGGTGGTCTTGGCTAAAGGTATGGTTATCCTTACTAAGGTGGCTATCTACCGCTTCTTGCACACTCAGGAAGAAACACGCCTCACTGATAATGTCCACTAGATGCCCTTTTACCATTGCATCCCTCACAGGCCCCTTCACCCCGCTGAACATAACGCGCAACCCTGCCTGCCGGAAGTCTGTCACCACATCGGTTATCATTTGCATGGCGCTGCTATCAATGTTGTTGATGCTCTCTGCATTGATAATGATAGCCCTCAATTGGCTACCTTTTTCCTGTACTAATTCTTCCAATTGTTCGCGGAAGAAACTGAGGTTGGCAAAGTACAATTGGGCATCGAAACGCACGATCAATAAATCTTCCCGCTGTTCCAATTGAGGAAAACGATCCACATTTCTATAAAAATTCGTTCCAGGAATACGCCCCAGTACCGCAATGTGGGGGCGTGTGGTTTGGTAAATGATTACGGCGATAGACAGTGCTACCCCGATGCCAATGCCTTGTTCAATACCCAAGGCCAGGGTAGCAACAAAGGTGGCAATGAGCATCCAAAAATCTGATCGGTCGGCGTACCACAGGTGAATAGCCTCCTTCACATCTATCAATCCGAATACGGCTACCATGATAACGGACGCTAAAATGGCGTTGGGTAGGTAATAAAACAGCGGCGTAAGAAAAAGCAGCGTGAGAACAATCAGCGCAGCACTAAAAATAGATGCCATCCCCGTCTGTGCGCCAGCTTGGTCGTTGACCGCCGTGCGGGAAAAACCTCCCGTAACAGGATACGACTGGAGCAACGCACCGCCTACATTGGCCAAACCAAGGGCAATGAGTTCCTGATTGGCCGACACCTTGTAGTCCTTGTGTTTCGCTTGTATGGCCTTTGCCACAGCAATACTCTCCATAAAACTGACCAACGCAATAGCCATTGCCGTAGGCAGCAAGGTGGACAAAGTGCTCAAGGAGGCATCAGGAAGCGTGAAGGAAGGCAGCCCGCCCGGTATCTCGCCTACAATTTTTACCCCTTTATCGGCTAATCCCAGCCCCCACACGGTCAGAATACCGAAAACCACCGCCAGCAAAGAACCCGGAATGGCCGCACTGACTTTTTTAACGCCTTTTATCAAAACAATACCCGCCAAACCGATACCAAAGGTAATCCAGTTGATGCTACCAAATTGCTGCACAGCCTGTATGATAATCTCGTGCACATGATGCGTGCCAGAGATTTTAACCCCTAACAAATGCTTCAACTGGCTGAGGCCAATGATAAGCGCCGCCGCAGAAGTAAATCCGCTTATCACAGGATGCGATAAGAAATTGACCAAAAAACCCAACCGAAAAGCCCCCAATAAAAACTGTATCAACCCTACGAAGAACGCCAATGCAATGGCCAACGAAATATAAGTCTCCGTGCCCACATCTGCCAAACCGCCAATGCCTGCTGCTGTCAGCAACGACACCATCGCCACCGGCCCTACGGCCAACTGCCGAGAAGTACCTAATAGTGCATAAATTACCAGTGGAATCGTTGAGGCATACAAACCAAAAATAGGTGGCAACCCCGCAATCATCGCATAAGCCATCCCTTGAGGAATGAGCATCACGCCCACCGTTAACCCAGCAGATAAGTCGCCCCGGAGTTGGGTGGAATGGTAAGCAGGCAGCCATTTAAGGGCGGGAATAAACGCATCGATCTTCATTTGTCGGCAGGTTGATTATAGACAGAAAAATTGCTCGTTTGAACAAAAAACACGCCACAAAAGTAGCAAAAAACCACGCTCTTTTTTGTGATGAAGGTTACAATCCTACCCCCGAATGACAACCTTTTTCCGCTATCCTCCTTTCTTACTCGCCGCTAATTCCATAGCTAGGTGAATCCCCGTATGGCTTTCTTTACAAGCCGCTACCTGCTCGGGTGTGCCCTCAGTGACAAGCATCCCCCCGCGTCGGCCTCCCTCTGGCCCCATGTCCAAAATATAGTCGGCCACTTTGATGACGTCCAAGTTGTGCTCTATGACGATGACGGTATTGCCCTTGTCCACCAATTTGTTCAACACCTTTAGCAAATATTGGATGTCCTCAAAATGTAATCCCGTTGTAGGTTCATCCAAGATGTAAACCGTCTTGCCCGTATCCCTGCGCGATAGTTCCTCCGCCAGCTTTACCCGTTGTGCTTCTCCCCCCGACAAGGTAGTGGCTTGCTGCCCCAGCGTAATGTACCCCAAACCTACCTCATTGAGGGTTTTCAATTTGCGGAATATCTTGGGGATGTGTTCAAAAAACACCGCTGCTTCCGATACAGGCATCTCCAACACATCGTTGATGGATTTGCCTTTGTACAAGATTTCCAGCGTTTCGCGGTTGTACCGCCGCCCGAGGCAGGTCTCGCAATCCACATACACATCGGGCAAGAAGTTCATCTCTATGCGCCGCATACCCGACCCCTCGCAGGTTTCGCACCGTCCACCCTTCACATTGAAGGAAAAACGCCCAGGCTTGTACCCCCGGATTTTGGCCTCCGGTAGTTCTGCAAATAGGTTGCGTATATCCGTAAACACCCCCGTGTAGGTAGCTGGATTCGAGCGGGGCGTACGGCCGATAGGCGATTGGTCGATGTCGATGACCTTATCCACCAAATCCAACCCATTGATGGCCCGATATGCCATAGGCGGCTTGAGGCTGTTGTGCAAATGTTGCTGCAAAATAGGATAGAGCGTTTCGTTGATCAGCGTGGACTTCCCGCTACCTGACACGCCCGTCACACAACAAAACGTACCCAGCGGGATGCGTATATCTACGTTCTGGAGGTTGTTGCCCGTTGCGCCATACAATTCCAAAAACAAGCCATTGCCCTCCCTTCTTTTTGTTGGCAACAGGATGTCTTTTTTTCGCGACAAATAAGCAGAGGTGATCGTCTGCCCAGATTGTATAATATCTGCCGGTTTGCCATGCGCTACCAGTTCGCCACCAAACCGCCCGGCACCCGGTCCTAAGTCAATCAGGTAGTCCGAAGCAATCATAATATCGCGGTCGTGTTCTACCACCAACACCGTATTACCTATGTCGGTCAGTTCGCGCAAAGCTTCTATCAGTCGTTGGTTGTCGCGCTGGTGCAACCCAATGCTGGGTTCATCCAAAATATAGGTAATTCCCGTCAACTGCGACCCTATCTGGGTGGCCAATCGGATGCGTTGGGCTTCGCCCCCTGAGAGGGTACGCGCTGGTCGGTCAAGGCTCAGGTAGTCCAGCCCCACTTGGAGCAAAAACTCCAGTCTGAAACGGATTTCCTTGAGAATATCCTTGGCAATTAACAATTGGCGTTCTGTCAATTGGCTGTCGATGCTGTTCGCCCATTCATCCAGCGCAATCATGTCCATCTGCGCCAAATCGGCTATATTTTTATCACCCACCTTGAAGTGCAGCGCTTCCCGCCTCAATCGCTGACCATCACATTCCCGCGCAGGTGCTTATCGTCATGTAATCTTCCGCCCACTGCCGTATTTTTTCAGAAGTAGAATTTTCATGCCACCGCTCCAACATCGCTATCAAGCCTTCCTTACCCAAGTCGAAACTAGGATCGTAGTGGCCGTCGTTAGCCGCCGATGCGCCTGCGCCGGTGCCATACAGCAAAGCATGAAGCGCCTGCTCCGGAATATCTTTGATGGGGGTGGAAAAAGTAAATTTATACTTTTTCGACATCGCCCTCAACTGCTTGAAAGTCGCGTTGTCCCGCACCTCGCCCAAAGGCGCTATCCCTCCATCGTTGATGGATTTATTACGGTCGGGTATCACCTTGTCCTCATCTACTTTATTGACCACCCCCAATCCCTTACAACTGGGGCAATACCCATAAGGGGAGTTGAAGGAGAAGGTATTGGGCGACGGTTCTTCGTACGATAGCCCACTTTCGGCATCCATCAGGTTGCGGCTAAACGCCTGCACCGAGCCATCCTCGTGGTCGGCTATCATGATCAGGTCATTGCCCATTCTGAGCGCGGTGGATATGCTATTCGCCAAACGTTCGCTTTTATCCGCCGTCACCGACAACCGATCTATCACCAATTCTATGTCGTGTACTTTGTAACGGTCGAGTTGCATGCCCGCCAAAATGTCTTCCATCTCGCCATCAATGCGCATTTTGGTATATCCCTGCTTGCGCATCTGCTCAAACAGCTCGCGGTAGTGCCCTTTGCGCCCCCTCACCAAAGGTGCCAGCACCAGCACCTTGCGGCCATTAAAGTCGGCTTGTATCTGTTCGCGTATCTGGTCTTCCGTCCAGGCGACCATTTTTTTGCCCGTCTCGTAGCTGTACGCCTCGCCTACACGTGCAAACAGCAGGCGCAGGAAGTCATACACTTCCGTCACCGTGCCTACCGTCGAACGCGGGTTGCGGCCCGTCGTTTTTTGCTCTATACTGATAACCGGACTAAGCCCCGTGATTTGCTCCACATCGGGCCGTTCCATCTCGCCGATGAACTGCCGCGCATAGGCCGAAAACGTTTCCATGTAGCGCCGCTGCCCCTCGGCATAGATGGTGTCGAAGGCTAAAGAGGATTTGCCACTGCCACTAATGCCCGTCACAACAACTAATTGATTGCGGGGTATTACTACGTCTATGTCCTTGAGGTTGTGCTCGCGCGCGCCTATTACCGATATAAAATCTTCCTCTGACATGGGGGCGGCTAAACCGGCCGCCTCGGGTGATGCTGTTTGTGCCATGAAACTGAGCTGTTTAAGCCCTGCTGTTTTTTATCTTCTATCGTGAATGATGGATAAACCATACAACGAAAGCCACACCGCCTACGAAGCTTGTCGGGATTCGATGCGTATGCTGGTACGTTTACAAATCCTTTGGCAGACTTCGCAAACGAACAATTCACATTCTTCTACCCTTTGGGAACAAAACGTGACAGTAAAGGTTGATGGTTAGGGCATGCCCCTGCGGCTGTGACAAACAATAGCAAGATAAGGATGGCCAGCTTCAAGTAGCTATCGTTCTAACTGTCAATCACATACAAAAAAAACATCCTACCTATCCTGTCTATCTTATCCTACAAAAAATACGACACAGCCGCAGGGTCGCTATGTTCCGGGCTAACGGTGCTTCGCACGGCTGCCTCAACGGCAGCCCCCTCCACAGCGCTCATGCAATAGATCGCTATCCACGACCTGCAACCTAAAATTTTTTCAAAACGCTAAATTAGCTATAAATTGCGGTTCATTCAACAAAACAGGAGACTTATGGAAGCAGAAAATTTAATCACAGGAACAGGCAGCTCCCTTTGGTTGTCGATTACGGTAGTGGTATTGCTCATCGTTTTGCTTGTACTTCGACTAAAGGGGAACAAGCCTTTTCAATAAAAACAATCCTCATGCATATCTATCGACTATTGGGCTTGATGCTTCTGGTAGGAAGCATCACGGGATGCGGTTCGTCTTCCAGCGAGGAGACACCACCACCCGCACCTCCTTCGCTGCCCGCCGTGGAGGAAGATGATTTGCTACTGCGCCTCTCCGCCTTGTATGACCCTGATACGACCCTGCACGCCCGCGACAACAACGCCTTGCTGGACTATGCCATTTCCAACCTCTTGGATGTTCGCCCTACCGCCACAGGCTTGTACTACCAAATATTGAAACCCGGCACGGGCGATTCCATCCGTTGGGGCGACCACCTCAGCGCACATTACAAAGGCGTGCTGCCTGATGGTACCGTTTTCGCAGATTCTCGCCCCCGCAAGACACCCTTGGTATTCTATGTCGGCAATATGATCGACGGCTGAAACGAAGGTCTTCAACTGCTCCGCATCGGTGGGCGTATCCGCCTGCTCGTACCCAGCCACCTCGGCTATGGGGCAGCAGGATTAGTGAGCAGCACAGGCCGTACCATCGTCCCCCCTCACCAAGTCCTTCTCTTCGATGTGGAAGTATTGGAAAAGGTGGAGTGATGCGAACGCAACACACGTTACGGCAACAACGCTACCTCCATCCATACAGGCTGGTGATCGCTAAAGCGGAATTGCTGGTCGATGGTTTTGATACGCGTGGCTTGTAGGTTGGGTGAAATCAAGAAGAAATCGATGATGGTGCGAAACGAGGTTTCGGCATCATAAGGTTTGTTGAGTTTCCGGTTAGTAGGTGTAGTAGGGTCATAAACCCACTGCCAATCTTCGGGCAGGAAATCAGGGGCGATATTCGTTTGTGTATAGCCATCTGTTTGCCCAGGCATGAAGCTATCAAAAGGAAAGAAAGGAGGACACTGATTCCAATCAGCCCCTACAATCACGTAGTGACCTTTTTCGTACTCCTCCAAAACCGTTTGACGCAAGAAAGCCATTTGCTCCCGCTTAAGCTCACCGCCTTTGTCGTAGGCCGATAAATGGGCGTTGATGACAACCAAATCCCGTCCTCTGCTGGTCTTGTAGCGATTGACCATCATGCAGCGGTCCAACTGAAATATCCGGGTAGGCCAAGGAAAAGTACCCGGCAATTGTACCCGCATTTGCTCATACGGTTGCCAACGGCCCAGCGTGGCGATACCGGAATACACCTTGCCATAGGCCCTCCAAGGTTCCAACACGGGGAGTGGCATACGCGCCACCTTGTAGTTTGGCGCAAAGGCTGCTGCAAAAGCAGGTCGCTTTTGAGCCAAGGTATCCACTTGCCGGGTGAAATACGACCGGCGCGACCCCATATCCACTTCCTGAAATAAAAAGAAGTCGGCATCTGTGCTTGCTGTGAAAAGTGCCGCACCTGCCAAATTTTTCGCCACCATTGCTTCGGTAGCACGAATCATCTGCCCGCCCGAAGTAAAGTAGCGTCCATTGTCATAGAAGAAGTCGGATTCCTCTCCCAAGCCAGCATACCCGATATTCCAGAGCGCCAACGAAAAAACAGTATCCGTCACCATTTCGTCTTCGGTAGCTCTGAAAACATCCGTAGGGACACTCCCCTCGGGTTGCCAATCTGCCCATGTGCCGTGAAGCAACACGCCTCCGACATACAAAACGAAAATACCGATACAAGCAAGCAGTACGAGGATGGTTTTGCGCATCATGTCAACCTTTATTTGATGAACCCCCACAAGGTAAGGAGAATACTTGGGATACTCACTGTGTTCCTTTTGTGTAACCGAAGTGTGATTCAAAACCCTTACCGCGCTACCACCAACTTATGCGAACTCAATTGGCCATTATCATAGAGCAGCAATGAAGCGATGAACAACAAAGTACGGAAGTCCTTCATGGTAGGTTATTTTTGGTGTAAAAAATGGGCAGGCGCAGCTACCCACGTTTTGGAACACGTTTACTATCAACAGTCTTACTTTCATTGCAATATACTAGTATTCAAGCCTGTCTTGCTCGGAAAACCCTTAAAAGGTCGATTTTTTGACAATTTCTATGAGGGTACTTACTCCACTAACAGTGTAGGTGTAGTGTCATAGAATAGCCCATGTTGGCTTCTGACGACATTATAATATAATCCTGTTACATCAATTTATCAGATAGTTTCAATTTCTGGTGGATATTGTGCGTGGATTTCAGCACCAGTTAGCCATTAGGAGCATGAAATGTAATAAGATACAAATCAAAACAAATCAAATATTTCATCCGGCAATTCTTTTTGTACCACTTCAATAGCCTTCACATTTCTAACACTGACTTTTTCTGTTCCATCAGTAAAAATTGTTCGGGTTACTAATTCTGCTTCGATTGCAATTTTACCTAAAATACCAAAATAATAGCCGTTACATATCCAACTTTCCGGCAACTTATAATTAAGGCTATCGATTGTGAGAAATTTTAGTTGTTGATTGATTGTACTCCCCATATACTCTGTTGGTTGATAAGACACTAAATAACTTTTTGAGTTCCTTTCTTCTAATGAAGTGAGTGTGTCATTAATAGCTACTATACTCTGTATTAGATACTCTCTCGCTTCGATATATTCCACAGCTCCCGTTACGAAAAAATTAATTGATGTGTTTATAACTGTTGGGTTTTCAAAATCATAGAGTTGGTCTGACAATCCGCTGTACTGTTCGACTAATCTTCCTGTGCGTTTTATTCGAACTTTTGTCTTACCAAAATAATATATCGTTGTGTCTGAAACAGGATAAGCTTCGGAGTAAGAGATATACTTGATAATCCCTTCAAAATTGGCAGTATCTATTTGCTGCCCAACAAGTAAAGTCGTTGCAAAAGATAACATTACTATTAATTTTACTCTCATCGCTTCAAGGTTATTTAAATTAGCGATTGGTTTTGTTCAATTGAACAAAACCAATCGCTAAAAATTATTTGAATTACCAACCAGAAACGGCTGAAGCATATGCTCCTTGGTTAAGACATACCTCTCCAGCAGTCGAAGGATCGTCAATTCCACCGTTACTCAAACAGTCAGTGTATGACATTGCATCTGCCAATGCCAATAACAGGCAAGGAGTGCATACTCTACCACTTGCCATCCTATCATGCCATGGATGCTGAATATCATAGTACGCATCATCCCAATACTCAATGCTACTTGCCAATATTGATAAAGTTCCAAGTAACTTTTTCTTCGATAGATAAGTAATCTGGGTATTAAGCAATACATCCTCTTGTATAGCTCTAATGCCTTGAGCAACAAACGTAACTCCCTTACTTAAATATTTCTCTAATTCCTCACCAGCAAGCAATAGATACTCTTTTTCTTGAGCAGTTATAGCGTTGGCATTTTCATCAATCCACTCTGACACACTTGAAATATTGGTTATTTGGCAATTACAACCATCTTCCCTATATTGTTTTAATGCCTCACGTGCCTCACTTGAAGATGCATTCTGTATGAAATAATCATTTAATACAAGAAACATCTCTCTCTCATTAGTCCTAGATAAATCTACATTTTTCGCCAAGTAATCTAACGCAGCATTGTGAACAACGCCTGTCATTGATGCAATTTCCTGTAACTCTCTTAATTCAGCTTTTTCCAGTGTATTGCCCTTTTCACAAGCTAATGTTATAGAAACAAAAAGTAGTGCAAACAATACACCTCTAACTAGTGTAACCTTCATGTTAATCAAATTTAAAAAACTAAAAACTACCGCCATTCACCCACACGGCACGGGTTCGGTTGCCTGAATTTCAAGGCGGGTCAGTTTCATAACTTATCCCCCGCCAGCGGCTACTCTACTCGCAGAAAGACCCTCTTTTCTCCTTTCGGAACGCTGTCAGATGCGCGGTCGTGGTCATTTCTAGGGTTCTTCACCGCTAATTTAGTTGTTTTTAGCAGTACCCTTTTTCAATTTTTTACAAAAAGAAAAAGGTATATGTCTTTTAAGCCACCATTGCATTGCCCCATCTCAAACACGCCTTGCAGGTAGGCAATAAGCTGCTAGCTACCTCGCAGGTTGTATAGGTTCACCGAATGTTTAGTCGGTTACGGGCAAAGCAAGCAATGACATCAGGCAACTACCTGAAAGGCAGTTGTCCTTTAGTCTTGTTTTGTGTTTGTTCAGTAAAAACGGCACGCTGCTGATAGGTGTTACGGGAAGAATTCCTTGAGATATTTTCCCTTGTTTTTTTGTGCTATCGGGGCTAATTATGCTGCACAAAAGCAAATTTGAAAAAAAACGGAACATAAAGTTTTTTCAAAATTTTAACTGCTGACAGAAGAAAAATAAGGCATCTTCTTGTCTTATCGGTTGATAGGGATAAATAACGTGAATGATGGATAAGCCTAACAACGAAAGCCGCACCGCTTGCGATGCCTTTCAGGATTCGTAGGCGTAATCATGATGGCAGTCTGAATCATATTGCCGTTACGTTTACGAATCCTTGGAGGTCTTATGTGTGGGCACATCGTCAATCGGTTGATTAACAATGATAGGTCTTTGTCAATTGCGGTAAACAAACGTTTCTTCATAACTACGCGAGATTGCGTTTTCAAGACCACTCGCGTATTATATGCCACCCCTTTTGGGGTTTTCATTTACTTGTATTACAGTTTGTTACAATCAGTTCACCCCTTCGGGGTTTGGCTTAAAAAGCCACCACATACCCTTATAAAATCCCGAAGGGATGGCAATGTGTAAAGTTCCATCATATCGAACGGCCTTGAACCCCGAAGGGGGTGGTATAGAGAGGATGGACTTCGCACTTTCTGGCAAAGAAGCACAACGGTTGGCAGGTCTCAATTAATAGATGCAATTTATTGGAAAAGAGTGTCTTGTGATGTGGTACACCCATTTGTGTCCACACATAAGTCCTGAAAGGCTTTGCAAGCAGTGCGGCTTTCATCGTTTAGCATATCCATAATTCACGTTAAAAAAAGGAAAAGTCCCGTGCCTGGGAGATGATGGCGGCCTCGGCTGAACTCACGGGCCGCTATCCGCTCACCCGCTTGGGGCGGGATTCATGCTATCGCTGCCCGCACGGCCTCGTGCCTCGGCAAGGCTCACGCGCAAGCGCGTTCGCACTCACAGGCGTTGGCGTAGCGGACAAGGGGGCGGACGGAGCCCCACCACAGCAACCATCGGGCGCTGGTGGGATGGAGGAGCACCCGGCCTCGGCTCTGCCGAGGTGGCTGCATGAAAAAAAACTGCACGGCAAATAGTCTGTTTTCCATTGCATGTTGGCTGCGCCATTGTACGACATACACTTAATTTTTTCACAACACGATTCCTTCTTTCTCAACGATGTCAAACCCAGGAATGGACTCCAATCAGGGACTTCTTCGGGATAGGCGGCCACCACCGTGGCCTTGAGGTCAGTGAAAGCTGCTTCGACGGCGAACCTTTGAGTGCTACATCAATCTCGGCGGTTTCATGGAATCGCTGGTCGGTAATGCTGCGGAAGGGGGGCGGGCAATGACCTGCATGACTAAGCTCATCAGCGCGTAGTCAAAACAGAGGGTAAAGTGTTTTTCTACTGGTTTTTCAAGGGTTTCGGTCTGCGAGAGGGCATCGGCAGCACTCAGTTTGTAGGCTTGAATAAGCCCCGGCCCCTAGCAAGGTGCCACCAAAATAGCGGACGACCACCACTAGCGTATTCGTGACCCCATGACTGTCGATTTGCCCCAGAATGGGTCGGCCTGCGGTGCCGCTGGGTTCGCCATCATCGTTGGCGCGGTGGTGTACTGATCCAACCCTAGGCGGTAAGCGTAGCAGTGATGGCGAGCCTTAGGGTGTTCTTTTTTGACTTGCAGCAAACATTCAGCTACCTCCTCGGCAGCCGAAACTGGAAGAGCATAGGCAATGAATTTACTGCCCCTGTCTTTGAACTCCCCCGTGGCGGGGGCGGCTATGGTACGGTAGTAATCAGGCAAATCCATGGGGTAAATGTCTGAAAAAATGTTGTCATTAACGTGAATTATGGATAAGAGACGGGAAAAAATAACTAATCCCATTTTTGGCTTGGCTTTATGCACTAGCGTACAAAGATACTTGCACAAAGCGTGTGCATAAGTAAGCCTTCAAGCAAATGGGATCAGTTATTTCCGTCAAATTACTAGGGGACGGGAAAAAAATAAGTGATACCATTTTTGGCTTGGGTGGAGGCGAGTTTGACATCCATGTTTTTTCTGACCTTGGTGATTAAATGGAAGTCTTGTTCACAAAAATCGTCAAAAAGGGTAGTCAGGTATCCTTTGTCTCCCTAACACTTTCCCTTCAAGCGACTCAATAGCTTGGGGAGCAACTGCCTATTGTTGTCCGCGATGTTAGCCGGAGAGATTACAAAGCTGACTATGTCGCCTAAGTAATTGATAACCAGATGTAATTTCAGTCCAACGGTTGCGCTGTGCGCAGCCCATCTCCTTAGGGTGGGTTGTCGCACTGACGTGTGTTAGCGGGCTTGCGCTCCATTCAAAACTCTCACCGCGCTACCACCAACTTATGCGAACTCAATTGGCCATTATTATAGAGCAGCAATGAGGCGATGAACAACAAAGTACGGAAGTCCTTCATGGTAGGTTATTTTTGGTGTAAAAAATGGGCGGGCGCAACTACCCGCGCGTTTTGGAACACGTTTACTATCAACAGTCTTACTTTCATTGCTAATATACTAGTATTCGAGCCTGCCTCGCTTGGAAAAGCACTAAAAAGTCGATTTTTTGACAATTTTAGTAGCGGAGCTTACTCCTTCACGACTTTACTAACAAACAACCTCCTACCATCCTTCGTCGCACCTTCACTATAGGTTTTAACAAATTATCATATTTTATCCGATTTCTTCGGCTAAGAAAATGCTGGATTTATTTTTTCATACTAAAGGACGCGCCGTGCATACTTTACTATCAAATAGTATGTCGCACGGCGCGATGGTACTGACTTACCTTCTTCACCTATGCTTGACCATCGTCACGTGGGCGGTGTCGATGTAAACGCCGAGGGACTCCAAGCGCCAGAAAGAGAAATGTCAGGCTGACGCTATCGGGTACGTAGGTCTTGCAGATAATATCGGAATAGATGAGGCCATCGTCATAGCACAAATTGGTTACCGTGTCCTAATATAAATTCCGTATCCGACCGCTGGTAGTTCGTTGATACCTATGTTCTGTATAGGGGAGATCCATAAAAGAAAAATCGCCGTTTTCACGGATATTAAAAATGAGCGTATCAAGCAAAATTATCTTTACTATTCCCACATACGAATTCATGACCGATAACGCTTGCGCACCTCCACTTCGTAATAATTCTCTTTCCAAACACAGTTATTTTCAATACAATCTTCTACTTCACTACAAGCACACACTTCTGGCTTGTCCTTACAGTAAAACAAGAGGGTGGACAACATCAACAAAAGGAAAAATACGATGGTGTTTTCGCGGTTTTTTGGTTTTGAGGCGGTGGCACAAACCCCACCGCCCTTGGAGTGAAATATTACTGTTTTACAATGATGCGCTGGCTCTCCGCGACGATCATGTCTTGAGGGGCTAACCAATATTGACCACCTACGTACTGCGTGAGATCCAGTGAGAATGTCTGCCCCTTTTTCATCCGTCCAACGGGATAGCGAGATAATTCCCGCCCCATGCCGTCGCTTACCAAAATGACTGAGGATGCGTCCGTGCTTTCCAAGAAAGCCACCTGTACCTCGCCTTGGGTCACGCTGGGATAAACAAAAGCCTGAGGGTTTGACGGATTCCGACGCTATCTGTTTATCAGATGGGTCATGCAGCTTTTTTCACATGAAGGCCCCGTAAGGAGGCCGTATTCGCCCTTCACCTCCACTTGGCCAGTAAACGGATTGGTCGTCAGCCCGTTCCAGCTACCAAATTCCGCCAAGAAGAACCCTACCTGTCTCAGTCGGTCTTCTATGCTGTTGACGGCATCATTGTAAACATCCCCGTTTTCAGGTCGTGACAAAGACCCCACCAAATAGCTGGAAAATTTATCTGCACAACACTCTTCGTCTTCTGTTTTAGCACTTTCTACTACACCCACTAAATAGTAGTCGCTCGCTACACTGGCGGCAGCTCGCCACGCTCCAAAGCCTCGAACGCGCGTGTAATAGGCCGAAAACAGGCTGATCTTGATAGGCTCATTGGGAAAAAGTACCGTACTATTGACACCCTGTACCAATACATTAGCTACATCTTTTTTTCCACATTCGCCCGAGGTGTTGCTGAATGGCGTACCTATTAGTTCGGTTAGCTCTTCAGCGAACGCTTCCACCCGCTCCTCCGTTGGGAATGGGTTGCCCTCCTGTGTCTCTCCCAAATAGAGCAGTACCTCTTTAGCCACTCCCACGAGTTCAATCCAAAAATCTGGATTCCACGTAGAATTGCACGCCTTACCTACCATGGCTTGCCCTGCATCAATCACCTCCGTTTCATGTGTCGTTTGGTTCGTCACCACCACAAATGCCATATCCTCCGCTTGTGCAGCCGCTCCCCTGCTCCACGGTGCCCACCTTTTATCTGCATGTGCCAAGAGGTTGGTCGCGTAGCCATATTCGAACTTGATAGGGCGTTCGCAATCACATTCCTTGGGTAGGTTCGTACTGAAACCACGAGGAATATCATCTCCTACATCCGAGGTAAAAGGGTCTATTGTTCCTGTCAAACAACCTAAGAAGAATTTGATTTCAGAAGCCTCCGTCGTCACTGACTCATCGGCCTCGGCTCCCTGCACATTGCTCATGTCAAAACTCATAGCGCCGCTTGGTTCAGATTGCCTAAGGGCAATGTATTTCGCTGCTCCGGCCTCGAACCTATCCACAAAGGTGTCATCGTTGGATATCTCTACCTGCCACTGTTTTACTCGCGGAAGAATAGTTAAGTTGTTATCGTCATTCCCCATAGTCGGTATAGCAAAAACCCCACCCCGTGTCAGCACTTTACAGTTGCAGTTGGCTTTCTCATTTTTGGCTGTACTAAAGCCTGTGCAATCGAAGGGTGTGTATTCACGGGGATACCATTCTCCCATTGGGCTGCCGTAAGCCGCAGATACCATAGGGCTATTTCCAAAGGAGTACGCCTGTAGAAACGATAGTTTTTCAAACAGGTTGATGTCCAGTTCTTCCATAAAGTCACAGAATGGTAGTTGGCCTTCGCCCTGCGTAAACCAATCTATCAGGCCGTCATAAAGTGTCGCTGAAAGCTGGATGGGTTCCTGTTGGGGTTGGGTAGAAAACACCCCCGTACCTGAAGTCATACTTCCGCCCTCCACAGTCCACACATAGTCTGTATCTAAGGGTAACCCGTGCAGCGTAAGTTCAGGATCGCTAGTAACCACTTCCTTCCACTTGCCTGTACTTTCTGCCTTGCGGTAGCGGACGGTGTACCTGCTTACACCCGACACCCCTTCCCAGCGGAGATAAACACTGGCATCCGACTCAAAACGCACAGAGGCATTGGCCTCCAATTGGATGCGCACGGGGCTTTCGGCATAAACCAACTTAGTGACCGTATCGTCGTAAGCATCTAACTCAAAAATGGTTTGTTGTCCCCACGCCATCGTGCCGAGGAAGAGTGATAATAGAATAGGAAAAATAAGATGTTTCATCACGTTAATAGATATGTTCGACTCCGCCCCACCGCTACAAGCAGCAAGAACGGAAAGTCTGTAAAGAAAGAGGCCGTTTTGTCCCAAACGGCAAAGGCCCGGTTTGTCCTAGGTTAATAGCGGCTGGTTTCAGGGATTATCCACCGCCGACCAACTACAAATGTTGGTCTTCTCTGTCAACAATACACCAAGGCAGCCATCAATCTGGTACCCAAAAAAGGGCATCGAATTTAGCATCCTCTACCAATCCCCATGGTTCGGTTTCGCCGTCGGAATACCCTGGGGCATGATACAGCGCACAATTCACCGTGAAGCCGATATAGCGGTTAATGCCAGTAGGAAACGTTTGGTAGGCAGCAAAAGACAATGTAATGTCACTATCTTCCTGACTTCCAAAAACGGAGGATAGCGTGAAGACTACGCCACCGCCCTGAGAAGACAACTCAGTATTCGGGATTTTCAAGTCAATCCTGAATTTGTCGCGTTCGTCAGGATGCGAGGCTACCTTCCATTGCTTGTTTACTAAGGAATCCCAATATTGGTGAAAATTCTGTTCGGCAGGGTACTCTGGGAAGTGTATCTCAATATACGGTTTCCCATGCTGGAGTGGTTGATGCCGGATCGACCAGACGAGCCGCTTTTTGGTGCCGACTAACAAGGTATCTGCTTCAATTCCCAGTACCTCTGTGTCTGTCTCATCCAAAAAGGCAAAGACGGCCTCACGGCCTCCACGCCCCCCAAAATAGCAGGTCTGTTGCCCTGCTACGATGCCCCTGAACCAATTTTTCGCAAAGCTAGGTGTACATTCCATCTGCAAGGTGTCTAGCATGGAGCGGTAAATGGTTCGGTACAACTCCTTTTGGGGTATTTCCTCCTGTTTTTGGCAGGAGGAAAAAAGGATCGCGAACCCAATCAGGAAAAATAAACTGTATTTGATAGGCATCGGTTTCAGTTTTTAGTTATTCACCTTGAGTTTGGACCTCTCTTTCTAGTATATGTCCATAGTAACGCCAAAAAAGCAACAATCTGAACAATAACAAACAAGTAAATGAAAGGTCTATAAAAGGGTAGATTGGCTGACTCCACCCAATGGTATCTGATGGCATATTTCCTTAAATAAAACGTTCCATATTCGAGTAACAATGGCATGATTATTGGCCAAAACGCCGTAAAGTAAAGAGCTGGCACGACAATGTAATCATACTGCTTTCGAGTAAAAAAATTCTTTCGCTTTTCTAAAAGAAAATAAAGCAAACCCAGTAAACCTAGCAGCAATATAAGCATGACAATTAGGTAAACGCCCAACCAAGAAAGCGAACCTCTGCTTAAATCTACTGACGGAAGCTTGATCAGTACGATAAAAACAATAGGGATAAGCGGTAGCCAAACCAAATACTTTCTCATCATTGTAGAGCTTGTTCAACATCCACCCAGCCAAATCCATATAAAGGATGGCTCTGTAGAGTGTTACTTGATGCTTCAACGAGCCGTGAATAAACTGTTGTGGAATTCGCATCAGATCCCATATTCGACCAAACCAAAGCTGCCATTCCTGCGAAGGTAGCCGTTGCCGCTGAACTCCCTGTTGAATACACAGGAAGATCTCCATCACAAGTTACAGCCAGCGTAGTAGTATTCGTACCCAATACACCGCCCTGTCGCTGCATAATAACAGCAAATTAACCTGTGATCCATTAAAACAAATATCACAAGGCTGCGTAGAGTTATCAAGAGCTCCATAGGCCAAGTTAGTTCAGGAAATCTAATTCCTGTAACTGCAGTAGTAAAAGGATGACTAGCTGGAAAAAGAACAAAATTGTCTGGATACCAACCAAACACGCCATCATCAGCTAGATTCCAACCACCCAAGTCGAAACTACCAGCCGCACAAATCATCATTTTGTTTAAACCATGAGCCAGCTCAATGGCATCAGTGATCATGGGGTCGTTAGCCTAGTCCTTGTGCAATCGACATGCTGATTATTTTAATATTTTCATTAAAGGCTGCATCTATGATAGACCAATAAACTGCCTGTTTCTCGGCAGTAATGTGATATGTGGATTATGAACGGCGCGGTATATATAAGTCGCAATCAGGAGCTACCCCTACTGCATTACCATCCGAACCTCGTGGAGCTCCAATAAGCCCAGCCATTTTTGTTCCATGACCACAACGATCATGAGCCGTTAAATTTCCATCATAAACTTCTCGTAGATTGCTGTTCAAGTATCTATCAAGCATATTAATTTTAAAAATATTTCGGGTACTTAGCGAAGGTGGAGAAGCGAACTCACTTCCTAGGTTTTCCTGTAAATCGGATACTCCTGTATCAATGACAGCTACTCAATCCCAGCTCCAGATGATGTATTCCATGTAGTTTGATTTATTCCCTGTAAACTATAATTCCAAGGAATTAAACCATTGAAAGGGCTAAATACAGGAATAACATCGTCTTTCTCAAACGGTCGTCCTACGTCACAGACACAACCAGCTCTACCTGCTATATCATAATCACCCCTCACCTCAACAGGCACATCGTCTTTCTCTCCCATGCCTTGTCCATTCATTCCTGGTGGAAAATAGAAATAGTCATTCAAAGGGGCTACATACCTTACGCGCTCATTGTTAACCAACGCTTCGATGGTCGCAAAGTCATGTATCTTAGCTACGAAATTAGGTAACACGCCCATTCGTTCAATGATTTCATTTTCCTTACTTCCGTTAATGATTACGTCCCTAAAGGTGCTGTTCCAACGATGTCCATTCGGGGGCACTAAAGTCAACGTCAGCCATTATGTCCCGAAGTTCCCCGTATCCTTCTGCTACATACCCGATAGCATAAATCTTATCGGTATGTTGGCCAACACTGTAAATCAATTTGGCATCTTCCTCCTTTTTCCACGAAATCTGGTACTTCTTTTCTGCAAAAATACGCTGCACATCTTCAACAGAATATAAATTTTCTGATTTTCGGAAGCCGTTTCTAAGGCGGTATCCCTGTTGGTCAAAAAATCTTTTTCACAGCTAATGACAGTCAGCACCAACAAGGCGCATAATGCTTTCCAAATGCTATTCTTTTTCATATCAAAAAAATAAAAAACGAAAAGAGCCGCCGCCTTTCACCCACACGGCACGGGTTCGGTTGCCTGAATTTCAAGGCGGGTCAGTTTCAGAACTTATCCCCGCCAGCGGCGTATCCTACTCTCAGAAAGACCCTCTTTTCTCCTTTCGGAACGCTGTCAGATGCGCGGTCGTGGTCATTTCTGGGTTCTTCACCGCTAATTTAGTTGTTTTTAGCGTACCCTTTTCAATTTTTTACAAAAGAGAAAAAGGTATATGTCTTTTTAAGCCACCATTGCATTGCCCCATCTCAAACACGCCTTGCAGGTAGGCAATAAGCTGCTAGCCTTACTACCTCGCAGGTTGTATAGGTTCACCGAATGTTTAGTCGGTTACGGGCAAAGCAATGACATCGGGCAACTACCTGAAAAGGCAGTGTCCTTTAGTCTTGTTTTGTGTTTGTTCAAAGTAAAAAAACGGCACGCTGCTGATAGGTGTTACGGGAAGAATTCCTTGAGATATTTTCCCTTGTTTTTGTGCTATCAGAGGCTAATTATACTGCACAAAAGCAAATTTGAAAAAAAACGGAACGCCAAAGTTTTTTCAAAATTTTAACACTTTGACAGAAGAAAAATAAGGCATCTTCTTGTCTTATCGGTTGATAGGGATAAATAACGTGAATGATGGATAAGCCTAACAACGAAAGCCGCACCGCTTGCGATGCCTTTCAGGATTCGTAGGCGTAATCGCGGTGAAAAGCGTCTGAATCATATTGCCGTTACGTTTACGAATCCTTGGAGGTCTTATGTGTGGGCACATCTCGTCAATCGGTTGATTAACAATGATAGGTCTTTGTCAATGCGGTAAACAAACGTTTCTTCATAACTACGCGAGATTGCGTTTTCAAGACCACTTGCGTATTATATGCCACCCCTTTTGGGGGTTCATTTACTTGTATTACAGTTTGTTACAATCAGTTCACCCCTTCGGGGTTTCGTTAAAAAGCTTACATCCATTACTAAAAAAATCCCGAAGGGATGGCAATATTTTAGTTCCATCATATCGAACGGCCTTGAACCCCGAAGGGGTGATATAGAAGCGGATGGTCTTCATGCGTTCTGACAAAGAAACACAATGGTTTGCAGTCCTTAAATAGCAAATGCAATTCATTGAAAAAGAGTACCTTTCTTTTAAAGCGTTTTATCCGATTTCTTTGACTATGAAAATGCTGGATTTATTTTTTCCCATACTAGGCAAGGAAAAGGTTCTTTTGCTTAGCCGTAGCTAAGGAAGAGTATGTCTGAATTTTCCTGATTGAGCGAAAGCGAGCTAATTAAGGGAATATTATTCATACTCTTATTACATTTGCACTGCAAAAACAAAACAACCGGCGTGGAACGCACACTACAACAATTTGATACCATACTGGCGGAGTGTAGATCCGTGCTGCTAAAAAAACAGCAGGACTACGGTTCGTCTTGGCGTATTTTCCGTCCGGCTTCGCTTACCGACCAACTTTATATCAAAGCCATGCGGCTGCGAAGCATAGAGGAAAAAGGCAAGCAGCTAGTGGACGACCCCGTGGAGGGCGAGTATGCCGGGTTGATCAATTACAGCCTGTTGGCTATTTTGCAGTTGCAGTTGCCCGCGTCAGAGGGGTTGGATTTGGATGAAGCAACCGTAACGACCCTCTACGACCAAGAAGTCGCGAAAACCCGTACACTATTAGTACAAAAAAATCATGATTATGGAGAGGTTTGGCGCACTTTGCGGCTACCCTCTATCACCGACTTGATATTGGCCAAGCTGCTTCGCATTCGCCAAATTGAGGACAACGGCGGGCAGACCATCGCCTCGGAAGGGCAAGAAGCCAATTACCGCGACATCGTCAACTACGCCGTGTTCGCACTCATCCTTTTGCAAGAACAACCATCTTCAACGACATAAACAAACAGCCATGACGATTATTCAATTAGTGCTTTATATCGCTTTGTTAGCCCTACTGCTCACAGGAGCGCAACAGTTCATGGGCAAGAAAATCATCAAGAACTTCCTTGTCAGTCTGCTACAAAACTTTGCGGGCGGGTTGTTCATTATTTCCGGGGTCGTCAAAGCCGTTGATCCTTTGGGTACGGCCTACAAGATGGAGCAGTACTTTGCGGAGTTCCAGTCCACGTTTGCGGGGTCGGGTATGGCATCTTTGGCACCGTTATTCCCCAAGCTGGCGGAGCATGCCAATGCGTTTTCGGTATCCATGATTGTATTGGAAATTGTGCTGGGTGTGGCATTGCTGTTGGGGGCGGCTAAGAAACTCACCGCGTGGGCATTTTTCTTGCTGGTGTTGTTGTTTACCTTCCTCACTGGTTTTACCTACCTCACAGGCTACGTACCAGAAGGTGTGAATTTTTTCAGCTTCAGCCAATGGGGTGCTTACGAACCCACCAATATGAAGGTTACGGATTGTGGTTGCTTTGGTGATTTCATTAAGTTAGAGCCTCGCATCTCTTTTTACAAAGACTTGTTCTTGCTCATTCCGAGTTTGGTATTCCTGTTTTTCAACAAATCCTTCCACGTGCTGACACAAGGCAATTGGCGTGCAGTAGCTGTGGGGTTGTTTATGTTCGTAAGTGTTGCTATCATTTATTTGACAGGATACAACGTAGGTTGGCGATTACTAGCATTGATGGTG
>JAWKLL010000042.1:0-45642 GCA_041392765.1 Saprospiraceae bacterium
GTTTTGATCAAGGCGAATTTTGCAGTCGTATGCAGGCAATACGACGAAAAAATTCAACGCAGAGCAAGACGATATTTACCGTTTGGAGGCAATTGATGGGATTTTAGACACACCCTTTACCCGAACAGTGGAAAAAAGTGCATTTTTAGCCAAATTTGTAAAGCCTTGATTTTTGCTTCTTTTCATCAAGGAAAAGAAGAAGCCCCATTGACAGGAAACAGGATGCCAAGCGGTATAGGGGAAGAGAAGGAGCAGTGCACCTCCCCCCGCTCGTTGCAGTACCCTCACTACACAGGGCTACGCTCGAAGGGTTTGCGTTTTTCCTGCTAACAGCAAGAAGTGAAAAAATAACGCAAAACCTTGAAAAAGCATAACTTGTCCTCCAATCGCCACGTGGAGACAAGGTGCAAAAAACTTTACTTTTGTGTGGTTGCGTCTTAGGGGGAGTGTACACTTTTGTAATACACCAACGCAGCCACGAGCATACCGATGGCGGCACCTACTACAACATCCACCAGAAAGTGCATGGAGAGGTACATTCTAGACCACGCCACTAAAACGGCCAGCAAGAGAAAGAGGCCTCCTGCCCATGCACGAGTGGATAACAGACTGAGCAGAAATAACATGCCAAAGGCAATGGCGGTATGACCGGAAGGGAATGTATTGTATTCGTGCATCCGTATGCCGGGTACTAGGTAGAGTGGGATATTCAGGTGTTGGAAAAGTTTGAAGGGACGCATATCGTCTAAAATGCTTTTTTTTATCACCGTGACAAGGAGGCCGTTTATCCCTGTGATGAGCCAGAGAATTAAGGCCCAGCGGTAGTGTTTGAGCAAGAGCAGTAAACTAACGACTAATACCGCCGTAGGTTCTCCTAAGTGGGTGATGGCTTTGAAAAATTCATCCATGGTGGGGTGATGCCAAGCATTGATGGCCAGGTGGATTTCAGGCTTGGATGCGGCTGCTATGACACCTATACTGACGAGTGTAAGCAGTAAGTATCCTCCCAAGAACCAGCGGGAAGCGGGTGGTAATTGTGCGATAATGGTGGCTCGGTTCATACGGAAATTTGACGGAAATATAGGTCGTTTTTTTAGGTACACAAAATGTGGCGGCGGGCAGTCCTGCCGCGTGAGCGGGTGACGCGGTACCGGCTGGAGCATAGCGGAAGCTGGTAGGAGCAGAACACGCGACCCAACCCCGACGTTCAGGAGGGGGTGGGGCACGCCCTCATTCATCAAGCAATGATTGAAATGTTGATGCTGGCCTATATCTCGCGACGGGGGCTTTTGCAACATAAAACCCAACATATCCGTAAAAAAATGTAATTTGGCAACCTGTATTACCAATCTACTGATGAATGGGGCAAACTGATACCAATCCCAAAACTGCCTTTGAACTGCCGGAACGACAATGGGAATACCTGTTGGATCGATTGGAGAAGGAGGAAACTATCCTGTTTATAGGGCCGGGGCTGCTGCCGTTTCCGGGGGCAGATTCAGTGGAGGATGCACTCTTTGACTACCTACAGGAGAAAAGCCAGCAAGAGGCGCTGCCTTTTATCTCGAAATTCTACCGCGACGATAAGTTTTTTATGCTCAATGAGCGCGATAAGGACGAGAGCCTGTGGAATTTTATGTCTTACTATCGGGATTTTTTTGAAGAAAAAAAGGAGGATTTGGCTGAGGCGCGTGCTTTGCTGGCGCAGGTGGCAAAGTTGCCTTTTTCCACTATTATAACCTTGTGTCCCGACGCCTTGTTGGAAGAAGCCTATGGCGATCAATTCGCCTTTCATGCTGATTTTTATAACAAAAAGAAAAAGCCGCAACCTTATCTGCCCGGCAGGATGGACGACCCGCTGATTTACTATTTGCGAGGACGCATGACGGTGGATGAGAGTATGATTATTTCGCATAGCGACCTTTTTGACTACTTGGAGTCGATTTATGAAGCCAAGAGCATGGACGCGGACTTGAAGCAGACCTTAAAATCGGCGAAATACTATATTTTCTTGGGCTTGCCGTTGGAGAGTTGGTATATGCAGTTGTTGCTGCGGTTGTTCGATTTTCACTTGCTGAAACCGCGCATCTTGGCGATGAAGCACTTTCAGGAAAAAGACCTTAGCAAGCGGGTGGTGTATGAAGATTTGTACAATGTGAATTTTCACGACCACAGCGGAGGGGCATTTTTGCAGGAATTGTTCCAGCGCTGCGAGGCCAAGGGCATGGTAAAGCAAGCCACGGGTAATGCCGTTCAAGCTAACTTTGAGCGAGATGCGGAGGCGTTTCAGAGTTTGCTGCGCGCTGGGCATCACGAGCAGAGTTTGGCGAATTTAGAGGAGCTGTCAGTCAAGTATTTGCCGCAGCCGGCTCAGTATGCTTCTTATTTCAATACTCTCACGTTGGGAGCCAGCAATTACCGTTCGGCTCACCGCAACTACAATATCAACCTGATCACCTACGAGCAGTTCAAGGTGGAGGAAACGCGGTTGGTGGCTTTTTTGAATATGCAGTTCGAGGAACTAAAATCACTGATCCATGGGCAATAGAAGATACCCCGGCCCGAAGCCTTTTGCCGCTGGTCAGTCTGCGTTGTTCAACGGTCGCCAGCAGGAAACGCGCCAACTGTTGCGCCTCATTGATGACCATCAGTTAACGGTGCTTTATGGCCGCTCTGGCTATGGGAAAAGTAGTTTGCTGAATGCTGCCGTACTACCCGAAATGGTGGAAAAAGGGTATCACCTCATCAATGTACGCATGGGAGCTTGGACACCCGATAGCACGAATACGCCCTTGCGCAGCACCGTGCAAGCGATAGCCGAAAATCCGAAAAATTTAGAAAAAACGATATTAGACGATTTGGTGGCTTGGGACAACTCCCTTTGGTATTACGCCAAGACTTTTGCCATCAATACGGAAAAAACCAAGTTGCTCTTTGTATTCGACCAATTCGAGGAGTTGTTTACCTATCCTGCCAAGGATACGGAGCTGTATGAAAACGCATTGGCAGAATTGCTAAAGACCAATTTGCCGCAACGATACCGCGATCAGCTGAAATCGCGGAACGACTTGGAGGGACACGTACAGCGGCCTGCGGTATTTGAGCGTTTAGATATTAAAGTGGTCATAGCCATACGTTCCAACCGATTTCATTTGTTGGAACGCATGACACCTACACTGCCTCAGATTCTTCAGCACACGATGGAGTTGGATGCCCTTAATCGGGAAGGGGCACGCACGGCCATTGTAGCACCGGCAGCGGAAGCAGGAGGGCAATACGACAGCCAACCCTTTGGCTATAGCCCTGAGGTGCAGGAAGCCATGTTAGACTTTTTGAGTCAGGAAGGCAAAGTGGAAGGTGTACTGTTGCAGATGTTGTGCCAGTATTTTGAGCGCTTAGTGATCGACAACCCAAAGAAGAAGCGCATCGAGTTGAGCGATCTACACGCGCATACGGGAGGCAGTGTACCCGATGATAGTGCCTTGGAAGCCATTGTGGATGCTTATTATCAAAGCCGTATCAACGACTTGCCCGATGACCAAGAAGGCCCCGTGAAGCGTTTCATTGAAGACAATCTCGTGCAGCGCGTTGGCGACGGCGGTATGCGCCTGAGTATGCACCAAGCACAGATCAGCGAGCGATTCGGCATAGAGGCGGAGGTGTTGGATACACTGGTGGACAATGGGCTGCTACGCACAGAACCATACTTGCGGGGTGGTGTCACGTATGAGTTGACCCACGACCGCCTCATTGCTCCCGTTTTGAAATCGAAGGCGGCGTATGATGCCACGGAAGCCGATCGGCTTAAGGAGCAATTGGAAGAGGAGGAGCGAAAACGCAAGGAGGCAGAAGCCTTGCGCCACAAAGCAGAAGAAGCCCAACAAGTGGCAGAAAACGCCAAAAAAACAGCCGAGGATAACGAAAAACGAGCCAAATGGTTGGCGAAAATAGCAGTGGCAGCCTTTGCCGTGGCCGTGCTATTAGGTATCTATGCCTGGGCAACCCTCCAAACGGTACGAAGCGAGCGAGCCGATAAAAACCTCATACTCTGCAAAGAGTTTGTGGTGGATGCACGCCGATTGGCTAAAGCCGATTATTGTACATCGGCTGCTGAAAAAATTGGAAAAGCACTGTTGTTGATCGAGGTTTACGGGCATCAGGGGAAAGACGTTACCTGCGCTGCTTATGAAAGAGAGGAAACCCACGTACGAGACATTCAACAGTTGTTGACTAACAAGCAAAAGCAGGGAGCATGTCGTTGAAACCTATCTTTTCCTACCGAATAATATGGGGAGTACTACTGGTTGGGTGGTTTCCCTTCGCTACGGTGGTCGCCCAAGAACGGTTGCTTTTTGAGCCTTGTGACCAAGAATTGCTATGTAGTGATTTTGCCGCCATTTTGGCCAATACCATCCATTTTTTGGATGAAGAAAACGGTGCCGAGGCTTATCGCGAATTAAAAGCCTTGGAAGCCTGTGATAAATGCCCCGAACACCGAGACAACATCGATGCCCTAAGCGATGAAATCATAGCTTTATTTCGCAAGCAAAATGAGCTTTTTCAGCAGCAGAACGAACGGCTGAACGATGTGGTGGCAGCCCAGAAATCAACCCTAGCCGCGCTGACGCGCACCAACCGAGACCTGACAAATGCCCGCACCGCCATTGATAAACAGTTGTTGGTAAACCAGCAGGTAACCCGCGAGGCATTGGTATCTAATTACATGAGTTTGGCCAGAAACTATTATGAAGACGACCTCGATGGGAAAGGCCGTAACGAAGCCTTGTGGCTAACCGATTTCACGTATTCATATATTGACAGTCTTCACCCAGCGGTGCACAGTATGCTATATCAATTGCTGAATGATGAAATAAGCAACCGCGTCCCTCACTATTTGTTGGAATATGACGAGAATTGGGAAGAGGTCTTATCCGAAGAAGAAGAACTGACCGCCATAAGCTGGTCGGCAGATGGACGTTGGTTGGCGCTTAGTACCTCAAGTGGGCAGTTGTCTATTTTCAACGAAGATGGGCAAGTTGTTTTTCAAAGGCGGCAATTGGAAACTATTATGCAAATGGCTTGGAGCCACAGCGGCAATCGGTTGGCGGTATTGGGTGCAGGTATTGGCAATAACATTTCATTTATATCCTTAGATGCAGCGGGGCAATGGGCACCAGCCGCTCCCTACATACAAGCGGCTCAAAGTGTGTTTAATATGAAGTGGTCACCGAATGAGGAAGATATATTGGCCATAGCAGGTGATAACAACACTGTTGAGTTTTACCGCGTGACGGGAGAAGAAACCTTAGCACCATTCCAAACGCTGCCTTCCGTGCATGAAGACTGGGTGCGGGCATTAGCTTGGTCGCCGGATGGCAAATACCTCGCTACGGGCGACGATGACGGCAAAATAGCTTGCTGGGAGGTAGCTACCAACACGCTGCGCTGGCAACAGCAGCGGCACAGTGACTACATACGCACCTTGGCTTGGCATCCCGCTGGGCATGAATTAGTGAGTGGTAGTGACGATTACCAGTTGATTTACTGGACACCTGAAGGAGAAGAATCAGGCCGTCGCCAGATGACAGGATGGATACTTCAGGTCGATTACAGTTCCACAGGCCATTCGCTGGGCGTATGGCTGAGCGTGGGGCAATTTGTCCGAATCACCGATGGCGAGGAATACACAATGGACATATCGACCACCTTGCCCGGATTTGCCTGGAGGGGGGAAGACAACACCGTAGAAGACCCTATCTTATCGGTAGGTATGTCATCGGCTGCAGCTTTTTATGTGCCCCCCGCCACGTCAAGCGATTGGAAGTCCTTGCCAGAAGATGGACGGTTAGAAGAATGGGGAGCAGACAGCGAAGAATATCCAGGAGAGATCACCCACGTTGCTTGGTCGCCAGATGGTGATCTATTGGCTTATGTGAAAGACGGAAATCTTTGCTTACAAACCGACAGCCTTACTCGCATAATCGACATGGAAGGGAATGGTATCCGCGCAATGGCATGGCATAAAAGCCAAGAAGGCCAACTCACCTTGACTACAGCCGATAGTGGAAACGGGTTGATCGTTTGGAATCCGTTTTCAGGTACAGCCCAACGTATCGTACCTTTAGAAGTAAATGCGATGGATATGGCATGGTCGCCCACGGGAAATACTTTGGCTATTGTGCATCAGGGAAGGGGGTTGCTGTTGATGAATGAATCCCTAGCATTTCTTCATGAAGTAGAACTGCACACCGATTGGGTACGTTCGATAGCATGGTCGCCCAATGGTCGGCGGTTGGCTACGGCTTCCGATGACCGTACGGTAGTCATTTGGAATGTGGATGCCCAACGGCGGGAGGCCGTACTCTCGGGGCATACCGACTGGGTGAGAAGCGTGGTTTGGTTGGATGACAATCGCCTTTTTACCACGGGCGATGACCGCAAGGTATTGCTCTGGGAACAAGGAGATGGTAACAATTTTGTCTCCAAGGTAGTAACGGAGGAATTGGGAGGATACGGTACGGCCTTAGCCTGCAACAGCAATCCTACCGCCAGTGCCTTGGCAGTGGGTACTACGGAAGGGGTAGTGGAGATATGGATGATGGAACACCGCCAAGACGACGCTATCACATTAGTGGATACTTTGCGGTCTGAATACAGCGGTATAACCGATTTGGCGTGGCACCCGAACCGTGGAGCGTTGGCCATTGCCACCTATGGCGTAGTACCTACTATCTATCACAGTATTTCCGGCGTAAATAAAGATAATCTACTCGGTTCTCGACAAAGAAAGGTTATCAATACCTCTTTTTTGGATGCTAGCGATGGCCAGTCGATGTCTGTGACGGATTGGTTTTATTTTCCAGATATTAAAGTGGCCAATGAAGCACGTTATCCCTATGACTGGTCGGCGGATAGTCGCTATTTAGCTGCGATTTTATCCCACGGGGAATCCGCAACGGATGGTGTCATGGAATTGCATGATATGGAAGCCCACCAACGGGCGTTGATTTATCAATTCGATGCCACTTTATGGGCGGTTCGTTTTGCTCCCAATGGAAAAAAAGCGGCCTTAGTAGCGGGAAATGGGCATCTTATCTTGCTGAATATACCCACAGGCATACCTGATACGATTGTGGATACTTCCTGTGGTATTCCATTGGATGTGGCATGGTCGGCAGATAGCCGCTATCTAGCTATTGCAACGGAAGATCTTCAGCTATTGATTTATGATGCGGTGGGGCATGAACTACAATCCTGCGCAGGTGTGTGGGAAGCGGGGGAAGTAGTGGTGCGTTTTGACCCGCAAAACAGCCGCCAGCTTTTTATCGGCACGGACAAAGGTTTGTATCTTCAAACGATTCCTTGTCGGAAAACAGCCGAACAGGTTTTTGTGCCAAACGGAATCGCCATACAAGACTATACAAACGAACTATACAATAACATAACATGGATGGAGGATGGCCGGATGCTGTATGCGCAACGGGGCTATCCTTTGCAATGGCTTAGCACCAACGGCGGGTCTGTCAAGCCAATACACGAAATGGGAGAACCCGGCAGCCTCTTTACATGGACTACCAGCCGGCAGCCCCGCTTGTTTGAATACCGCCGCCAATTGATACCCTATAATCCAGACGAGAGCTATAACGGCACCGATTTGCAATACATCCGGGGTTGGGATGTGGCCGGCAATACCCCCGCCTCCACCATACGCAGCGCCAGAACCCTGCTGTGCAACCAGTTGGCGGTATCGCCGGATGGCGGGTTATTGGCGGCCATAGGCGACCGATTGACGGAAAGCGAAGGCAAGTACCAGGTGACGGATCATCGACTCGTCATTTGGGATACTCGCAGCCAGCAGGAGGTGGTGTCGATGGAAGTGCCTTACGAAATTCATACCCTGACTTTTTCGCCCGACAGTCGCCAACTTTTGTTGCACAGTAGTAGCGGGCGCGTATCCCTACTGCCCTTGGATATACGCAGCGTGCACCAATGGGCGATTAGTAGGGATAAAGACAAGTATCTCCGCCAATTGACCACCAAAGCGAATGACCCCTTTCAAAATCGCATTGTAGAATGGCAATTAGAACGCGGTATCAAGTTGAATGCTTCTACTAGTAGCCAGCGCATGGTGGAGCGCGAAAATATCGCCATTCGGGAAGGGTGGAGCAAGTATTTTGTAGATCAGGCATGGTTGGCTACCGATGTGGCACAAGCGCATGGGTTGTTTGAACAAGCGGCTGCCTTGCATACCGCACCGGGCACCTCCCGTATATTGCCCACTGCCAAAGATACCTCGGCGGTAGCGTTTATTTGGATAGAAAGAGCTTACTTTGAGCAACTGCAAGGACGTTTGAAGGAGGCAGATACGTGGGTGGCCAAAGCGGCTCGGTTATCTCCTGAACAGGAGCAACTACAGCTATGGGAGGTACTCAACAAGTGGCAACGCGGGCAAGAAGAACCCGTAGTTCGCATGTTGCTAGGCGAGGACAACGCCTTGCTGTTAGATGCCTTACTCCAGTGGAAACGAAGGGATATAACCGTGCGCAATGAGGCGTTTTTGAATAGATTGACCGATGTAAGCCAATATCGATACGATTCCAGCGCGGGTATTTTTGTAGAGCCAGATATTTGGACTCAAACCCAGGCCTTACCTGCGGAGCTGCGCTATCAAGTAACTACAAGGTATTGCCGTATAAATACCAACCAAGCTTATGGCGACGGCCTCAAATTGCGCCTGTTGGAAAAATGCCTTTCCGAAATGGATACTTATCCCGACTTGTTAGCACAGGATAAAGACGGGTTGGGGAACTACCTCCGGTATGTTTATGAGCTGCAATCGATAGATGCTATTGCGAACGATGTGAATCAAGTGGTGAGTCTTATCGCCAATGCCCGAGAGAAGGTGAAAATGCTATTACAGCTAATGCCCGATGATAGTGATGTTAGAAGTTTCGCCTTTAATGTAGAAACGGACTATCTGTATTGGCAATTGGTGCAACACCCTGAACAGGCCACCAATATTCAAGCACAGTTGAAAGAGTTGGCTACAACCTATTCAGAACAGGAGCAATTCTATCTACCCGTCGTCCAAGGGTACTGTGAGGCGGTTGCTGGTAATATACCTGCGGCTTGGCAATATTTGCAACCCGTTGCCATGCATCCATACTTCAATATAACAACAGATCGGGCTTTTATTGAAGGCCAATTATCCCGTGTAGATGCTGCGGCTATGCAGGCGTTAGTGCCAGGGTTGGATTTGTTGGAAGACTTCATTACGGCAAGAGATAGAGTAGATGCCACACCGCTGCCTGCTGATGTTGGTTTAGTGAATACGCCCGAAGATGCGGCTATGCGATTAGATGAGCACAATAATCGCTGGCAATTAACAACGGATGCTTATCTGTTGGCGGAAAAATGCCAGGCAGCTTCTGTTTGTCCCGTGGAAGTGGTGAGCGAGCAGGCTGCGCAGCTATCTTCCACCGCCGCAGTGTATGTTTGGACGTTGCTTCGTTTGGGTGATTGGGAAACCGCTGCCGATGCTGCTCGCCGTACCTCCGGGCAGCTACCTAACCTCAACTGGCCACAAGGCGTGGAGGCACTCGCCCAGTTCATACGAAATGAAGGAAAGGGTATGGACGCGACGTTGTCACGAGTAGCGCGGTTGACCAACGATGGCTTTTCGCCCGATACCTACCCGCTGATGCGCGATTGGATGCTGAACCTGCCTCCTCAAATTCAAGCACTTCCTGATTTTAACAAATGGTATGGCAAATGGAAAGAGGGGGTGGGGGATTTTTGATTTTTGATGTGCGATTTTTGATTCATTTTGTTTAAATTTATTTTTAATTCAATTATTTTTTTAAATAAAAAAAACACCTATCTTTGCTCAAAAGTCGCTCATGCCAAAAGCAAACCCACATGATGCCCTCTTCAAAGCTACCATGTCGCACCCGTCGGAGGTGGAGGCGTTGGTGCGGGGCTTTCTACCTTCTATAGTTGTTGACAGGCTTGATCTTTCTACACTGACTTTGGAAAAATATTTAACTTTGTGAGGCGGTCGGGGTTGCCAGAAGAGATAGCGTTAGTGATTTCGCAACAATTACTTCACTATATTTATGGAGCATTTAAACTCAATACTGAAGAAATGCAAACATTGAAAACTAACATTATAGAAGAATGGGGCTACTTGCCCGGCAGTGTGTATGATCAAGCGGTTCAGGCCGGGAGAGTGGAAGGCAAGATTGAAGGCAAGATTGAAGGTAAGATTGAAGGCAAACTCGTAGGAGAACTTATTACCACTATTGAAGACGAATTAGGTCTTTTATGCCGTATGCTGGAACAACATATTACCTACGACCTGATGCGTAAACTTACTGATGTGTCTGAAGAATTTCTGCTTGCTTTTCGCGAATGTTATTCCGCGGAGTCGGCTTCACAATTACTAGCGGAAGTAAACCTTGCTCATGAGTTGACCGAAATGTCTGATATCCGTTGGCGTTTGCTGAATGCTCTTTTGCAGTTTGGCATTGCGGAAGATGTGGCGCAGGGGTATATAGAACGGACGTAATGAAGATTGTTCGTGAAGATCGTTACTTGTATTAATTATCAAAATATGGATTCAACAACAAACGAGGCATTTTTCGGCAGATCAGATGCCCATATTGATCTAGCTAATGATCAGTTGCAAGCTGCGGCTCCTGGGGAGGTGAGTGCTTCGATGATGTACGCGGTGGCGCGGTTTAATGCTTGGTTGAGTGCTTGCAGCTTCGATGAAGCCACTGAAATGCAGCAAGCCAAAGAAGATATTATTGCCTACTTTACGGGGGAATATCGCAGTATGCTCGAAGAGCATATCGATGACTACATTGCCCACTTTAGCGAATTTGTTACACCTGAGGAATAGTATTGTCTTGTTTAGTCTGAGTACGTTCGCAGGCTCCCTGACATTCTCCGTACAAATTGAGAGAGTGATGGGTAATCCTGAAGTGGAGCAATTCTCCCATCATGCTTTTGATCTGTTGGATACGAGGATCGCAAAACTCCAGTACTTTGCCGCAGTCCACGCATAGAAGGTGGTCGTGTTGTTTGTAGCCGTAGGATTTTTCGTACTGAGCCAAGTTTTTGCCAAACTGGTGGCGGGTGACAAGGTCGCAGTTGACGAGCAGTTCTAAGGTGTTGTAAACGGTCGCACGGCTCACCCTATATTGCTGCGTTTTCATGTGAATATACAGTGCTTCCGCATCGAAATGATCGGTGCGTTTATAGATTTCTTCTAGGATGGCATACCGCTCAGGAGTTTTGCGGAGGCCATTTTTCTCTAAATGAGCCGAGAAGATGTTTTTTACCGAGTTGATGATGTCAGCAGTAGCGTTCACTATGCGGTAGTTAATGGTTAATCAATACGTGTGACGGTGGACACGTTGGAAATGTTTTTCAACGCTCGAATAACGAGGTTGAGTTGGTCGGTATTAGCAATAACCAAACTGAGTTGAGCTTCAAAGAAACCCTCTGTACCTGCGATATTCATAGAGCGAATATTCAGCCCCATTTGAGAAATTTGGTGGGTAAGCCTTTCAATGACCCCCGGGCCATCATCTATTCCTGTAATGCCAATTTTGGCCACGAAATTGGTTTGTGGTAGATCGGAAGCCCATTCAGCATTCATAATGCGGTAGCCATAGTTGACCATCAGGTTGGCTGCATTGGGGCAGTTGACGCGGTGAATCTTTAGCCCAGCACTGGCTGTGAGGTATGCAAAAATGCTATCGCCGGGTACAGGATTGCAACAGGTAGCCAAGGTATAATCGTATTGCTCGCCAGGTTCACCGTTGATGAGCAACTGCGGGGTGCTGGCGGTATGTACGCGAGGCCGCTTAACAGGCTCCTCTTTTTTAACCTCCGGTTGTTTGTGCTCAATGAGCTTGAGTTTCCCTTGTTCTACTGAAAACTTTTTGAAAATATCGGGAATCGAAATGATGTTCATCGCAATCCCGTAGTAAAGATCCACATGGCTGGACAGGCGAAAGTGCTTTACCAATACATCTACGGCTTCTTCTTGGGGTTGGATGCGCATGTTCTTGAACTTGCGTTCCAAGGCTTCACGACCAATCTGCCCTTTCTGCCGCCGCTCTTCTTTCATGGCCGAGCGGATCTTGGCTTTGGCTTTACCTGTTGTTACCAACTTCATCCAATCCTCGGAAGGTTTCTGGCTATTGTTGGTAATGATCTCCACGCGGTCGCCGTTTTTAAGCAGCCTCCCCATAGGGACGATCTGATTATCTATCTTGATGGCGGTGCAATGATACCCCACATCGGAGTGGATGTTGAACGCAAAGTCCAAGGCCGTGGCACCTTTGGGCAGCACCCTTAGGTCGCCTTTGGGAGTATAAACGTAAACCTCCTCATTGAAAAGGCTGTTGGATCGGAAACTGTCCAGGAATTCCACTGGATTACCCTCTGGATCTTCAAGAATTTCACGCACGCTATCCAGCCAACGTTCAAAAACATCATCAGAATTGGTGATGCCTTTATACTTCCAGTGGGCAGCAAAACCGCGCTCGGCAATTTCGTCCATGCGTTCGGAACGTATCTGTACTTCCACAAAACGTCCGCCGGGACCTACCACCGTAGTATGCAGCGATTCGTAGCCGTTCGCTTTGGGCGTGGTAATCCAGTCTTTGAGGCGCTCCGTGATAGGGCGGTGTACATCCGTCACGATGGAATAAATCTGCCAGCAGAACAATTTTTCCTTCTTAGGCGGCACATCCACGATGATGCGAATGGCGAAAAGGTCATAAATCTCTTCAAAAGGTACTTGCTTGTTCTTTAGCTTATTCCATATCGAGTAGATAGACTTGGGGCGGCCAAAGATGCGGTAGGAGATACCTAGCTCGTCAATCTGCTCCTTGAGCGGCTCTATAAAGGAAGCTATATACGCCTCGCGTTCGCGTTTGGTATCCTGCAACTTTCGAGCAATATCGAAGTAATCCGTGGGGTCTGTGATTTTCATGCACAGGTCGAGGAACTCTGTGCGGAAAGCGTACAAACCCAGCCGGTGGGCCAAGGGAGCATAAATATAGCTGGTCTCGGCGGCAATTTTCAACTGCTTGTGAGGAGGCATGGCCCCCAAGGTGCGCATATTGTGCAAGCGGTCGGCCATTTTGATCAGTACAATACGTACATCCTCCACCAGCGTGCTGAGTACCTTCTTGAAATTTTCGGCCTGCGGGCTTTCGGAATTGTAGGCACTATCCAGCTTTGTCAAACCATCCACCATCTTAGCGATGTGGAAGTTGAATTTATCTTGTATATCTTGTAGCGTGACAGGGGTGTCTTCCACAACATCGTGCAGCAATGCAGCCACAATGGCCGTAGGCCCAAGTCCAATCTCTTCGGCACAGATACGCGCCACCGCAATAGGGTGTAGGATGTAGGGTTCGCCCGTCTTACGGCGTTGGGGCGCGTGGGCTTCCACTGCCAATTCAAAAGCAGCGCGTATGCTGGCACGGTCTGTATCATCCAGTGCTGTTTTGATAGCAGCAACCAATCCTTCGTATGCGGCTTCTATCTGTTGCCGTTCTTGTTCTTCACTCGTGAGTATTTCTGCTGTGGCTGTCATTTCCTTACTGCTGCGCTAAGGGACGGTAAAATAAATTGTACAACTTTTGATTCAGAAAAATTTTCTAAACAATCGTAGTTATCAGGCCTTTTAGAAAAAGTTGTACAGTTTATTTCCGTCAAATTACTAAAAGTATTAAACGATATAAGGGATCATAAAGATGCCTTATTCTTGGTATTTAGCTTGGAATTTCCGGTATAGAACTTCCTGTTTATTATCCAAATCTATGGCACGCCCTTGTATAAATGCGTGGGTCACCTGATTGGTGCGCATATCCAACGCATCGCCTGTGGTGATGATAAAGGAGGCATTCTTCCCCGTAGTGATAGACCCAATACGGTCGGCAACCCCCAATATTTGAGCAGCATCCAAGGTGATAGCCTTCACCGCTTGTTCATAAGGAAGGCCGTACGCCACCGCCGACCCTGCTTGGAAGGGTAGGTTGCGTTGTTGCCAAAATCCTTCGTTGGAAAGGCAGAACTGCACGCCAGCTTGATAAAGCAAGGCAGGGGTTTTGAAGGGCTGATCTACATCTGTGTCCAAGGTATTGGGTAGGGCATGGGTAGGGCCTAATACGACTGGCACCTGGTGCGCTTTCAACACATCGGCTACCATATAGCTCTCCGCGCCGCCCGTGATGATGACCTTTATACCCGCATCATGAGCTATGAGAACGGCTTGTGCAATATCCTTGGCTTGGTCGGCGTGAATAAAAAGGCGCTGCTCTCCCTTGAACAATCGGCAACAGGCCGACAATTTGAGATTGGCAGGCGCATCGGGATTATCGCAATGCGCACGCGCCTCGTTCAGGAAATCGACCCATTGTTGCACTTCTTCCTCATAGCGTTCATTTTTACCAAAAGTACCTTCTCGCCAGTTATAAGTTTGACGATTGGGCCAATAGACATGCATACCATCATCGGCCAGTACCGCCGCATCTTCCCAATTCCAAGCATCCATTTGCATGATGGAAGACTGACCCGCCACCAAGCCCCCTTCGGGCGTAGTCTGCGTGTAGAGCACCCCACGCGAGCGCACCGTAGGTATGACCTGCGAATCAGTATTGTATGCTATCAATGCTCGTGCATTGGGATTTAAATCACCTGTTTCAGCTGCATCCACCGTAGCGCGTACGGCACCTATTTCAATCAACCCCAACTGACTATTGGGGGCAATGAAGCCGGGGTAAATATGCTTACCAGTCGCATCAATTACTGTATGGTCTTTCAGGCTTACCTTGGCATCCGCACGATCCACACTTGTGATGATGCCATTATCGAAAGTGAGCAGGCCGTTCTCGATCACCTCCCCGTCTCCACGATGGATGGTCGCCCCCACCACCGCTATCGGTTTAGATTGGGGAGGCGCAGGTACAGGGCTTTGCGCCCACACAGTAAACAACGGACACAGCAGCAGTACCCACAGCATTATTCTTTTGCACATAGCTATACGTTATAATTCAAGCTACCAAGATACCAGTTTTTACAGGATATTCAAGAAAGCAAGTACTTTTTTGTGCAGCATCATTGTTTTGCTATGCAATTTAGATAAGCTTTTAACCTTGACTCAGATAACTACCCCCTTATCAATATCTTATCTCATGGGCAGGGCAAAACACGGTAAAGTTATTGAGCGCATTTTTTCGAGTGTTATGCTTTACACATTTTATTCAACCAACGCCCTCACTTCTTCTTCCGACAACCCCGTTTCAAGCACTACGTCTTTGACGGGCATTCCCGTGCGCAACAGTATTCGAGCCAATTTGACTCGTGCTTCATGTGCTTGCGCTATGGCTTGTTCTTTTTGTTTGCGTTCTTCTTGCGCTGCTCGCTTATAATAGGCTTTTTCCGCCTCCTGCTGAGCGAATAAGGTTTCCACTTCTTCCTCTGCACGCAGCTTAGCCCTTATCTCTTCTTCTTGTAGCGGACGCTGAAGGTACTCCGCTATATCTTCAAAGCCTTTGGGGACTTCTTGTAGGTCGAGGATGTATTTTTCTTTCATTAAATGGTTGGCGCTCTTCATGCTACAAATTTACGGGTTTTAAGACAAAAAGCAATGTGGCAAGTGGATAAGATAAATATTTTTACCAAAAAAATGTTGCCACCTTGATAAAAACCTTATATTTGTATCAAAACAACAACTGCTGTGGAAATAGCCAATCCCATTTACGACGTGGTATTTAAGTACCTGATGGAAGACAATCGGGTGGCGAAGCTATTTCTGTCTGCCATAACAGGGTTGGAGATTGTAAAGTTGGACTTCCTGCCACAGGAGCTTAGCAGCGAAAAAAAAGAGGGTAAGGCTGCCAAAGGAGGTAAAAAAGCCAATCGCCCCATCATCAGTGCCTTGGATTTATCCATCTATCGCCTCGATTTCTCTGCCCGTGTGCGGGAAGCAGATGGAACAGAGACCGTCATCATCATCGAGATACAGAAGTCAAAGTTTTCTAACGAAGGGATGCGTTTCCGTAAGTACCTCGGCAAGCAATATATGAACGGCAGCTTCTTCCGTTGGGTACAGGAGGCTACTGGTAGGACAGTCAAATCGGGTATTCCTATTCTGCCCATTTATTTCCTTGGTGAACCCATGCGGGGTTTTGAGGATATCCCCGTATTGCTCGTCAATCGCTGTGTGCGCGACCGCCATACGCGGGAAATCCTTGCGGAAAGCCATCATTTTATAGAATCGTTGTTTCATGAGGGCATCATCGTACACATCCCCGGCATCGGCAAAAGTAAGCGGCGCGATGAATTAGAAGCCCTCCTCAGCATATTCGACCAAGACAACCGAACAGCAGACCACCATATTATGAACGTAAGCGAAATAGACTTTCCGGAGAAATTCCGTTCCATCATCCGCCGCCTACAGGCTGCCGTCCAAGAAAAAGAAGTTCGCGACACGATGACAATCGAAGATGACTTCATCGCCGAAATCAACGACTACGAGCACCGCATCGCCGAATCGGAAAAGCAGCGGGAGGAAGCCCTCCAACAAAAAGCATTGGAGCAGAGTTTGAAGGAGGAGGCGTTGCGTAGGCAAGAGGAGGAACGCAAGCAAAAAGAAGAAGCACTACGCAAAGAAGAAGAAGCACTACGCAAAGAAGAAGAAGCACTACGCAAACAGGAGGAAGCCGTCAAACTATTGCTCAGCATGGGCATTTCCGCTTCGGAAGTGGCTGGAAAGCTGGGGCTGGAATTGGCATATGTGGAGCGGCTGGGGAACAGTAGGTAGTAATACTTCTCATTCTTCCAGTTCTTCCCAGGCTGCTTTTAGTACCCGCTCTACTCCTTTGCCTTTGAACGCTGGTGCACCGGGTATATAGGTGGTAGTGGCTAAGAGGTTCTCCAGCGATTGACCTGTTTTTTTTGCCTTTTTCACATATCGCAATGACATTTTCAGGAAGTGAGCCATCATTTTCAAGTCTTCGTCAGTGCCGGTGATAGGATAGTCGTCTCCAGCATGGCCGAATACGTATAGCGCATCTTTACCAAAATGACGACGTGCTTTGCCCAACACATCAATCCAGTTGCCAATATGAGCACCTGCGGATTTGTCCACATAAGGGAAACGACGATTGAAAACCAAGTCACCGGTATGGACAATATGGGCATTTTCAAAGTGTACCATCGCATCGCCATTGGTATGCGCGGGGCCGAAATAGTGCAAGCGAACCTTTTCGCTACCTACGGATTGCGACCACTCATCCTCAAATGTCGTAGTGGGCAGTAATACTTCTGCTAACTTGTTGTTTTCTTGAGCCACCCGCTCTTGGTTGGCTTTAGCATTGATATGGGCTATATGTGTTTTCATCCAATCTCTAAAAACAGGGTTGCCGGAAGTGTGATCGCCGTGATGGTGGGTATTGATCAACAAATCTAAAGGTTGGGCGTGGGTTGCTTCCAGTAGGTTTCTGAGGCTGGTAGCCTGCTCCTGAAACTGGGTGTCAACCACTACAGCGTGTTCTGGTGTGAGCAAGCAAGCAATGGTGCCACCCCGTTCGGTGTAAGTGTAGATGTCATTGCGCAACAGCGTAAAGAAGCCTGTCGGAAAAAAAAGATTTTGCATCCATGCTTGATGGGGGAGCAATAAGGTGCCGGTAGCTAATGAAGCCGATTGTAAAAACTGACGACGGTGCATAACTTTCGTATTGATGTGAAGGAAACATACCCGCCAAAAGTACTAATAAAGAAGAGAAAGGCACAAAAAAAAGAGCCTGACAAAACTGCCAGACTCTTTTTGTGTGGGCGATGAGAGACTCGAACTCCCGACCCCCTCGGTGTAAACGAGGTGCTCTGAACCAA
Organism: Saprospiraceae bacterium; assembly: GCA_041392765.1. GTDB lineage: Bacteria > Bacteroidota > Bacteroidia > Chitinophagales > Saprospiraceae > Lewinella. The sequence goes on from JAWKLL010000042.1 coordinate 17,920, forward strand.
CTGAGCTAATCGCCCTTTTTTGCATTGCTTTGTGCCGTTGCTCAAAGCGAGTGCAAATATAGGGGCAGTTTTTATTTTGTGCAACAGTTGAGGCAAAAAAAATATGTTTTTTTTGAAAAAAAACACCGCTATGCTCACATCCTGAAAGGCAAGTATCTGAAAACAAAATAGTTAGTCATTATTAGAGGTTATAGGATAAAATGAAAAAATAGTTAATTAGAAAGATACATCGAAGTCATTGAGTACGGCATCGAGGATTTTGTCCTTACCTGGGGTGTATCCTTCCTTGATATCATGGCTGAAAAGTTTTCCTAAGGCGTTCCAGTAAGTGGCCGTCACACCACCGCGAAGATCTTTGATGAGTTCATACATGGGTGTATCTAATTCCCGCTCAATCATTTTGATGAGGATTAAGCCTTGGGTTTTACTGAGGTTTTTCAAGGGGTCGGCAAATTCTTCTTTGAGTTCTTTTTGCAACCGGCGGATGTATTTCTTCGATTTACGATCCGATAGTTCTTGGGTAGCCCGCTCCGTTTCCTTGAAAATACGGATGGCTTGTACGGCATACGGATATACCTTCACCGCATATTGCCGATAGCGGCGGTAACGGCGGTAGTCTTCGTCATTTTCGAAGCTCCGCAAAGATGATACGGAAACATCATCCAAGCTGGCGACAATCAACGTGTCCCCACAGTCATCGATCATGTAGCGGTAATACTGGTCATTTACGCGGGTATAACCCGTCTTTTGGGCAGACGACACTACGCTTACCAAAAGAGCTATGGATAAAAAAAATAGTTTCATAAACATTTGGGATTTAAAGATACCAGGAACGAGAACTGTATCGGCTATCGCTACCTTTTTGTATGGGGAAAAAATAAATTCACCATACTCTTAGACGCAAAGGTACATTCATAATAACGTTTTAGTAAAGAAGTTGGGTGAATGAAAGCACATTTTAAGTGAATTTTAAGTTTTGGTAGTGCCAATGGAACGTTTTACATTTGTGGGTATTCAGGGCGGGGTGTATCCCGTGATACGTGCAGGGTGTGCGAACCCGCTTGCGGGTGAGCACGACGCACGGAGGGCGTAAGGCAGACCGACAGCAGCGGCACCCGGCTAAGGGGTGAGAGCGGATGGCGGGGTGGCCGCGAAGCGATGCCACTGCCCATATAAGGATTGGACTTCAAAGGGGAAAATATGATGTGGACGTTTGCTTTTTGGTTTGGGCTGGCGCTCATTGTTTTCACGTATGTAGGGTACGGTGTGGTGGTGGCGTTGTGGGTGCGGATAAAAGGGGCGCGTAGGTCGATTGTGCTGCCTGCTGATTACGATTGGCCGCCAGTGACGCTATTGATTGCAGCTTGGAACGAGGCTGATATATTGCCACAGAAAATTGCGAATAGCTTGGCGCAAGATTACCCGCCAGATCGCATAGTGATACTTTTGGTGACAGATGGTTCTACGGATGGGAGTGAACGGCTGTTTGAAGGCCATCCGCAGGTGAGGGTGCTACACGACCCTGCACGAAAAGGCAAAATAGCTGCCGTGAAACGCGCGATGAAGGAAGTGGCTACGCCAGTGACGGTGTTTACAGATGCGAATACCTTTTTGAACGATGGAGCCATACGCAGGATGGTGAGCGACTTGGCAGACCCCAGTGTGGGGGCTGTGGCGGGGGAGAAGCGGGTGATCTCGCAAGGGGATGCCGGAAGCGGGGGGGAAGGCTTGTACTGGCAATACGAATCGTTTTTGAAGCGCAAGGATAGCGAACTATACTCGGTGGTAGGGGCGGCAGGCGAGCTGTATGCCATACGCACGGAACTGTATCACGATGTGCCAGGGGATACGATATTGGATGATTTTATGCATACGCTGCTGATAGCAAAAGACGGCTACCGAGTGACGTACGCTCCGGAAGCGATAGCGGAGGAACACGCCTCGGCAAATGTGAAAGAAGAGCTGAAGCGGAAGGTGCGCATCAGTGCCGGGGGCTGGCAGTCGATGGGGCGGTTGCTGCCGTTGTTGAATATATTTCGATATGGGGTGCTGAGTTTTCAGTATATTGGGCATCGCGTGTTGCGTTGGTCGCTGGCACCGTTGATGTTGCCGTTGGTGGCGATTGCGAACGTTGTGTTGGTACTACAGAATGGGCATTGGGTGTATTGGGGGTTGCTGCTTGGGCAGATTGCGTTTTATACGGTGGCGGCGATGGGCTATTTATGGCGGCATCGGAAGGTGGCGATACCGGGATTTTTTGCGCCCTATTATTTTGTGGTGATGAATTATAGCGTGTATGCGGGCTTTCTGCGATACCTGCGCGGCACGCAACAGGCGGCGTGGGAAAAGGCGCAGCGAGCCAGCGGAAAACCAGCGATTAAGTAATTGCTATCGGGGAAAGGAATGCGTTTATCTGAAAAAATAGGCAATGTAGTGCTGGAGATAGCGTAAGTTTTTTCTGCTCCCTGCTCATGTCTTTTGTATGGAGGAAGTGCGTTAGTGGTTTACATTAAATCCTTGCTAATAAGCTGCCAAAATTTTATCTGCCAGCACGTGGGCATGGCCTGCTTCGGCTTCATACGACCAGCCAGCAATGTGGGGATTTAGTACTACATTGGGCATATCTAAGAGTTGTTGGAAGGGCAGCGGTAGCCGCTGAGGGTCCAAATGTGCAAAGGACTGATCTTCGTATTCAATCACATCCAAAGCAGCCCCTCTAACCCGACCTTCTTGAAGGGCTGCTACCAGATCGGCCGTATGCAGTACCAACCCGCGGGCGGTATTGATAATCCAGATTGGTTTGCGGAAAGCATGGAAAAAAGCAGCATTGGCAAAGTGGTGGTTGGCTGGTAGGTAGGGAATGTGCAAACTGACGATATCGGCCTCTTGTTGCAATTGAGGCAGGCTCACTTCTTCTACCTTATCGGTACCGAAGCCAGTAATGAACTTATCATAGGCTATAATACGGCACCCGAACCCCGACAGCCGTTGGGCAAAAGCCGTTCCCATATTGCCGTAACCGATGATACCTACCGTTTTTCCCTTGATTTCGTAACCCCGATTGCCACCGCGAATCCATAAGCCCTGCCGCACTTCGCGGTCGGCGCGTGCCAAGTTGTTCATCAGCATCAGCAAAAGCCCTACGGTGTGCTCGCCTACGGTATCGCGGCTGCCTTCAGGAGAGGTGATGACCTCGATGCCTTTGCTGGCTGCATAGGCTAAATCGATGTGCTCTACCCCCACACCTGAGCGAGCAATGAACTTCAATTGCACAGCGGCATCTATGAAGGACTTGTCGATCTTGAAGCGGCTGCGAATCACCACCCCCGCAGCTTGTGGCAGGGCGGAGAAAACAGCTTCGCGCTCATCGGTACGCATATCGCGGCAGTGCCAGCCAGCAGCGGAAAGTCGTTCCCACAGTTCAGGCTCGGTAGGATCGAGGAAAAGTACGATGCCTTTGTGCATGATAAGTTATTTGAGGGAAAGGGCGTCCCTTATCCAATAATATCTCGAAGGTTGGCGGGGGAGTAGTAGATGGATTTGAGCGTTTTCCGGTCGCCAGTGCGATAGACCAACCACAGGTCGCCTGCTTGTTCAATGAAGCAATCTGTATCCCGCTGGGTGCGATAGTGCTCGGCGGTGGCTTCGGCTTCTTCGCGGGTGCTGCAAGCTTTGCTCATATTGGAGCGTTGAACTTCATCGAACAAGGTGCGAAATTTATCTCCCAACCCAAATTCCAGCACAGCACCGGCCAATACGTACTGTATGTCGCACAGGGCATCCGCTACTTCGGTAATATCAGCCTTGGCGATGGCATCCTTGAGTTCATCTAACTCTTCTTGCAGGAGCGCAACGCGCAATTGGCAACGCGCAGGGCTGGGGATGATCGGTGTGGATTCTACGGGATGCCTGAAAGTGCGGTGAAAATCGGCTACTTGGTTGAGTGCATCGAGTTTGTCCATGTTGTGTGTTTTGTGGTAAGTTGTATTAGCGGGCAAGGTAGATAAAGTGAGGTAAACGGTTTAGTGTTCCAAGAAATCTTTTACTTCTTGCGAGGTAAGTCCAACTTCGTCAGCTATCTCTTCGATGGTTTTACCAGATAAGGACAACATTTTTACAAATTTCAACGCTAGTTGTTTTCTGTCTAATTCAATCTGTTCCTTTTGTTGCGCTATCTGCTTGGCTTTTTTTTCTGCTTGCGCTTTTTCCTGTTCTGCTTGTTCGGCTTTTTGCTTAGCTTGTTCGGCTTTTTGCTTGGCTTGTTCGGCTTCCTGTTCTGCCTGTAGGCGTTTTTCTACCGCATCAAGTACTTTTATTTTGGCTTCATCCACCAAGCGTTCCATTTCTTTTAGATCAGCTTCTTGTTCGGCAAACATATCTTCTAAGACTTTTTCTGCATCTAATTTTTTTCTTGCATCTTCTTCGAGCAAGGGGCGTTGGAGGCACTCTGCAACGTCTTTAAACTCTTCCGGCACATCCTCCAAATCTAGGATGTAGGATTTTTCCTTGATCCATACTTGGTTGAACAGCGTCATTAATTTTTCGATACGGGTACGACGGTGCTCAGGCAGGCGGCGTACCTGCAAAATGTAGCAGGTGTGCGTAAGCAGATCGATGAAATCGCTTTGAATGTGCAATTCTTGGTTGGAAGAAGCATCTATGATTTTTCGATCTACCTTGGCAGCCATAACAGGAATGTCCTTCACATTATAGCCCAATATGTATATGGAAACGATAGGGTAAGCTGTTGCAGCAGAAGGAACATCATTTTCTTTTGGAACTTCTTTTTGCCGGGAATAAGTAGCACCCAAATAATCCCTGAACCGAAGAACGTTGGTGGGTAGCTTCGATTTTTGGAGTTCGATGAGGACAGTTTCCTCTCGTCCGTCTTTGTCCACGATTTGCGCTTTAAAGTCCAAGCGGTACAGCGTGAACTGCCGCAAGGGATCTTCTATCACAATCTCCTGTTGGCGAGGTTCCAAGGAAATAACCTCCTTGTCCAATATGACGGAAAGCACCTTGCGAGCGATTCGGTCGTTGGACATCAGGTACTTGAAAGCGTGGTCGTATAGCGGATTCGCAATTTTCATGCTGCAAAGATACGGGCAAAAAAAATCTGTTGCAAGTAAATGGTTGGCTTCGAGTGTAAGGGCTTTAAAGCAACTACATTTTGTAAAAAATTTCCTTTTCGGGTAAAGTATGACTCACCAGACTTGCCCGCGTGAGCGCTGTGCAGGGGTAGTAGCGGCTTGTGAGCCGATACCGGAGCGAAGCGAAGCCCGGAACATAGCGACCCTGTGGCATAGCACCGTGTGCATGCCACAGGGGCACGCCCAAATAGTTGTGTGAAAGTTTAACCCAGATAATATAAACTTTCCACTACATTTGCATCTGCTTTTGCAATTCAGTATTCTCAACCATTCATCACGATTTCAATGTCTGCCTGTGGCTAACAAGTATTTCGATTTGATTGACCAAACCTTTTTCTTCCCACAGGAAGGGTTTGAGTTTGAAGACAATTATCTCCAGTTTCACGGAATTCCGCTGATCCACCTCATCAAAAAGTATGGTACGCCCCTCAAAGTGACGTATTTACCCAAGATCGGTGCCCAGATCAAGCGCTCCCGCAACCTTTTTACCCGCGCTATGCGTTCGTTGGGGTATGCGGGCAAGTACCACTACTGTTACTGCACCAAAAGCAATCACTTTAGCTATGTCCTCAACGAGGTTCTTTCGCATGATGTACACCTCGAAACCTCGTCTTCTTTCGATATCGATCTGATATTACGGTTGCACGAGCAGGGCAAATTGGAAAAAAGCCACACCATCATCTGCAACGGTTTCAAACCAGAGCCTTACCTGCGCCGCATCGTGGCGCTCATCAATGATGGGTTCACCAATGTTATTCCGATTTGTGATAATAAAGAAGAGGTCGATTACTACGCCCAGCATGTGGAAGGCCATTGTAACCTCGGCATTCGGGTGGCTACGGAGGAAGAACCCAACTTTGAGTTTTATACTTCTCGCCTCGGTATTCGCGCCGCTGATGTGGTGCCTTTCTACGAAGAAAAGGTTAAGAACAACCCCAAGTTCAAACTCAAGATGCTCCACTTTTTCGTGGATACGGGCATCAAAGACAGCCTCTACTACTGGGGAGAACTGCGCAAAGCCATCAAGCTATACTGCGAACTGTGGCAGCACAACGAAGAGTTGCACGCTATCAACATTGGCGGCGGCATGCCCATTCGCAATAGCCTTGGGTTTGAGTTCGACTACAAATACATGGTGCGCGAAATCGTCAACAACATCCTCGTTGCCTGCGAGGAGGCCGATGTGCCCGAGCCGGACATCTTCACAGAGTTTGGCAAATATACAGTGGGCGAAAGCACAGCGACCATCTTCAGTGTATTGGCTCAAAAACAGCAGAACGACTCCGAGATGTGGTACATGATCGACGGATCGCTGATGACCTCCTTGCCTGATGCTTGGGGTATAGGCGAGCGTTTCGTGCTGTTGCCCATCAATAAATGGTACAACGAGTACCGCCGCGTCAACATTGGTGGCCTCACCTGCGACAACTCGGATTACTACAACTCCGAAATACACGAAAGCCAAGTCTATCTGCCCATGATTATGCGCGAGGACAGGGAACCCCTCTACATCGGGTTCTTCCACACAGGCGCCTATCAGGATAGCATTTCGGGCTATGGTGGCATCAAACATTGCCTCATCCCTTCTCCCAAGCACATTCTCATCGACCGCGACGAGGAAGGTAATCTCACCTCCACGGTTTACAACGAGGAACAGACTGCCGAAAGCATGCTGAATATTTTGGGGTATTAGGGGTGGTAGTGTGTATATTCACCTTGTGAACACATTCATTTTCAGAGGAGTGTGGTGCAGGATATGCTTCTTTACTGTATCTTTAGCCCATGCAGGCAAAATTATTTCGGTCAGGCATCTATTGCGCTTCGGGCGGTGGGTTATTATGGGCCACCCCGCCCCTCAACGGGGCGGCGCCGGGCTATCCGTATCGGCAAGGCCGCTACTTCTATCCCTTGTCCGGGCGGTTCGGTATTTCCTGCGGGGTCTTGCTGCGCATCCTTTTGTGGGTCGCTATCGGAGCACTACCTAAAGCGGCGGCAACACAAAACCCTCATTTTTCCCAATCGTGGATGTCGCCCCTACAACTGAATCCTGCCACCACGGGCTTGGGTGATTGGGATGCTCGCACTGGTGTGCATGCCAAAAACCAATGGGCTTCCGTTCCTGTAGCCTACCAAACGTTTGCTGCTTTCTACGACCAAAAAATCCAAGCGCCCCGCATACCCGTCAAGGGATTCTCCGTAGGTGGCTACTTCCTGCACGACCGCGCTGGTGATAGCCGCCTCCGTTGGACGCAGGTCTCCCTGTCGCTGGCTTGGCAGCGTACCTTTGACCAACAACATACCATTGCCTTAGGTGTAGGTATGGATGCAGGTCAACGCGCCTTCCGCACCGATATGTTGGCTTTGGGCGATCAATACAACGGTGAGTTTTTCGACCCCAATTTGTCTTCTGCCGAGGTGTGGGACAAACCCAATGACGGTTTTGTTTCTTTTCATGTCGGTGGGTTGTACGCTTGGAAAGCATGGCGCAGCCGCTCCCAAATCAACGCGGGGCTTGCGGCGGGGCATCTCAACCGCCCCACCATTGGTTTCAGCGAAGGGGTTGGCACGCCACTGCCTATGTGGTTTCGCCTGCATGCCCAAGGTGTCGTGGAGGCTACCGACGATTGGGATGTCGTAGCGCAGGGGCACGTATTCCGCCAAGGGCAGTACCAAGAAGGCTTGTTGGCAGTAGGAGGGTGTTACCACTGGCAACGCCCCGAAGAGGTCATCCGCTTGGGAGCACATATCGGCTACCGCGTAGGCGATGCTTTCATCGGCTATATAGATGCTCGCTGGAAAAACTGGCTCGCCACATTGAGCTACGATGTCAATACCTCGCCTTTTGCCGTGGCTACCAACGGGCGCGGCGGTTTGGAGTTTTCGCTCCACCGCTTCCTCTTTCAACCCAAACCACCGGAAACATTTAAGTCTTGTCCGATATTTTAGAGATGTCATATTCCCTAACGCACCACGTTTTTAATCATCCATCCATCATACCATGCAAAACGGCGTACCTTACACCTTTACAGCAGCAGTTTGGCAATATGAAGGCAATGGTGGTTGGCACTTCGTTTCTTTGCCCAAAGAGGTTTCTTCAGAAATAAGGCAGTACTTTCAAGCGGCGGAAGAAGGCTGGGGGCGGCTGAAGGCCACGGCTCGCATCGGGCAAAGCGAGTGGCTAACAGCCATTTGGTTTGATACAAAAAAAGGAACGTATTTACTCCCCTTGAAGGCCGCCATCAGGAAACAGGAACACATAACCAACGGGCAATACTTGACGGTCACCATCTGGGTGTGATTGTGTGAAATTTGGCAAGCCAACTTACAAGGCTTTCCACTGTTTGCGGAAAGCCTTGTATAGCACGTTATAAGGCTTGCGAGTTGCCTTTGGGATGTAGCTGTAGAAGGTCTCCTTCCAGTTGCTAGCCGGTGAATATAGGACAGATGCCATAGCAATGCCAAGCCGCTGCTGGAGGCTTTCGGTTCTATCGGGCTGTACACCGCGTTCTACTACCTGCCGTAAAAGTGTCACAGCCTTGTCGATATTGCGTTGTTCCGTGAAATACTCGCTGCCCGACAAGTGCATGCGCCAGTCGCTATGGCTTTGAATATAGGGAAACAACTGAAAAGCAGGGTGTGGCCTAAAGCGAGCCGTCACATCGGGTTGCGCATATTGGCGAGCTGCCAACGTGTATTGCACAATGGCCGTACCGTATTGTTGGCGGTTTTCGGCCTCTAATGCTTTTTGCAGGGTTTGTTGGTACTCAGCGCAGCGTGTTACAACCTCTTTGTGATAACGCAACATATAATCGCTCAGCCCACAAGAGGGATAGTCACGCAGCATGGTTTCCATCTCCTGCAAGGTTTTTGCGGCGGCTATGAAATCCGCCTTATCCATCTGTTGCTGTAGCTGATCTTCCAAACGGGGATACATCCATTCTGAGGCGTTGCGGCAAATTTGTTCTTCCAACTGCTGGAGCCGTTGCTGCACCGTAGGGTTATCACTGATTTGGTATTGTTGAGCCGTGGAGGCAATACGGCTACGTACAGCCTGTAGTGCTTCGTTGTTGCGAGCGTTTTGCTGCATGGCGGCATCGCATGTTTGGTTGATGAGCTGTACGGCAGCCAAGGTTATTTTAGCGGCCAAATCGGAAGTGTTGCGCAAATAGGTATAGGTTTGCTCCAACAATTGAGCCTGCCCATATTGCTCCAATGCTGCCTGCCAGTCACCACGTTGGCCAGCTTGTTCACCTCCTTTGATGAATCGCTGGTAGCGCAGCCGCTGAATTTTGGCAATCTGTGTATCGCTTTGCGCTTCAAAATCGCGGCTCATGGACTGCTCACGTACAAAGCGCTGTGCTAATTGGGCTTCTTCCAATGCTTGGTCGAGTAGGTTATTGCGGATGGATGCTTCTGCCTGCCCATAAAACGCTTGGTATTGGCCTTCTGCTACACGCATTCTTTCTTGTGTCAAAGCTTGATTGTCGCGAATAATGCCGGGATAGTCACGCAACAGCCGCTCCGTGTCATCTAATGCTTGTAGGGCGGTTGCCCATTGCTGCTGTTCCCGCAATTGGCGGATGTGACGAAGGTTGTGTTGGTAAAAATCTGAAACAATGTTGCGCTGCAATTGGCGCGTATCGTACTGAGAAGCTACCGCGTTGGCTTGCTGGAAAGCCAACGCATCGTCTAACGCCTTCAACGCCTCGTCGTATGCTTGGCGGCGATAAAGCGTTACGGCCACATCCACGCGGCTATTAAAATCCAAGAACAAGGCTTCGCGAATACGGCTGTCAGCTTCTAATTGGCCAAAATCAAAATGATGTAGGCTGCGGCTGTATTGCTGAGCCGTCATATACAACGCCACGCCTTCTTCAAAGCGATGTGCATCCACGGCAGCTTGGCCTTGAGCGAAGTGGAAGCGAACGATGTTGCGTGCCAGTTCCCGCGCATCCTCACGGGTTTGAGGGTCGGGTTGCAGGCGGTTGAGGACAAGACGAGTGCGCTCTGCTGCATCGGTTATGCGCCCGTCATTGAAGTCGATCCAAGCCAAGCAATAATGGGCGGGTGCAAATTGGTCGTTGTGGCGCACCGCTTGTTCAAAAAGGCGGCTGGCGTTATGGAATTGTCCATTGCGAAAGTATTGCATCCCTTCTTCAAAAAACAGCAGATGTTGGTTCACGGCCAGTTCGTCCATCCAACGACGGGTAGCAGTTAAATCGATTGCCAATTGCCGACGCAGCGGCAGCAGTTCTTCCGGGTCATAAGCAGTGGAACCTTCGAGCGACAATTGTTGCCAAAAGTCGGCGCGTTCTATATCGTTGAACTGGCGTTCCAACTGCTCAAAACGACTGCGTACACTGGCCAATTCGCTGGCAGGAGGGGTGTTGTGGGGCATATTGTCCAGGGTGTTGCGGATCACTTCCAGTGCCGGGCGGGCAGCTCGGTAGCGGTCGATCGCTTGGCGGCGGTTGCGCACCTGCTGCATAGAGCGGTTGTCGTATTTAAATTGGAGGTTGCGTACCTGTAGTCGGTAATAGACACCTCCTGCTTTGGGGCTATGCCTGAACTGAAACGAAGGTAGGCTATTGCCCAGCGTGTGTTCCAAATGCTCGGTGCGGATGATCTCATCCCCCGCGAGTAATTCCAAGGAATATACGACCGCAGTAGGATAGAGCAAATCGGTGAAATCAAATCCAAAAGGTTGGGTAGCTCGGTCGATAGAGATGTTTTTCCATTGGATATTTGCTTGCAAGTCGTTACTGCCCTCCAGCACTTGCAGGTCGTATTGATAATATAAATCAAAAGAACCATGACCTTGTGCTGGTTGTAGGGTGCGGAGGATGTCGGCAATAACGGTAGCGGAAGGGCCTTGTACATTACCGGGACGAAAAGCAAGCGTTTGCTGTTCCGTTTCGTTAAATAAGACGTTCTGTTGAGCCAACGCCATAGTGGCAATCAGTTGTATGGCAACAAATAGGTTCGCTTTCATAGGATCGGGCTTTTGTAACGCAGAAAAATTGGGAAGTAATTTTTTGCGTCATACTGTGTTGCAAATATGGAGGACACTGGCGCTAAAAAACAAGGGTAAAGGCAAGGTTTAGGATAAGTTTAAAGGCAGGTTAAAAATGTTAAGACTTTGATTTTGTATAGCCAACTCACTATACGTCTGTAAAAAGGTAGGTGTATGCATCGTCATAACATTCAAAAGCGGAGCACTTATGTTTTTTGCTAAGGGACGGAGAAAAAATTAATCGAACAACTTTTGATTCGGAAATATTTTCTAAGCAATTGATCCAGATAGTTATCGGGAGAAATTGTGTGAAAATATTTGCGAATCTTTTAGAAAAAGTTGTTCGATTAATTTCCGTCAAATTACTTAGATCTCGTGTGGTTTATAAAATTTTTCTTAATCAAAAACGGAACAGTTTATTTTTTTTCCGTCACTTTGCAGGATATGAATATTTCTTTTTCTATAGCTCGGCGGTATTTGTTCGCCAAGAAGACGACCAATGCTATCCACATCATCAGTGGCATAGCGGTGTTTGGTATTGCCATTGGCACGGCGGCGCTTATCCTCATCCTCTCCGTTTTTAATGGTTTTGAGGATTTGTTTCTTAGTTTGTACAACAGCTTCAATCCGGATGTGACGGTGTCACCTGCCAAGGGGAAAACCTTTGTGGCCGATTCCGCTTGGTTGGATAATATTTATCGGATAGAGGGCGTGAACGTCATCTCTCAGACACTGGAAGAGAAGGCCCTCTTTGATTACAAAGAGAACAAGGACATTGGATTACTCAAGGGGGTGGACGAACACTACATCCGTGTCACGGGTATTGATACAGCCATTCGCGAAGGGGTGTACAGTTTAATGTTAGCCGACGTTCCAATGGCGGTAATAGGGCAAGGGCTTCGCAATAAATTAGGCGTGGACATAGAGGATCCCTTCAGCCCTTTGTACATTTTTTGGCCCAAACGCAAGCGGGGAGGTATTTTTAACAGCCGTCCCTTCAAATCTGCTCAAGTGCAGCCCGTGGGGACTTTCCTTGTACAGCAAGATTTTGAAAACCAATATGTATTAACGGACATCGACCTCGTTCGCGATCTATTAGAAGCCCCCGGTGCCTGTACTGCCTTGGAGATTGACCTCTCCCAAGGGTGGGATGTACCCTCCACTTTTGAGCGCATACGCGAGGCGGTTGGAGAAGATTTTGTGGTTAAGAACCGCTATGAGCAGGAAGATTCTTTCTTGAAGTTGATGCGCATCGAAAAGTGGCTTAGTTTTGCCATAGTGGGCTTGATGATGCTATTAGTGAGCTTCAATATGATAGGTGCGCTGTGGATGATTGTATTGGAGAAGCAGCGGGATATCGCCATCCTCAAATCAATGGGTATGACGGATCAAGGGGTGTACCGCATCTTCCTGTACGAAGGATGGCTGATGTGTGCAGTAGGCATACTGACGGGGTTTGTGCTGGCTGTTACAATCTATATTTTACAGAAAACGGTAGGTCTCATTACCTTGCCGGGCGGTATGCTGATCGATGCTTACCCCGTGAGCTTGCGCTGGTATGATTTTCCTTTAGTGGCCCTTACCGTTTTTATCATTGGCTGGTTGGCCGCTATTATGCCTGCTCGTCGCGCTCGCAGGGTGAGTGCTATCATTCACTCGGAGTAGGGACATATTCTTCTGGAGCAATTAGCCGGAAGGCAAAATCCATGAGCAGTGCCTCCACTTGGCTCAAATCTCCGTTCTCAATTTTTACGTCTGATAATCTGGGGAGGTGTTCAGCAAAGTAGGTCTGGTCTTTTGCCATTTCCAGTAAAGTACTTGCCAAAGAGGCCGGATACGTAAATTGCGGGTTGATTTCTCGAATAAACCCGGCAATAGTCCCTGCTAAAGCTTTGTAGGTGGCAAAAAATCCATCCTTGTTTTCCTTGTCAACTTCTTTGCTGTGATAGCCTTTTACTCCTTCCACTACGACGACATCGTGCAGCAGGTCTTCATCCACAAAGTCTATGGTGTCGTTGCGTTTGGAGGTGTTTACAATGGTGGCAATGGCAATGCGAAGCTTCTCTTTGGGGTCATCGATATTGTTGGTGTTGAAGTCCAATTGGAAGCGGGTCCATTCCCAATACCAGCCCAACAGATAGAGCAACAGCAGGTGTTTGTTCTCAAAATAACGATAAATAGAAGCTTCCGTGGACTCTATGCGTTCCGCCAATTTTTTGAAAGTAAAGCGTTCAAACCCCAACTCGTGAATCAACACGATACTGTATTTGATAATACTGCGCCCCAAACGCGTATCCTGCGGATCTCTTAGGAATAGCTTTTCATTGAGCTGCATTTGTATCCTGATAGCCATAGTGAATGGTTTAAGCGTGAAATACACTCATTATTTTAATCTACCAATGCTGTGCAGGAGACAAAGTTAACTCATATTTTTAAAGTATTCCTATTATTTGATAGTAATTTAGTTTACTATGTGGTTTACCATTTCACGGCAATCCCCAGCAGGAAGTGCCGCCCGGCTTGAGGGTATAGCCCTTGTTGCAGTGCGGCATCACCTTCCAACAGATAGCGGTATGACCAGCCGTTGGCCACATACAACTTGTCTAACCAGTTGAGCCATTGGAAATTGAGGTGTATTTCTTTGCCCCAACGCGGGAAGAGACGGTATCCCAATTGCCAGTCGCTGAAAAAGTAGGGGGCTATGCTATTGGCGTTATCGCCGCTGTTGTCTAAATAACGACGGCCAATATATTTTCCACGCAGCGCAACGGATAGCTGGTGTCGTTCTTTCTTCACTGCCTCATATTTTACTTCCGCCCCAGACATAAAGGCAGGTGAAAAAGCCAATGGCACCTCCTTGCGTTCAATGGCTTGTTGTCCCAACCAATTGAAGTCCGAATCATACTTATCCACATATTCGGTGAAGGCAACGATTTGGTTGCGGCTGAAAGTGGCGTTGCCCGACAATTGGAGCCGGGGCCAAGGTTGAGCACCTGCTACTAATTCGAGGCCCAATCGGTAACTCTGATCCACGTTGGTACGCAACAGTTCTCCTACATCGTTGATTTGGCCATTCAGCACCAACTGGTCGCGGTAGTACATATAGTAAAGGTTGGCAGAAACAGCCGCCTGTTGCCATGATTGCTCCCAACCCGTTTCCAAATTGTAGAGTATTTCCGGGCGCGGGCGGTTATCGGGGCGGCTACCTACATAATCGTTGCGGTTGGGTTCCCGTTGTGCTACTGCTCCGCTGAGCCAGCCACGTTGTCCCTCCGCAGGGGTGTACTGCAAACCCACCTTGGGGTTGAAGAACGATAGTTGTGCGGTCTGATTTACCAATCGCCCATCGTTGTCGATGCCTTCAAAGTCGTATTGTACGGCGCGCAGCTGTAGGTCTAAATAGGCATCCCAGCCGCTGGCGAAAGCGTAGTTGTTTTTCCAGTAGAGGCTGGCATCTGTTTTCAGGGCATCGTTTTGGTAGTAGCGGTCGCGAATTTCGGACTCACCAGCCCACCTCGCCCAAATGACCTCTCCGAAGTGGTCGCCTTCGTAGCGATGCACGCCTCCTCCGAGGGTGGACTTCCAGCGAGCATCTACGTCCGAATAATGCAGGCCAAAAACCGCGCCATAAAAATGGTTATCCAACCAGCGTCTGCGTATCAGGTCGGTGGTGGTGAGGGTGTCTGCACCCACGATGGGGTAGGGGATGCCGTAGTTCGCATGGTCTTGGTCTGCTTTGTATTGCTCAAAGAAACCGTAGCCACGAGTGTAGTGTAGGGCAGCATTAGCTTGCCACTGTTCGGAAAAGGCATGGTTGGCATGGAGTTGGACGTGTATTTGGGTGTAGTCATCTACTTCGTTATCGTAGGGAGTACCTTCTTTTTCGGTGCCGGCGGTATTGGTAGTACGCAGCACGGGGTCGAACGCCAAGCTGGCATCAATGCCATTCCACGCTTGGTAAGTGACTTCATGCCCCCCAAAAACATTGAGCCTGATGGCACTTTTGGCACCTATCCACGCTGGCGACAGATACCAGGAAGTGAGGTCGGAAGAGGCTCGGTCGATGTATCCATCGGAGGTGATGCGGCTGAGCCGCCCATCGAGTAGGAAGCCATTAGGCAATAACCCTGTGCCAAAATTAATATTTCCTTTTAGGGTGTTGAAGCTACCTACCGTGCTATGGAGGTGGATATAGGGCTGTGGATTCACTTTGCTGGTGTTCATATTAACGGTAGCGCCAAAAGCCCCTGCGCCGTTGGTAGAGGCACCGGCACCGCGCTGGATCTGCACATCTTCTACGGAGGAGGCAAAATCAGGCAGGTTTACCCAATACACCTGCTGGCTTTCGGCATCGTTGAGGGGAATACCATTGATGGTCACGTTGATGCGGCTGGGGTCTGAGCCGCGTATCCAAATACCTGTGTAGCCAACGCCTGCTCCTGCATCGGAGGTGACAATGGCGGAGGGCGTCCACCGCAAAAGGAAGGGGATATCTTGACCCAAGTTATTGGCTTCCAAGGCGTCCTTGTCTATGGTAGTGTACGTCATGGGGGTGCGTGCATCGGCGCGGGTAGTAGCCACGACCACCTCGCCTGTGAATATTGGGTCGTCGGCCAAGGTTGCGTTGTAGTGAGCAGGCTGACCAGCGGGGATGAGCACCCGTTGGCTTTGGTAGCCTACATAACTGATAACCAAGGCGTAATTAGCGGGTGCAGTATCAGTGCGACGGAGTACGTAATGGCCATTGGCATCTGTGACATCGCCCCAGTCCAAGTCGGGGAAATACACATTAGCACCCACCAAGGGCTGGCCATCCTTGTCGGAGACGATACCCTGCACTTGCAAAAGTACTTGGGCAGACAACGGTGTAGCCAATAAAAAAAGGAATAAGAGCCTCACCAAGGGGCGCGCCACAGCGTGTGGCAGAAGAAAGGAAAAAAACATAGTAGCAAAAAAGTGAGTAAAACATACACGACTACCCGGGAAGGCGCCGCCATTCTTACTTCACACCCGCTTGCCAGTGCTGGCAATCAATTCCCTTCCCGGCATTACCCGGGCAGGTTCAGAGGGTATGATCTCAGCCGGATGTATGCACTTGTGCACAGGAATCCAGCACCCCATGGGGCAAAGGTACATAATATGTGGTTGAAGTTGGTTGTTTTGTAGCAGGGGGGCATAACAAATTGCACAATTCAGCACTTTGCCAAACTGCTGCCATCTTTTAATAGAGGTGATGTAGGAGAATTTTGTATGCGCTTCAAATACTTTTTTTATCCCTTAATCAACAAAGTAAAGAAAGAAAAATGATGATGCGTAATAGAAGGGTAGGTACGTCGGAAAAGGGTATAGCTGCCCCTTGTGGGAGGGCCCACCCTGACTGTCCGGTTCGCCATGCCTCAACAGCCCGTTTTTAAGTACGGACAAAAGGCTTTCCTCTGCCGCGTGGTGACAGTACCCACACGCCAGTCAATCATGGTCTTTTACAAGACCCCAGCAACCTTTACCATGGATGACGCAAGCGGAAGAAAAAATGGCTCGCGCATCGCCCGAATGCTCCGGTGACAAAGCCGGAGTTATATACCTATGATGTGCAGGTGGGTTGTCAATCCACTGCTATGAGTGCAAAATTAATCATTTTTTTTAAATAAAATAAAGTTGATACATTTTTTAAAAAAAAATTATAAACGCTCTAAATAACGAAAGTCAGTACACTTAATGGCGTGTTTGCTAATTTGTGCAATTTGTTATACAAGTGTTGTAGGCAAATGGTCTATTATGGGGCGGCCTCGTGGCTAAGCCGCGAGGCCGGGCTATACACTCACCCGCTTGGGGCGGGTTCGTTGCTATCCCTGCCGCATGGCCTCGTGCCTCGGCCCGTGCTTACGCGCAAGCGCGTTCGCACTCGCAGGCGTTGGCGTAGCGGACAAGGGGGCGGACGGAACCCCGCCGGCGGCCTTGGCCAAAGGCGGGATGGAGGGAGCACCCGGCCTCGGCTCTGCCGAGGTGGCCCATCATTATATGTAAGGTGAATGAACTGGCAATCGATTTTTATCGCGAATACGCATGCCAATCCTTTCGGTAGGCGTTGGAAACGTTTTACTTCTCTGTGCCGATGATGCTGAGGTGTTTGCGCCACAATGTGAGGCCATCATCGAAGATGAGGTCGCAGTGCCCCATGCTGTGGTGAGGCCACTCCATCGATAGGGTGTTCATGCCTTGTGATAGTTGTGCTTGGCTTGTTGAGACCAACTGCCCTAAGCTGTTGTAGAGGCGAATGTGTAGGGTGCCGCTGTGTTCGGTTTGCACTTGTAGTTGGCGCTGCCTGCTGCCGGGGTTGGGGAACAGCACGGCTGCCAAAGGTTGGTAGGCCACAGGGTCGGTGGCGGTGGTAATGCAGTTGAAGTCGGCGAATTCGGGGCAAAAAGCACGGGAAACGAGGGTGCAGTCTAAGATGTAGGGGTTGGGTTTTTCATCCTGATAGTCGGCGATGAGGTAGGTGCGGTTCCATTCGTCGGCATCGACGGGGTCTTGGAAATGCCAGACACAAAGGGTGGAACGTTGGCCTTCAAAAAAAGCTGTTCCTTCGGCACCAGCTTCGGTGGGGTACATGGTCATGAAGTAGAATTGGGCGCGGGCAATGTTGCCTTTCGCTCCTTCTCGGGGTTCAAAGGCGAGGTTTTGTTTGAACTCGCTATACAAATCTCGGTTCTGCGAAGGCGGGGAGGATAAAGTTTGGTTGAGGTAATACCATCTGTCGGTTTCCGAGTCGGGTATTTCGCCAAAAGGGAGGCTGCCTCGGTCGCCGTTTACGCTGACACGGGATGGGAACAGGTGGTGCATATCGGAGTTGGGCGGGTAGAATTCTGCTCCGTAGGTTTGCGGCCAGCTATGCTCCAGATTCAAACCGGCGCCATTTTGGAATACTGCTGTGGAGGGGTCAGCACCGGGCGGAATGACCACAGGCCAATCGGTATAGATGCAGCGCACGGAGTCGTTTTGTTTGTAGATGGTGCCGTATAGAATATCGCGTGCCACATCGGATACCAATACGCTACCGGGCTTGAAGGAAGACCTTACTGCGTTGATTAATTCGGTGCCTTCCAAATCGGGGAAAACGGGGAGGTGTCCTTGAGCGGTTAGGGCAAAGGTGCTGCTTAGTAGGGCGGTTATGAGTATAAATGGCTTCATAATGGTTATTTACCTGCGTTATCACTAAATAGCTCAATGGTGTAATCGAGTAGTTCTACTCCCCGTGGTGTCCATGCCCCGGTATGACATATTGGGTAAGGGGAAGGTTTTTTGACTTTGGCGATGGTAGCAGGCCATTTGGCGACTACGGCATCTCCCAAGTTGCCTTTTGAAGCGTACTGTGCTTTCACCATACACCCACCGAATAGCACCTGCTCGGCTGGGAGATAGCTGACAATATTGTCGGGGGAATGAGCAGGGTAGGGGTAGAAGTTGACAATGGATTGTTCTCCTATCTTGAGGGTGTTTTTCTTGCCAAACGTTTTTGGGGTATTGTCAGTCCTTCGGTTTTGGCGCGTCTGGCAGTGGCTTTGGAACTGTAGGAAACAATGCCTCTACTGTGGAAGGAGTCGATGCCCGCCATACAATCCTCGTGGAAGTGATTGACGACCAACGCCCGCACTTGTAAGCCTCGTTCCTGTGTGAGGTAGTCGAGCAACCGGGTGGTAGTTTTGGTAGTAACAGGGGTGTCGAAAACCACACAGGTGGAATCGACAATGTAAATCATGCCATTGGAAGGGGTGCGGCCAAAACCTTCAAATACCGTGTAAGAGCGATGAATCCACACATTTTTCCTTCACGGGGATAATCTGTATATCTTCGCCTATTTGCCAAACTGCGGTGGTTTGTGCGGATAGCAGCCAAGCCATACTCACGAATGCTAGGAAAAGGGTTAACCTGCTCATGTTACTATTATTTAGTTTTTGTTACAAAAAAGTGTCCCCAAAGACATCGCCCACTTGTTGTCGCAAGGCTTTGATTTCTTGCTCCCTCGACTTGGGACAAACCAGCAATACATCCCCTTCATCGACTACGATATAGTCGTCCAATCCTGCTATCACGGCCAGTTTACCCGCAGGTATGCGCACCAAGGAGTTGTGGGTGTCGTGTAGTAGTACGGTTTTGCCTTGGATGGCGTTGCCGTCTTCGGTTTTGGGCATTTCTTCGTGCAGGGCAGCCCATGCCCCGAGGTCGCTCCAGCCAAACTGGGCGGGTATGGTGTACACGTTGGTGGCATTTTCCATGATGGCGTAGTCCACCGAAATATTGGGGGTATTGGGGTAGTGTTCGTTGATGAAAGCCTGTTCGCGGGGGTGTTGTAGCAGGCTGTATCTTGTGCGAGTATGCGCAAGATTTCTGGCGAGTGTGCCTCAAAAGCAGCCAGCACGGTGCTGGCTTTCCAAACAAAGATGCCAGCATTCCAAAGGTAGTCGCCGCTGGCTAAGAAGGATTGTGCGGTCGCCAGATTGGGTTTTTCTGCAAATCGCTTCACAGCAAATACATTTCCGGTTGCTTTTTCGCCGAACTGTATGTACCCGTATCCCGTATGTGGTTGGGAGGGGCGATGCCTAACGTGACTAATGCTTCGTGCGTTTCCGTAAAGGCTAATGCTTGCTGGATGTTGTCCACAAACAAAGGCTCGTTGGTGATCAGCGCATCGCTGGGGGCTACCACCAAATTGGCTTGCGGATCCAACTGCTGGAGCTTGAGTGCCGTATAGGCAATACAAGGAGCGGTGTTGTTGCGGGAAGGCTCACACAGCACTTGGTTTTCCGTTATTTCCGGCAAATGCTCCATCACCAAGCCCTTGTACTGGGCATTCGTGACGATAAAAATACGCGAGGCATCCGTCAGGTGAAGGAAGCGCTCGAAGGTCATGCGCAAGAGGCTCTTACCGTTGTTGGTAATATCGAGGAACTGCTTGGGGCGTGCTTCTCGGCTGGCAGGCCAGAACCGCGATCCAACCCCTCCAGCCATGATGGCTACATACGTGTGGGATGGTTGCATATTTATTGGTTTTTTAAAGCTTGTCGCTTGAAGCCATTTGATGCGCAGGTTGAACAAGTTTGTTGGGCAAACAGAGTGATCCTCCCATTTTTTGTCCTCGAGCTATCAAAACCCTTTGCTCAACTCACGTGCTTTAGCAACGGCTCTGTCTAAGCCGCTAGCATCTTTACCGCCAGCCGTGGCGAAGAAGGGTTGGCCACCGCCACCGCCTTGAATTTCCTTAGCGAGGTCGCGGATGAGTTGGCCAGCATTCAGCCCTTTGGCATTGCTGAGGTCTTTATTGATAATCAATGTCAGCAGTGGCTTGCCTTCGCTTTCGGAGGCGAGCAGAATGAAGGCATTGGATACCTCGCTCTCCAATTGGAAAGCGAGGGTCTTGATAGCACCTGCGTCGGACAGTGGAATGCGCACTGCTAAGCAATTTACGCCGTTGATGTTTTCAAAGGACTCCTTCAACTGCTGTTTGAGTGCGGATGCTTGTGCCGCCACCATCTTGTCTAACTCGCGCTTGAGTGCTTTGTTTTCTTCCTGAAGGGAGGCTACGCTCTTAGCTACCTCGTGGGTTTTCAGCATGGCACGCAGCTCGCCCAATTCTTCCAATTGAGCATTTACAAAGGCTTCAGCGGCATCGGCAGTCACGGCTTCAATGCGGCGTATGCCTGCTGCGACGGCATCTTCCTTCACAATTTTGAACAGTCCTATGTCGCCAGTGGCAGGAACGTGGGTGCCGCCGCACAACTCGCGGGAAAAACCCTCCTCGAAAGTGATGACGCGAACGGTTTCGCCGTATTTTTCACCGAACAGCATCATGGCACCGAGTTGCTGGGCTTCGGCTATGGGAACGCTGCGGCGTTCGTCCAAGGCGATGTTGGCTCGTATCTTTTCGTTGACCATTTTTTCGATGGCAGCCAACTGTTCATCTGTTACCTTTTGGTAGTTCGAAAAGTCGAAACGCAGGCGGTGGCTGTCCACACTTTGGCCTTTTTGTAGGGCGTGTGTACCGACTATCTGGTGCAAGGCGGCGTGCATCAGGTGGGTAGCGGAGTGGTTGCGGCTGGTAGCGGTGCGGTTCGCTTCATCTACGCGAGCCGTTACGTCCCCGTTCCAGCTATCGGGCAGTTTATCCACGATGTGCAGGATGAGGTCGTTCTCTTTTTGGGTCCCCAACACCTTGAGGGTTTGGCTACCAACAGTCAACGTGCCTGTATCGCCAGCCTGTCCGCCGCTTTCTGCGTAGAAGGGGGTAGTAGCCAGCACGATGTGGTATTCGTTGGCTTTTTTTACCACTACGGTCCTGTATTTCAATACCTTAGTACCTGTTATCTCCAATTGGTCATACCCCACGAAGGTCACTTCTCCCTCCGAAACCGTGTGCCAGTCACCCACTGCTTTGGCAGCATCTTGGCGGGAACGCGACTTCTGCGCTTCAAGGGCGGTGTGGAAGCCCGGTTCATCTACTTTCAGTCCCTGCTCACGCGCCATGAGGCGGGTCAGGTCAATAGGAAAACCGTAGGTATCGTATAGTTCAAAAGCGTCCTTTCCGGCAATGACACCTTCTTGTATGTCGAGGGAGGCAAAACGTTTCAGGCCATTTTCCAAGGTATTGAGGAAAGTTTTTTCTTCGCTTTCGATGATTTTGGCGATCTGCTCTTCTTGGGCTTTGAGTTCGGGGAAGCTGTGTCCCATCTCACGAGCCAGCACGGCCACTAATTTGTGCATGAGTGGTTCGCGCACATCCAAAAAGGAGTAGTAGTAGCGCACCGCTCGGCGGAGAATGCGGCGTATCACATAGCCTGTGCCTCCGTTGTCGGGTAATTGACCATCGGCAATGGTGAAAGACACGGCGCGTAGGTGGTCGGCCAATACGCGCATGGCCATATCGGCACGATGTTCGGGGCCGTATTGTGAGGCGTATTTGCGTCCAGTCTCTTGCTCGATAGCCCGAATCAGGGGGGTGAACACATCGGTATCGTAGGTGGCTGTTTTGCCTTGGAGCACCATGCAGAGGCGTTCAAAGCCCATGCCAGTGTCCACGTGTTGGGCGGGCAGGGGTTCTAAGGAACCATCGGCTTTGCGATTGAATTGTATGAATACATTGTTCCAAATTTCCACCACGCCACTGCCGTCCACATTGACCAATTCGCTGCCTGGGGTTTTGGCGCGCTCTTCCGCGCTGCGGGTGTCCACGTGTATTTCAGTACACGGGCCGCAGGGGCCGGTGTCGCCCATTTCCCAGAAATTATCTTTTTTGCTACCATCCAGAATGCGGTCGTTGGGCAGTACGCGCTGCCAGAAACCACGAGCCTCTTCATCGGAAGGGAGTTTTTCGGCGGCATCGCCTCCAAAGACGGTGGCATACAGTCGGTCGGCGGGTATGCCCATGCGTTCGGTCAAAAATTCCCATGACCATGCGACGGCTTCATCCTTGAAATAATCGCCAAAGGACCAGTTGCCCAGCATCTCAAACATGGTATGGTGTGTGCCATCCATGCCAACGTCCTCAAGGTCGTTGTGTTTGCCGGATACCCGCATACATTTCTGGGTGTCAGCTATACGGGGTGCGGTGGGGGTTTGGTTGCCGAGGAAGAAGTCTTTGAACTGGTTCATGCCCGCGTTCGTAAACATCAGCGTAGGGTCGTTGCGTAGCACGATGGGTGCTGAAGGTACGATTTTATGCTGTTTTTCCGCAAAAAAATCCAAAAACGCCTGGCGTATTTCGTTGGCTTTCATGGTAGTATCCTTTTAGCTGGGGTAAACCTGCTTTTTAGGGCGCAAAGGTAGCCTTTTTCTGGGAATATTATGAAGGAGGCTGGCTTTTTGTAGGGCAAACGCGCCAATATTTATTCAGTGCTCTTGTGTCGGAATAACTGGTTGTAAGGCACGTCAGAAGTGCCTTACAGTTGATTATCGATTTTCCTTCAAATCCTGTAGGAATCGTTCTAGTTCTATTTCGTCATAGACGAGTACTTCGCGAGGTTTAGAGCCTTCGGCGGGGCCTACGATACCCATGATTTCCAATTGATCCATGATGCGTCCGGCGCGGTTGTATCCTAATTTTAGGCGGCGCTGTATCATGGAAGTGGAGCCGTGTTGTTGGGCTACGATAAGGCGAGCTGCATCCTCAAACATATCGTCGAGGTCTTTATAAGTGAGTGTGACAGAGCCTTGTATGTCTTCGTCGCCGTGGAATTCTGGCAGTAGGAAAGGCTCGGCATAGCCGCGTTGGTTGGCGATAAAGTCGATTACATTTTCCACTTCGGGTGTATCAACGAAAGCACCTTGCATACGCACCACTTCTCCCCCTACGCTGAGTAGCATATCTCCGCGCCCGATCAACTGGTCGGCACCGCCAGCGTCGAGGATGGTGCGGGAATCCACTTTAGCGGTTACTTTGTAAGCAATTCGCGCCGGGAAGTTGGCTTTGATAACGCCCGTGATGATGTTGACGGAAGGTCGTTGGGTGGCAATCACCAAGTGGATACCGATGGCACGCGCCAACTGCGCTAAACGGCCAATGGGCAGTTCCACTTCCTTGCCGGCTGTCATGATGAGGTCGGCAAACTCGTCGATAATCAACACGATGAAAGGCAAGAATCGGTGGCCTTTTTCGGGGTTGAGCCTGCGAGCGACGAATTTTTCATTGTATTCCTTGATGTTTCGCGCAGCTGCTTTTTTGAGCAAGTCATAGCGCTGATCCATCTCAATGCAGAGGGAATTCAGGGTGTGAATAACCTTGTTAGTTTCGGTAGTAATAGGCTCTTCCGACCCAGGCAAGAAGCCGAGGAAGTGGTGTTCCAAGCGGCTATAAGGAAATAGTTCCACCTTTTTAGGGTCGATGAGCACCATCTTCACCTGTGAGGGGTGTTTTTTATAAAGGATGGACATCAAAATAGCATTGATACCCACCGATTTACCTTGCCCTGTAGCACCGGCTACTAATAAGTGGGGCATCTTGGCCAAGTCTGCTACAAAAACTTCATTGCTGATAGTTTTACCCAAGGCAATGGGCAAATCCATTTTGGCTAAGCGGAATTTTTCACTGTTCAGCACTTCCCGCATGGAGACCATTTGGGTTTTTTTATTGGGCACTTCAATACCAATCGTACCGCGCCCAGGTATAGGAGCGATGATGCGGATGCCGAGTGCTGAAAGGGAAAGGGCGATATCGTCCTCTAGGTTTTTAATTTTGGAGATGCGCACACCTGGTGCGGGGATAATTTCGTATAGCGTGACGGTAGGGCCAATGGTAGCCCGTATCTTGGTAATCTCGATTTTGTAGTGGAGCAGGGTTTCAATGATCTGATCCTTGTTGGCTTCCAATTCTGCCCGATCCACCTCTACTTTTTGGTTGGCATATTCTTCCAATAGCTGCACGGAGGGAAACTCGTAGGTGGACAGTTCCAACGTGGGATCATAAGGCTCGGAGTGGTTGGTATTCTCTGCCTCAATGGATAGGGTAGGGTCGAGGTCGCTGGCATCGTGATCATTGCCCAAAGCGGGGGATTCAATTTCCAATTCAGCATCGCCAGCGGAGAGGGTGCGAGGTTTGTCCAAGTTGCCGGATTCCGCTAATTCAAACGCTAATTGACTGCCCGTAGGCTGTGGTGGAGCGAACAGCAGGTCGTCTTCCTCGGCCAATTCATCATTGTCCTCTGACGCTTCGCTACTAGGTGAACCCGCATTTTTAGTAGCCAGTAATCGGTCGCGTTTTTTGCGCCTTGCAGCAGCTCCGCTGAAGAAATCGCTGAAGTAGTCGATACCTTCTTCGAGAAGTTTTTCTAAGGTTAGTTCATTGAAATTAGGGTTGGTGCGCCAGATGAACATTCCTGCCACAACAACAATAATGAGCAACCAAAGCCCGATGGTGCCCACGAAATTTTGCAACCAAGTAGCAATGCCGTCGCCTACGGCCCCTCCCCAAGGAAATTCGGCATCACCTGTGATAAAGGCAAGCAGCACGGACGCTACAATCATGGCCACGATGGTGTAATTGATAGTAGGCATAAGTGCCGCAAATGGTTGCCGATAGATACGGTTGATACCGATGCGGAAAAGCAGGTAAATGAAGACAAAGGAAGGTAGCCCAAAGCACCAGTAGAAGAAAAAATTGGAAGTGATGGCACCTAGCCGGCCCAGCCAGTTGGCCATTTCCATTTCACTTTCCAAGAGTAACCAGCCGGAAAAATGGAGGACACGATCTTGATCGATACGCCAAGTGAACAGGTAAGAGAAAAACGCAATAAAGAGGTAAGCCGCTAAAAACAGGCTCAATACCCCGAAAAGCTTGGGCACCCGTTCGTCGTTCAACCCCAATTTCAACGATAATTGTCCTTTCTTCTTTTTCGCCATCGTTTGGCTTTGCTGATGTTTGAAGCGCAAAAATAAGGATATTTATGAGAAAACATAGAGCAGGAAAATGGATAGAAGCAGTTAAGGGACGGGAAAAAAATAAGTAATCCCATTTTTGGCTTGGCTTTATGCACTAAGCGTAGGAATACTTGCACAAAGCGTGTGTATAAAGACAAGCCTTCAGAAAAAATGGGATCAGTTATTTCCGTCAAATTACTAAGAAGGAACTGAATACATTGTTTTTGGGCAGCTTGATACCTTTTCAAATATCGTCAAACGCAACGAGTTCGTGTGTTTTTGGAACAAAGACGGGATTTTAATCTATTTTTGCAGCATATTTTCTTCCAGACGGTCGAATGATAAGGGATGGGAAAAAATAAAAACAGTTTATTGCCGTAAAATTACCAATGTAGTTGTTGTGGAGCAGTTTGTTACCTCATTGTATGCAGTTTTAGGAGTGAGCTATGCTTGTTTCAAGGGGGTTGGATTGCTTAGAGCAGGTGGTTTTCAATTAAGCTCATTATTTTTTTGGGCATTGATAGGAATAGCGAGTTTGGTGCTGACCAGCATGAATGTGATAGTATATTATGCGGATTGGTCAAACCCGTTTTACAACTTACTTTCTTTACTATTTTACGTATTGTTGGTGAGCATTCCCCCTACCTTTTACCTTTATTTGACGGGCGAAGAACGGAGGTTTAGTACTGGTGAAGTAATGCCTTCGTGGGTGTTGCATTATTTGCCCATGATTGTATTGACAATCGTAAATATTACAGGGTTTCTGATTATGGTGTTCGCCGATCAGGCATCGGTATTTTACCAATATACGGAGGAAATCGTTTTTTTCGTCAACTTCACGTTTATTACATTTTTCTTTCTGTTGCAGAATTTGGTATATGTGACGATGGCTTTATTACAGATAAAGCGGGTACGGGTGCTAAAAGAGGAAGAAGCCGAACAAAGTATAGCGTGGGCGAATGGGTTGTTGGTAGGGTATGTAGTGTTTTTGATGGCCGTGTATGTCCAACAAATATACATGAAGGCATATACAGGGCTGGTCGCTGATGCTGGTTTTCGTTTTTCAAGGATACCTATTGTGGTCATACTCGCAGCGGCCAGATAATGCTTTTTCTATATGGAGTATGCTCTATGGCGAACCCAAGAAAAAAATGGACGAAGAACCGCTCATAGATGAAGAACTGACAGAACGCATTCTGGAAAAGTTGAATACCATCATGGAGGAGGATAAGGTTTTCCGCCAACCCGATTTATCGCTCTCTGGCTTGGCTAAAAAATTGGATACCAACGACAAGTATCTCCGTTATGTCTTAGGCAAAACCTATACAAGTGGATTTGTTTCCTTTGTGAACCAATACCGCGTGGAGGATGCCAAGCGGATGTTGGTTGAAGTTGATTACGATATATACACTGTAGAATCCATCGGCCAGATGTCTGGTTTTAAATCTAAGTCTTCCTTCTACACCGCGTTCAAAGAAGCCACGGGTAAGACACCATTTCAATATCGGCAGGAATGGGGAAAAGAAGTTTTGTAAAAGGTGCTTTTTTAGGAATAAATCATTATAAAATAAGGCGATGTGTGGGTATTGTGTTTGAATTCTTTGAATTCGGC
Source organism: Saprospiraceae bacterium (assembly GCA_041392765.1). Lineage (GTDB taxonomy): Bacteria > Bacteroidota > Bacteroidia > Chitinophagales > Saprospiraceae > Lewinella. The sequence goes on from JAWKLL010000042.1 coordinate 45,098, forward strand.
CTTGTGTAATAACGTATTTCAAGAATTGCTGTAGTCAAGGGTATAGTTTTGTGGAGCATCTATTTTTCATTGTTTTACGGAAAACAAATGATGTGCTTTTGTTTCAATCTAAATCTGATACAGTTATGAAAGATCGCTACAGACTTTACCTTTTGTTGTTATTGCTAACGGGTGGTTGTTTTTGGTTGAGAGGGCAGTGTCCTGCCGCAGGAAGTGTTATTATCACTGAAGTTGGCCCTAGGACTCCAAACGATCCTAATGCGGAGTGGTTTGAAATATATAATACAACCTCATCGGCTATTGATTTAACCGACAACACTTGGATTATATCCGATGATGATGGTACTTCTCCCTATACCATATCTTCGGTTAATGGAACTGTCATATTGCCTGCTAATGATTTTCTGGTATTCTCTTATGGGAATGCTTTTAATTCCTCATTTTCACCTTACACAACTGACCACGTTTATGGTGCTTTGGATGCGGTTGGAGGTGTAACGATGACAATGGGTGGATGCACTGATGGCATTGCTGTAAAGTGCGGT
>JAWKLL010000043.1:0-44890 GCA_041392765.1 Saprospiraceae bacterium
ATACTAAGGCGTTTCGTTTTGAAAAACTTACACTGTGTAGTTTTAGAATTCAAATCAGCCGATTTTGAACAATATTGTAAACAGATCACTCAATGAGATTATTAGCTTGAATTGGCTTGTGTATTAATAGAAACTAGACATTAATTCTGTCATTATAGACAAATTATTAGTCGCCGATTCGATTAAATTAACCAATCAGCCAGCCTCAGGCATCCATCCGCCTTCCGCCAACCATACCCTTATTCAGATCAACTTTTTTTTATTACTAAAGCACAGCACGTTGATCAGGTTTTTTTCATGTTTATCTTAACTCAGAAAAGATGCAACAAATATATAATCAGGTGCAAGAATAAAAGTGACCTAATTTTGACTATTTTTGCCCGAAATAGGAATAAAATATGCACGATACGACTATTCATCGAATAAAAGCGATTCGCAAGCAGAAAAACATGCAGCAGCAAGAGGTAGCGGAACGCTTGAACATTTCTCAGTCGGCTTATGCCAAAATCGAAAATGGCCAGAGTAAAGTGGACACAGATCGCCTCCTACAGCTTGCTGATATTTTTGAAGTCCCTTACGATTCCTTACTGCCAGGTGAAAATAACAGCCATTTCAGCAATAACCAAATTACCAATGCCGCCAGCTTCGTGGAGCATTTCTACGCTTCCTCCAAAGAAGCTTATGAGCAGCATATCACTCAATTGATGGAAGTAATACGTGGGTTACGTGCCTCGCAGGAAAAGACACAGTCTGCCAATATGCAATTGCTGGAGGAGATACGCTCCCTACGGCAGTTGCTGATGGAAATGCAGGGTAGGAAGGAGGGGTAAATGTGGGAAAGGTGCGAAAGGTGTAAAATGTGTATAGGTTGGGTATGTGTATAGGTGCGAAAGGTGGTTTGATATTGTTTGATGGGCTTCGCCCGTTTGATTTGGTTGGATGGGCATAATCCTGAAAATTTAATCATCTCCAAAATCCTGTAAATCCTGTAAATCCTGTCTTAAAAAAACTACTACAACAGCATTACCTTGCCTTTTTCTTCGTGTTGTTCCCTGGCGAAGTTCATCCAGAATCAGGCAATACAAACCCAAGTGCTGTGATGGCAAGATAAATAAAAGCATTGTTCTTATAGCTGTTTATTTTATGATGTTACCGAGGTTTTCAAAGTCAGTGGAAAAATATGCTTTGGCTGGAACAGCCTGCGCTTCGTCAAGGTAATAAACAAGGTAGTCAAGCATATAATCTTTTGCCAAGCTAGGTCGGTTAATAGATGGCCATGTTTTTTTCCAAATCTGATTATTCTCCATATCGAAGATGAAATAATCAGTAAGCCAGCCTGAACCTTCTTTATGGTATGCATTGGTAAATACAATATAACCATAAGCCGCAAATAGTCGAGGTTTGTTCATTTTAATAGGAAACGATATAAATTTTTCCCCGTGTTTGCATCCAGTAAGTATATATGGTAGCTATTTCTGTGTTGTACAGTTTCAGTTTTGCATCGTTCCTTATGAAAGTGTACAATAGTACGCGCATGAAGCATCAGCACTGAAAAGCAAATAAATAACAGTACGAAAGCACGTTTATTAATAGCCATAATCGATGTTTATAAAAAGAAGCTAACATTTCAAAAAGCCATCAGCACCAACCGCCAACAGCCATCAGCTAACAGCCAAAAGCCATACGCCAAAAGCCAAAAGCCAAAAAAAACACCCTCTACCTCACCAAAACAACCTTATCCTGCTGACGATAGCCGTTGTCGCCAATCAATGTGTAATAATAAACACCAGTCGGATAGAAGGAAAGATCGATGGAAGTGGACTCATTCAGTGGGTACGTTGCCAAAAGTCGGCCGTCGGTGGAGAAAAGTAGAAAACGAAAATCAATATCATCGGGCAAACGCAGTTGAATACGCCCATCTGTTGGATTGGGATAGACAGCTACTTTTTCTTGCGAGGTTTGTACAACGCTTACCGTTTGCATGGCGCGTTCTACCGCTGCATATACATCGATTCTGCCGTAACCATAAGCGGTGTTAGGTACTGCCATACCTTGAAACGGAGTACAGTCTTGGTCGGATAGCATGGGGATAGCAGTATGTTCCAAGATGGTTTCAATACTATCCACCTCTCCCGCCAAATGGGGTGCTGCCGAGATAATGAGCGCTACGGCACCTGCTACGTGAGGGCCTGCCATGCTGGTGCCATTCCATGTGGCATAGCCCCCGTTACGAATCGCAGAACGCACGCCTACGCCCGGTGCTACCACGTTGGGCTTCAGCCGGAAGCTGCTGTCGATGGCCACTGACCCACGACTACTAAAGTTGGCGATCGTATCATTGCTGCGGCTGGCACCTACCGCAAAAGAACCCTCGAACATAGCCGCCGGATTGTTGACCGTGTGGCAGTTAGGGCCACTGTTGCCTGCCGAAACAACCACGACAACACCCGCCGCACGAAGGGCATTGACGGCTGTCTCCATAAGGGAAAAGTTATCAGGATTGCACCCTTCAACAGGTGGACACCCCCAAGAGTTGTTGATAACATGTGAGTGCCAACGACGGGTCTGGGTTTTCGCCATTTAAATCGGTGGGAGCAAGAAACCAATCGAAACACTCAATATAAGAAGCGGAGTACCCCAACCTCGTTCCATATTGCGGCAGCCTATCCAGCGGGCGGCAGGTGCTACGCCTATTTGGTTTTCGCCCCGTCGTCACCCACCATAGTGCCCATCGTGTGAGTGCCGTGATTATGGTCATCGCAGGGAGTATCTATATCCAAGCCGCAAGGGTTATTGGCCGGGCTTATAATGGTGTCGTTGTGCAGGGGGTTTATTTCGCGAATGGCATCATGCCAATTGTAGTTGTGGTCTGCTTCGTTGCCATTCCAGCCTCGGTATTGCTGTTGGATAGTGGGGTGTACCCAGTCGTAGCCCGTGTCTTGGCCGCCAACAACTACACCTTCGCCACGAAAACGCAAATCCCCATACTTCATGTGCGCGAATGCGGGATACGCCCCATTCTATCACGCCCCGCTCTCCAGCCTGCAAGGTGCGATCTGGCATTGGTGCGTCGAAAAACGACCAAGGGTTGGGTTGCAAGTTGCGCACATCAGACCTTTTTGCCAATCTAGTAGCCAAGGTTCTATCTACCTCCGCTACTAGGGCATTCACGATACGAAAGAAGAGAAAGGAGCATTGGCTTCGTGTCAGCATTTTTTTTACATCCACCTGCGTGCGTTGAGCCAATGCGCTCACTTGTTGGAAAACATATTGGCTTTTAGCTGCTTTGCCACGCAAATGGTCAGCTTGGCGCAGATCAGCTTGTTCGTTCATCATAATGATAACTTCCACGCGATCACCCGCTTGTAGGGCAGCCCACACACTCGCGTCTATCTTATCTTGCCACGCCTCTTGTGCATGGGATGTACCTAAGATTGTGAACAACATTAGCAGTATAGGCGCCAAACGGGTAGGAATATTCATTGTTTGAGTTTTTGTTAGATTTGCAAAAGTAGCGTACTAAAGCACAATGAAGTGAAAAGAATGTGTACTTTTATCGCCTAATAGACGGAAAAAGTTGAACATTCTCGTTTATTTAATAAAAACGCTAAGCTGACAAACTGCTCACTATTTATGCCTATTTGGAAAAAGCAACTGATACAAGATCCCATTTTGGCTCCCCTTATTGAATCCATCAAATTAGAACCAACGGAAGTTTCTGATGATGTTTACTTTAGGCTCATCAGGGCTATCGTTTACCAACAGTTGTCGGGAAAAGCAGCCGCTACTATTTTTGGTAGATTTGAGCAACTCTTCAGCGATGGCTATCCACATCCCGAAATGCTATTGGATCTACCTATTTCATCTTTGCGTGCTGCTGGACTTTCCAACCAGAAGGCTACTTATGTTCAGCATGTAGCGCGCTACTTTATCGAAGAGGATCTGATGCGTCAGGATTGGTCTTGTCTGCCGGATGATGTGATACAAAACCGCCTGACCGCCATCAAAGGAGTTGGAAAGTGGACGGCACAAATGATTTTAATCTTTACACTGGGACGCAAAGATATTTTTCCCTTAGGCGACTTAGCCATTCGGCAATCGATGCAAGAACTTTATCAAGTAAACAGCAAAGGAAAGCAATTAGAAAAAGACTTGTGCCGTATTGCTGCTGCATGGAGACCCTATCGAAGTGTTGCTAGCCGTTATTTATGGGCTTGGCGCGATGCTCGCTTACCATAAATACTGTATTAACCCCGAATCCAATACGGTTATCGAATATTGAAAGGAACTTTTTTTTGCCACATCCGGTTTCCATAGTTTATCCCCAACGATCACCCATGAAAGAGACGATAGCCCTGATCCGTTCAGCCATACGGGGCGATGAGTACGACTACACGGAGGGTTCCATCCGTAAAGCCATCTTGCTCTTAAGTATTCCTATGGTATTGGAAATGGCAATGGAATCCCTGTTTGCGGTGGTAGATGCCTACTTCGTAGCCAAAGTAAGCCCGGAGGCATTGGCAACCGTAGGGCTGACAGAAACTGTTATCACGCTTGTCTATTCCGTTGCAATTGGTATCAGCACAGCCCCAGTGGCCATGATTTCGCGCTATATTGGCCAAAAAGATGCCCACAATGCCTCCCGTGTAGCCAAACAAGCCATTTATTTAGCGGTGGGGGTTAGCTTGTTACTAGGCATTCCAGGGGTGATTTTTGCAGCAGATATTCTGCGATTCATGGGAGGCAGCGAAGCTTTGATTAACACAGGCCTCCGATACACCCAAATTGCCTTTGGCAGCAACATGGTAATCATGTTATTGTTTTTGCTTAATGGTATTTTCAGGGGTGCCGGCGATGCTGCCTATGCCATGCGTGCATTGTGGATTTCCAACGGTATCAATATCCTTTTAGACCCACTCTTTATATTTGGTTGGGGTCCGATTCCTGCTATGGGCGTTGCGGGGGCAGCGATAGCTACTACCATTGGTCGCGGCTTGGGTGTTGCCTATCAGTTGTACATTCTTTTTGGAGGGCGTGGTACCATCCAGCTTCGCGCAGGTGGCTGGAAGTTAGATTGGGGCATACTCAAGCGCTTGGTACGCATTGCTTCGTCTGGTGCCATGCAATACATCATTGCGTCGGCCAGTTGGATATTCCTCATGAGAATTATAGCCCGATTCGGCGATGAAGCCGTGGCGGGATACACGGTGGCCATCCGGCTCATTATCTTCACCTTGCTACCCGCTTGGGGACTTTCCAATGCCACCGCCACACTGGTAGGGCAAAATCTCGGTGCTCAACAGCCCGATCGCGCCATTCGTTCTGTACAATTAGCGGCCATCATGGCAGGTATATTTCTGGGCATTATCTCAATTGTATATTGGATATTTGCCCCTTCGTTTATTGCTTTCTTCGACGATACACCCGCTGTGGAAATTGCATTCGCTAATTGGTGCATCTTTGCTGCATGGTGTAATGTATGGGTTTAATACGATATACATTCAAGCTTTCAATATTTATGATACACGCACCCCAATGCTTATTAACATCGTTGCTTTTTGGATGGTAGAAATACCTCTGGCTATTTATTTGGCGTACATTTCAACGGGGGCGTAACAGGTGTCGTCTGGGCGGTCATCACCGCAGAAAGCCTCCTCACTATTTTGGCTTACATCGGCTTCCGAAGAGGCCGCTGGCTCACGATGGATGTGTAAAACATTAGATACTACAATTACACCGATTAATATTGAGTGTTTCATTAAGCAATGTGCGTTGTGGTTTAATATTGATGTTTGTCAAGCTATTTCAGGCATTCCCACAGATCACCCCGTCACCCGTACGAAATCTTTTTTGTTTTCATCCCATTCCCATTCGCTTCCCTGTGGGGCATCCAAATAGGGGAGGATTCTCGGGTCAATGGCTATGACTGCTGACAGCGGTATGTAGTCGATGTTATCGGGGTTGTCCACGTAATCCAAGGATTCTTCGCCCGTCATCATCATCCAGCCGCTGTCATATACGCCGTCTTCGTATTTGCCTAAGCTCGCTTCCCGCACCATGTACTGGATGGGCTGCCTGCCTTCTGTTACCATTTTAGAAACAGCACATAGATTGCGCAGCTTTTTATTGTCTTTATCTTGGTTTTCCATCAAGAAGGTACATATTTAGAGATACTCTAAGATTGGAATAACAACCGCTGACCCCATTGGTTTTCATTGAAGTGCCCATTTTCGTAAGCCAAATGACCATTCACGAAGGTGGCCATTACTTTTCCTCGAAAAGTATATCCATCAAAAGGAGACCAGCCACATTTGTACAAGATGTTGTTGGATGCCACCGTCCAGGTGTGGTTTTCGTCCACCAATGCGATGTCGGCCCACATGCCGGGTTCTACATATCCACGGTCGGCTATGCGGAAGCATTGGGCAGGAGCGTGACACATTTTTTCCACTATCTTTTCCACGCTAATGAGTCCTTTGTGGTAAAAGTCCAGCATGACTGCTAAACTGTGCTGCACCAAAGGGCCTCCAGATGGGCAGTTGAAATAAGTACCTGCCTTTTCTTCCAAGGTGTGAGGTGCGTGGTCGGTGGCGATGATATCCAACCGGTCGTCCAACAGGGCTGGTAGTAGTGCCGATTGATGTTCAGCGGATTTGACCGCCGGATTCCATTTTATAAACACACCTTTACGTGCATAGTCATCACTATTGAAAAACAAATGGTGAACGCAGACTTCCGAAGTGATGCGCTTTTGCGAAAGTGGCAAATCATTGTGAAAAAGCGCCAGTTCATCAGCGGTAGAAATATGCAGTACATGCAGGCGGGTGTTGTGTTTTTTAGCAAGGCGAACCGCCATACTGGAAGATAAATAGCAGGCTGCCGCCGAACGGATGATGGGGTGCTGCTCAATCGGCACCTCCTCACCAAAGGCGATACGCGCCTGTTCCATATTCCGGCGGATGGTCGTTTCGTCTTCGCAATGAGTAGCGATGAGCATGGGCGATTGGGAAAAAAGGGCTTCTAATGTATCTTCATTATCTACCAGCATATTACCCGTGCTGGAACCCATAAAGGCTTTGATGCCACAAACCGTACGCGGATCGGTTTTGAGCACCTCCTCTAAGTTGTCATTGGAAGCTCCCATGAAGAAGGAGTAATTCGCCAAGGAACAAGCAGCCGCACGTCGGTATTTTGCCTCCAATAGTTCTTGCGTGAGGGTAGGGGGTTTTACGTTGGGCATCTCCATGAAGCTGGTCACACCACCTGCTACGGCAGCTTTGGCTTCAGTGTAAATTTCCCCTTTATGTGTTAATCCTGGTTCGCGGAAATGCACTTGGTCGTCAATGATGCCGGGTATTGCCAGCATACCGTGGGCATCCACTTCCGTTGCATGAGGACGATTAATAATGCCGCCTACTTGCTCAATGCGCCCATCCACGATTAGGATGTCGCCCTCCTGAATTTTTCCCCTGTTGACAATGCGGGCATTTTTGATGATGCGTGTAGAAGTCATAACGGTAGGCCGTATTTTTCGATTTTTCGATACAAAGTCCGCTCAGAAATACCAAGGTCGTCGGCGGCTTCGCGTCGATGTCCCTGGTGTTTTTGTAGCGCTTTGATGATTAATTCCTTTTCGTTGTCCTCCAAACTGAGGTTTTCCTCCACTACTTCGCTGGCATCGTAGTGGTTTTTAATATCACCTTGCAGGATGATAGGCTCGTAGTCCGCATCGGGGATGGGTGGTTTAGCTGCACGTGGGTAGGGAGCCACATAGGGAGAATCTTCCATTAACACCTCATCCAAACGCTCTTGTACGGTGGCTTGTCGGCTTGGTAAATTTAAAGCTCTCAGGTCGCTAGCATCGGGCATTTCCAAATCGTTGGTGCTGATAAGTTCAAAGACTAAAGATTTCAAGTCATTGAGGTCTTTTTTCATATCAAAAAGCACCTTGTAAAGTATCTCGCGTTCCTGCATACCTTCGCCCGCGTGGGTAGCATCTGGTATGCTGGGAAGGTTGCGTTTAGCTAAATGCGGCATCAAATCAAGCAGCATAGCGCCTGTGATGATGCGCTCGTCCGTTAGCACACTCAGTTGGTCGGCTACGTTTTTCAACTCGCGGATATTGCCCGGCCATTCGTAATTTTCTATGATACGACGGGCTGTTTCATCCAATGAAATCGAGTCTAAACGGTAGCGTTCGGCGATGTTGATGCAAAATTTACGAAACAACAGATAAATATCCTCTCGTCGCTCGCGAAGGGGCGGCAAATGGATAGGTACCGTATTGAGCCTGTAGTACAAATCTTCCCGAAACTTGCCTTTGCGCACGTTTTCCAACAGGTTGACGTTGGTAGCGGCAATGATGCGTACATCGGTGCGTTGCGCTTTGTTGCTACCCATGCGTACAAATTCCCCCGTTTCCAAAACGCGCAGCAGGAAAGTCTGTGTATTGAGGGGCATCTCCCCAATCTCATCCAAAAAGAGGGTGCCTTTGTCGTAGGTCTCAAAATAGCTCTTCCGCTCGCCTGCGGCACCTGTAAACGCACCTTTTTCGTGGCCAAACAATTCTGAATTGATAGTTCCTTCGGGAATGGCACCACAATTGATAGCAATGAATCCTTCGTGTTTTCGAGGGCTATTATCGTGAATAACGCGAGAGAAAACCTCTTTACCTACGCCACTTTCACCGGTAATCAATACGCTGAGGTCGGTATTAGCAACGCGCAGCGCCGTATCCAACGCCCTGTCTAAAGCCTCAGACCGGCCGATGATACCGTACCGTTGTTTAATTTGTTGTAGGTTGTTGGCCATGTTGTATTTTTAGATTATTGGTTCGCGGAAATTACTTGTTACTCCGTTTTGTGCCGTTTTTTCTTTCGACTACGACCCTCAAGTTTGAATTTTATAGGCAAATTGAATTGCACACGCACCAATTCATCGTCTTGCATGCCTGGAATAAAAGGAGGCATCATTCGTACTACCCGTACTGCTTCCTCCCCGCAGCCAGCACCAATATCTTTCGCTAATTCAATATTTGATAGACTGCCATCTTTTTCAATAACAAATGTGACAACTACTGTGCCTTGAATTCCATTTTCACGTGCTCTCGCGGGGTAATTAATGTTTGAGTAGAGGAATTTAAGCAATTCGTTTTGCGCACATTCTTTTTTTTCAGGTAAGGTTCCTACATCTTCACAACCCGAAAAGCGAGGCATTTGCTCGAAAGGGGTGTAGTCACGTTCTGTACCCTCTTCGTTGAAGCAGGTACTTTTAGCTACTTCACCTGTTGATTCGTAGTACTCAATGCGTTTAGGAACCCCTGATTTGTAAAAGGAACGAAGCTCAAGTAACACTCCTTCGGCATCATAGAAACGGTTAATATTGATGGTTTTTTCCACCAATGAATCCCTGAAATAGCTAGTATGAACGCCCAATAACTTTTGCTTTTCCTTATCTCGATAGTGTCGATAACCTCCTTCGGCGTATAGCCCTGTGCTTTTGTAGTATTTTTTTACATACACAGAATCTCGTGTGGCGGTGGTGTAAATTTCCTCGTATCGGCTGTAATCATCCGTAGCGAGTACTTCTTGGCCTTCTTGGTTAAAGTACATTCGGTGTACGTCAGCGTTCATTTGTTGCCCATTCAGCGAGGATAAGCCTCCCCATCCGAAGAGAATAAGTGCCAGCATGGCAATGTAGTGGAATACTTTTTTGGTTATTTTTTTACTATCCATCATTCATAAATAGATTGCTAAACCACCATCTCCCCCAAAAGCGTGGCACTCGTAGCACCCGTGGTTTTTACCCACACATAATCGCCTGGGTGGTGGTTTCCTTGTTTGGCGAATACCATCATCTTGTTCTGGGAATTGCGTCCTTTCCAGTCATCAGCAGATTTTTTGGACTCGCCTTCGATTAGCACTTTAAAGACCTTGCCTATGTCCGCTGTGTTATGCGCCAGACTGACTGCATTTTGCAAGTCGATAATTTCCTGCAAACGCCTTTTCTTTACCGCTTCCGGCACATCATCCACCAATTTTTTAGCAGCGGGAGTCCCCGGTCGTTCGGAGTAGCAGAACATGTAGGACATGCTGTAATTCGCCAGCGAAATCATACTCATGGTGTCTTGGTGTTCCTCTTCCGTTTCTGAACAAAAACCAGCAATAATATCGGAACTGACAGCACAATCTGGCATTATTTCATAGATGCGCTGGATGCGTTCAATGTACCATTCGCGGGTGTAGGTGCGGTTCATCAAATCGAGGATGCGGCTATTACCCGATTGTACCGGCAGGTGGATATATCGGCAAATGTTTTCGTATTTGGCCATGGTGAAGAGCACTTCATCCGTAATATCCTTAGGATGGCTGGTGCTAAAACGAATCCGCAGGTCTGGGTGAACGAATGCAACCATTTCCAACAAGTTGGCAAAGTTGACAACCTGACCACTCTCGGGGTTTTCCCATTTATAGCTATCCACATTTTGCCCTAACAAAGTCACCTCGCGGTAGCCTTTGGCATACAGGTCGGTAGCTTCTGCAACGATGCTGAATGCGTTGCGGCTGCGTTCGCGCCCTCTGGTATAAGGCACCACACAGAACGAACACATATTGTCGCAACCTCGCATGATAGAAATGAAAGCGGTTACCCCGTTGCTATCCAATCGGAGGGGGGCAATATCGGCGTAAGTTTCTTCCCTACTCAAAAATACATTCACGCCTTTTTCGCCTTCTTCAGCTTGAGCTAGCAAATTGGGCAAATCGCGGTAGGCATCCGGGCCTACTACCATATCTACTAAGCGTTCTTCCTCGAGGAATTTCTTTTTCAAACGCTCCGCCATACAGCCCAATACACCCACTAAGGTGCCAGGACGCTGCGCTTTCACCTTGTCGAATACACGCAAACGCTTGCGCACGGTCTCCTCCGCTTTTTCACGGATAGAACAAGTGTTGATAAGGATAAGATCTGCTACTTCTATATTGCGGGTGGGTTGAAAACCGGCTTCACCTAGGATAGAAGCTACAATTTCGCTATCGCTGAAATTCATTTGGCAGCCATAGCTTTCAATATAGAAATGGCGGTTTCCTGTGGCGGCTGTTTCTATGAAAAATGCCTCGCCCTGTCTGCTTTCGTCAATTACCTTGACAACGCCTTCCAATGTAGGATTATCGTTATACATGCTCTTTTTGTTGATAATAGGGGGTATTATCCCCTGTGGGGCGCAAAGATACGGCTGATGACTGACATTTTGTCATTTTTGTCGATGATTATCACTGTTAGTTGTTGTAAAAAACGGTTAGTTGGTCGGTTGAGAGGGTAGAGGAATGGGTCGGCATTTTACCTAAAACCGGAGCTAAAAGTCCGTCTTTCCAATAGTGTGGCGTTGTGAAAACGCGGGCTTCATCCCAGCAATTAGCATCAACCACCTGTTGTAGCAACCAACTTCCTCCCTCGATCGTCAGGTGAGCGATCCTGTGAGTAGCTAGTGTTTGTAGTAAGGATAGCAACCAGTTCGGTTGGTCGAAGTCCAACAATTCCCAGCGGGTGTTAGCGGTAGCGGTGCGCGGATGACTGCTAAAAACTACGGTGGGATGTAAGTCGTCGAAAAGATGGAGCGACGAAGGAAGTGAGTTATTTCTATCAATAACAACGCGGAGGGGTTGCCGCCCCGGGTACAGCCGATTGGTAAGCATGGGGTTGTCTATCCTCGCCGTGCCGCCACCTACGAGGATGGCGTCCGTTTCCGTTCGCCATTTGTGTACCAATCGCTGACTGAACGAATTGGTTAGCCAGTAGGGGGATGGGGTGGCCGGGGCCATAAAACCGTTGGCTGTCTGTGCGTATTTAAGCAGCACATACGGTCGATTCTCTGCTACAAAGGTATTGCGATATTGGCTCAACATAGCACCTTCTGCCGCCAAAACATGCGTATGCACCTCTACACCTGCTTGCCGGAGCCGTTCCAAGCCAGATCCTTGTACGCCAGGCGTAAGGTCGGTAGCCGCCACGACTACTTTGGGGATTCGTTCTTCTAAAATCAAGTTGGTACAGGGTGGTGTGCGGCCATGAATATTACAAGGTTCAAGTGAAACATAGAGGGTGCTTTGGGCAATGAGATGCCTGTCTTCTTGTCGAACGCTGTTTACTGCTCGCACTTCTGCATGCGCGCTACCGTCGCGAGGGTAGAACCCTTCTCCTATGATGCGGTCTTTGTAAACTAACACCGCTCCTACCATGGGATTAGGCGAGGCTGTACCTGCTCCTAATCTGGCTAAGTCGAAACAGCGCTTCATAAACCGCTCGTCTATTACCCCCATGAAACATTTTTTTTTAAAAAGTCATGGTTCTTTGACAAATTTAGTGGTCGTACTGGGCTAGCGATGTGCAGCAGTGGCAGCTTTTAGCTGACAGCCCCGGGTTTGCCGGTGAGCGAATAGCGAGCTGCGAAACGTAGCGACCGAAGGGTAGCCTCCACTAAAAAAGTCAAAGAACCAAATTCATTAGTCTGGAGAAAAAAATATTTTCAAAATTTTCATAATCAAAAAAATGATAAAACACTGTAAATGAATTACTTATTCATCTAATTATCTTTGACAAATTCTGAATTTATTTTTTACCCCTTACCCACTTACCTTTTCCGCAGTCAGGTGCATAAAGATATAAAAGCGTTTTCAACTGAAACACTATTAACCTTTAAAAACGCACAAAAAATAAAATAAACACCTTGCCCTTGCAACGCAAATAAACATCTAATCCCATATTATTCAATAGCAACTATACGGGGGTGAATAGCCCCCCACTACCTTTCAGTAACTGAATTTAACACGGGTAAAAACAACCTGTAAAGGGCTAGATAACTTTCCTCCCGACCTATCCAATGCTACCTGCCCAATCACATCCCACGACCAGTTGTTGGCAATAGACAGGCTGAATGTTGGGTTTAAAAAAAGCGCATGGCTACGCACCGGGCTGTAGAGTGTGGCTACGCCTGCGTTGATTAATGGGCTGATGGGGTGCATAGCTTGCGCAAAGACCGTCCAGCGATAAGGGTACAGATTTTGAGCCGATAGTTCAAACGCAAACAACTCAAGAATGCCTCCTGCCGTTGAGCCTTCGCTGTTGAATAACCCTCCTACGTTTACATACAGCCCTTTTTCAAAGGCATAGTCAATATTAGTGGTAATGGCAATACTATTTTGGCGGGTGGTAGGATGAGTAAACCAACTTGCTTCTCCTTTGAACCCTGCATTTTTTAGGATTGCCAGCCCAACCGCCTCCTAAAACCCAATAACCTTGGGCAAAGCCGCCTATCAATTGCAAATCGTAGGTGCCGGCATTGAAACCCCATTTGGCAGCCATTACGCTTCGGTCGATGTGGTTAGCACCCTTAGTGCTATTTCTACGCTGCTTGCGTAACCCGTGTAATATTGTATGCGAATAGCATCGCTATAAGCGTTCTTCGTAGTCAAAATCGGTAAAACTATACGCATTGAACAAATCATTGGGATTCCACGGTGCTAATCCCCCAGTTGATGCGCTGCCGGCCAGCCCTTATTTCCCAGTTTTCATGCAGATACTCCGCATAGAGACGATCCACTACGGTGTGGCCAATGATGCTTTTGTTATCTAACCACAATGCCGATAAATCCCACCAATCGTTGCTTCCTCCATCGATTTGCTGCCCGTATATTGGGTTGGCTTTGACTACTTCTCCATAAAAAAGCCTCGTGCGAAAGCCCCCATGTATCGACCATTTTTCAGTGGCTATCCATGTCCCATTCAGCCGTTGGTGCAGTAGGTTGTCCATCAAAAAAGTATCCACCAACACGCCGCGATGCAGGTCGGGGAAGGAGGCGTTGAAGAAATTACCACTTTGCAGTTGCTTTACATATCCGCTTAGCACCAAACGGTTGGGTGGTACCGTTTCTTGCGCCGGAAGGAATGACACCAACAGCAGCAGCAAAAGTAATGTTGTGAGGGTGTTTTCAACGAATTTCATCGCGGACAATTTGGCCATCTTCCAGCGTTACCACTCTTTTGGCACGACTGATGACGCGTTGGTCATGGGTGCTGAATACAAAGGTGATTCCCTCTTCCTCGTTCAACTGCGCCATAATGTCCAACAATTGAGTAGTTGAGGCCGCGTCTAAGTTAGCCGTTGGTTCATCTGCCAACACAAAGGAGGGTTTGGATGCTAAAGCCCTCGCAACAGCTACGCGTTGTTGTTGCCCGCCTGACATCTCTGATGGACGCTTGTTTGCTTGATCGGCCAAACCTACGGATGCCAATAGTTCTTTTGCTCTTGCTGCTCGCAGCTGTACGGGTTGGTTTTGCAGCAGCATCACAAACTCTACGTTTTCCATGGCGGTTAGTACAGGTATGAGGTTGTACGCTTGAAAAACAAAGCCGATATGGTCTCTTCTGAACTGGATAAGCTGGTTGTCAGTAAGTGCACCAATATCGGTGCCGCCTACGATTACCTGCCCGTTGCTGGGTTTGTCCAAACCGCCAATGATATTGAGCAAAGTTGTTTTGCCTGAACCAGAGGGGCCTACGATAGCCGTAAATTCGCCAGCTGTAATGGCTAAATCCACCTCTTTTAAGGCATACACAGGAATCGTGTCAGGATTATAAACGCGGCTAAGCCCGCTTGTAGTGATAACGTTCATGGTGTAAAATTTATATTTTCCGCATGGCTTCCACTGGTTTCAAGCGGATCGCTTTCCAAGCAGGATATATGGCACCCAGTATAGCTGTCAGACAGACCGCCATCGCAAACTGCAAATACAAGGCCGCTTGCAGTTTTGGGTAAACCACCGTGGACATACCAAACTGCGACAACCCGCCACTAAAGGCGGAAAGGTCGATGCCCGTTGTTGACAACCACGCCACCGTACCCCATCCCAACAAAAGGCCGGGAATCAAAGCAATCATAGCCAGTAAAAGCGTTTCTATTAAGATCATTCCAAAAACACGCGCCTTGTTCATCCCAACCGCCATCAGCATACCCAGCTCTCGATAGCGCTCTAATACCGCCATGAGCATGGTATTAATGATGCCAAACAGCAGTGCCAGCATGATGATGACCATGAATATGTTGGCGGATGTCTGTATCTGCCCTTCATATAGCTGTAAATCCGGTGCGACTTCCTTGTAATCTTCCACTGCCAGTTCGGGCAATTGAGCCGTAAGGGCCGCCTTCATAGCGGGCAGTGTTGTAATATCTTTTAGCAAAAAAGAGACTTCGTGAGCCATAGCTGAGTTGCCTAATAATGCATTGATATCTAAGCGGTTTACAAAGACATTGCCTTCGTCAATCGCTTTGTTGCCGGTGTCGAAAATACCAACGATTCTGAATGCACCTGCTGTTATATGCCCCTCTAAATCCTGAAAAGTGAGGACTATTTTGGAGCGCAATTTCACTTTTAATTTACCTGCTAAAGTCTTACTGATGATTAGGCAATTCTTTTTGTTGGCGTCTAAATATTCTCCTTCTACTATTTGCCGAGATAGGGGAGTGGCTTGGCTTTCGCCCAATGGGTCAACACCTTTGATTACTACACCTCGCGTTGCGCGACTTGATCCTGCCATCGCTTGTACCAAGGTGCGTACGGCAACACCTTGTAGGCGTTCGTCGGTTTTCCATTGTGCTAACGGCAAAACATCGGTCGAAAAGTAGTACTGTACCTTTGCTTCTTGGCGGTAATCAGCGTTATGCACTTGCAGATGACCTATGCCGTTTTCAATGGAATTATCAACATAAGATTGCACCATGCCCACGGTAAAGCTAAGCATGAACACCAACGCCCAAATGCCCAACATAATGGCACCGATGATAACCCAGGAACGGGTGGGGCTTCGCCAAATATTTCTCCAAGCTAAGGTTGAAATCATGTTGGGTTGTTTTCAGTTTTTTACAAACGGCTGACCACTACGAACGCATGGCACTTACAGGTGCTAGTTTTCGTATCTTCAAGTAAGGATAAACAGCCAAAAGGGTCGTAACCCAAAAAACGATTACTGCTTGTTGCAAAAAAATGTCTGCATCTAAAGCAGCGGGTAGGATAGGCTCCATGCCGAATTTCTCGTAGGTGGCTACGGCTTCTTGCCCCATAGCACTTAAATCAAACGGATTCTGTTGGAAGTAGTAAACCAAAGGAAAGCTCAACAACATACCCATTGCCACTCCCAACAAACCTAAGAATATGATTTCCATCCACACCATCCATCCTAGTTGCCACCTTTGCATGCCAATTCCCATGAGGACACCAAATTCATACTGTCGTTCTCGCGTCATCATGAGTATGGTGCCAAAGACACCGAAACTAATGATGAGGTAAAGCACCGCCAACACCAAATTATTGCCAGCCGCATCCAACATCTTCGCTTCTACTAAATCAGGAATCATCTCCTGCCAGGGTATGACAGCATAGGCGGTTGTATCTAATTGGGTTTGCAACCATTGCGTTACAGTAGGTTCGTCCGTTTTATCCTTGATTTGGATGGCCGCACTGGTGGCTACCCCCTCAGTGGCAAAAAACCAGGAAGCTGTCGGAAAGGTCAGATATACCATCTGCTTATTGAGGTCTGGCGAGCCGAATTTGAGCAAGCCTTTCACGGCATACTTCCCAGCAGCATTCGCACCCCGATACCCCTGACTGATAAGGATGAGGGTGTCTCCTAGTTGCAATCCTATCTTCTCTGCCACACCTACGGCCACCAAAGCCCCCGTATCATCTTCGCCATCCCAATATTTGCCCGCTACGAGTCTCTCTTCTAAATGGGTTAGTGCTGATTCTGGTGCAGGCCGCGTACCTACTACTAATACTCCCGTAGTTTCGTCGCCCGTGGAAGCCAGCGCAAACGATTCCAGACGAGGTGCTACGCCCTGTATTTCAGGATTCGCCCCCATGCTGCTTTCTATCTGCTCATTCCAGGTCATGGCTTCGTCAATACTGGGATTATCAAAGTAGTCTTTTGACTGAACTTGCACATATCCGTAGTAAAAATTGACGACGTTGTCCAACATGTGATCCCACGCGCCTCGTTGTATGCTTTGCATAAAAACAGCAAAGAACACAGCAAAAGCAATAGACGCGACTGATGAAAGTCCGCCGTTTGTTGCGCCAAATATTCCTCCAAGCAAGGGTTGCTATCATTTGCTAATCGTTAAGCTCGCAGGCGTTTCATCTGCTGAACGGTGAAGAACTGTTCTCTAGTTTTACATCAAAAATCCAATTGATATACTCCAAAATGGTCTTGTTTCAGGTCATCGGCAGGGATTACTTCTAAGATGGACGGTAGGGTTTGCCATCCATCTCCTTAACTTGTTTGCCCACCATAGTATTGGTCAGGTAATCATCCTCATCGTAAAATTCTGTACGTAATTGCATATAAGTCGCTTGGTCTATCCAAATCAGGATACGACCCCAGACTACCGCTGCATCAGGCTTGGGCTTGAGTTCTATTTTCCAACACATACGGCCTTCCTGCTTCTCTTCACCTAGCAACCGATGGTTGTAGTCCAGCAAGATAGAAGATTCGCGCACTAAATCGTCGTTCGTAAGGTCAGACCCCATCCAACGCTGCATCATCATACTAGGTGGCATTTTGATGGTGCGGTCGATGCTAGGTTGCCAATTCCATATTTCTTGATTCCGTTTCAAGAAAGCAGCGCCTTTATCCCTTGCAAGGCCCCTGTGATGAGGGTCAAGGAATAATCGCACCAATGTCCAGGCCATTTCATTGTCACTTCGGCTCCATTCTGGTCGGACGATTGTCATCTTTAACTCCGATTGGCTGTTAGTCCCCCGCATTTTGTCCTCTGCCCGTTGGATGATAGTTTTGGCATCCTGCGAGTAGGAAAAGAAGGGGATTGATACCATAAAAAGAAGGCTTAATAATACTTCTTTATAGGGGTGCTTTGATGGTTTTTTCATTGCTAAGCTGTTGATTTAATGTCAAGTATTTGCTCAAAAGCATGTCTTTCATGGTTTCCAAAGGGTAGTGTTCCTGTAAGTTCATGTAATGCAGGAAGATACCATCCAATTGTGCACCAAAAAACCATGTTTCCATCAAGGGGTCGGCTATGCCCAATTCCTCGAAAATGGCTATCATACCTGGTAGTATGGCGGATTGTTTGGCCGTAATTTCAGCCTCTAACCTTTTACCACATCCGGTTGGAACGCTAAGGCTGTCAGTAATTGCCAATGGCGAACATCTCGCTTCACCATCTCTATAGATTGACGACTAAACGTTCAAGTTTTTCAAAAGCTGGTAGATCCATATCGTAGATGGCTTGCACCCAGCTGATATTTTCAGCTATACTGCTGCGGATAATCTCATGCAGTAACTCCTCTTTGCCACTAAAATAATTGTAAAGCAGCCCCTTAGATATTCCTGCTTTGGCAGCAATCTGACTGACGGTTGTTCCACGGTAGCCAAAAACGGCAAACAAACTCGAGTGCTACCCATGATCTGAGCCTTGCTCTGCAACCTTATTTGGCGTATCTGTTGCTTTGTGCGTGGTGCCATTTTTTACAATTGACCGAACGTTCATTCAAAAGTAAGGGGTTTTTCTCAATCACGCAATAGCTAATTATAGAAAAAGGGGAACAAGCCGAGCTTATTCCCTTTTATGAAAATTTTTATAAAACAAGATGGTTCTTTGACAATTCCTGTGGTAGCCTTCCTACGGGCGCCATGTTCCACAGCTCGCTATTCGCTCTCGGCCAGCTTCCATGGTCGCTGTCCGTCCGCCATCGCGCCACTGTTGCACATCGCTAGGCCAAAGATTCCACACTTTTGTCAAAGAACCAACAACCTACACCCAATGACCAAATTCGTCCTTGGCGGTTGGCCAATAAAGAGTGCTGAGGAAGATGCGGAATCCAAATTCATAGACCCCCGCGAGTTGGGTCGAAAGAAACGGCATAGTGGCTTGCCCATTCCCTTTTGGCGCAAAGCCAATGGGGTAGTGCGTACCAAGTGCAATTCATTCTCGTCAATTCGCTTGTAGATACAGAGTTCCACCCCTACAAACTCGGCGGCTATACTCCCAAACCGACCGTGATACTGGCATCCATTTGAGGGCCTACGGGCAGGGAATGGTTGGAGGAGTCGAAAGTCTGGACATCTACGACATGTACTTTCGGCCAATGCTGCTGTACATGCCGCTTCCACGCGGCCACCCCGTGCCGGGCGGTAGTGGTGATCATTCAAACGGCTACCCCATTCACGAACAGCTTGTTGTAGAAGCGCTCGTATTGCAATGGTGCAGCATGCGCCGGATGGTGAACTCGGGTGCTACTTCGCAAATGATATTTTTCACGTAAGACACCCAGCGGGCAGAAATACCGTTTTTGTCAAAATCAAGTAGGTGGAAATGATGTCGGTTTCTAAGATGTTGTAAATGTTTTCAGCATCCAACTCGTTCTGTAGTTGCTTATCTTCATAAGTGCGCTCCAAAGAAAGCGCCCATCCTGCATCAGGGCGATAGCCTTCCGCCCACCAACCATCTAAAACACTAAAAAGTTCACCACTCCATTCATTGCCGCTTTCATGCCACTCGTGCCAGAGGCTTCAACGGGCGAGTAGGGGTGTTGAGCCAAATATCCACACCTTGCACCAATAGCTTGGCCATTTCCATGTTATAGTCTTCCAGGAAGATGACCTTACCGGCAAATTCGGGTCTGCTACTGATCTCAACGATGCGTCTGATGAGGTCTTGCCCTCCGCCGTCGGCAGGGTGAGCCTTACCTGCAAAGAGGAAAATGACAGGTCGGTCGCTGTTGTTTACAATCTGCCGCAATCGTTCGACATTGCTAAACAACAGGTGTGCCCGCTTGTAGGTGGCAAAGCGTCGTGCAAAACCCAATACTAATGCGTCCTCCCGAATTTGGTTGGTAATATCAAATATAGCACGCGGAGAATTTCCACGACGAGTTAAATCTGATTGTATTTTTTCCTTCACATAGTCCAACAACCTCTTTTCAGGCTCTGCGGATGGCCATGATGTCGGCATCGGCTACTTTGTGAATTTTACGCCAATGGTCTCGGTTGGCTTGGTCGCGCAAGAATGCCTTTCCAAAAGTTTTGACATACAATTCATGCCAATCGTTGGCAATCCAAGTAGGTAGTGGACGCTATTGGTTACATAACCTACGTGTAGTTCTTCTGCCAGTAACTATGAATAGTTTGGTAAACATCTTCTGGGAAACAGCCCCGTGCAATTGGCTCACGCCATTCACCTCCTGCGAAAGACGAATAGCCAAATGGCTCATATTAAACGTTTCCTCGGACGCATCGGGATTTACACGCCCTAATGCCATAAAATCATGCCACGAAATCCCCAGATCTCCAGCATAGTTGTAAAGGTAAGCCCGCATCAAATGCTCAGGGAAATGGTCGTGCCCGGCAGGTACAGGTGTATGGGTGGTAAACAAGGAAGAAGCACGTACTACCTCCACCGCTTCAGCGTAGCTTAGGCCGTGATGATGAATAAGATTTTTCAAACGCTCCAAACTTAGAAACGCTGCATGACCCCATTAAGGTGGTAAATGTCGGGCTGTAGCCCCATCGCTTCCAAAGCGCGTACGCCTCCGATACCCAATAAAATCTCTTGCTTGAGTCGGTGTTCGTTATCGCCGCCATATAATTGGTGCGTAAGGGCGCGATCTTCCCAGCTATTCTCTTCAATATCCGTATCGAGGAGATATAAGGAAATGCGTCCTACTTTCAATAACCACAGCTTAGCCTGTACAGGCCGCCCTTGGATACCCACCGTCACCCTAATCCATTCGCCGTCGTCGTCGCGCACGGGTTCTATGGGCAATTTAGTAAATTCCTGCGGCGGGAAGTTGTGGATTTGGTCTCCTTTAGATGACAATGATCTGGTTGAAGTAGCCATAGCGGTACAGCAACCCCATCGCAACTAAATTCACATTTTCATCACTGGCTTCTTTGAGATAGTCGCCAGCCAGTACTCCTAATCCACCTGAATACAAGCGCAAGCTGATGTGTAGCCCATATTCCATATCTGGAAATAGGCTATCTGCCGTCCTGCTGGAGGCGTTTCATAATATAGTCTTGAAACTGCTTATCTCTTTTTTAAGGCGGCGATGAACTCTTGTCGGCAGCCAATTCTTTCATACGCTCCAAGCTGAGTTGGTCGAGTAAAGAAACGGCGTTATAGTTCAGGGCTTTCAATTTTTCAGCGTCAACACTCTCAAAAGATCAATGGCAGCTTGATTCCATGTCCACCAAATATTATTTGAGATGGCGCGAAGCGGCTCCAATGCACTTGGCAATTCCGATTCGATATATATGCGCTTCAATTTGAATTGCGCATCTTTTAATTGACCTATCATACACTACTTTTTGATAAACATGGCAAAGGTAATCAAAGAAGCGAGAAAGGAGGTTGTGGTTTGTTGTATTTTTTACACTAAGTTCACAGCGGGTTGTTTTGCCTTGTACTAGATAGGAGGGGCAGCTA
This sequence comes from Saprospiraceae bacterium, assembly GCA_041392765.1. GTDB lineage: Bacteria > Bacteroidota > Bacteroidia > Chitinophagales > Saprospiraceae > Lewinella. The sequence goes on from JAWKLL010000043.1 coordinate 21,497, forward strand.
TTAATTAATTTTGTGTACATAATAAATTTCGCAAATTAGTAAACACGCTATTGGTTGTACTGACTTTCGTTATTTCGTATCTATAATTTTTTTCATAAAAAATGTGTCAATTTTGTTTTATTTAAAAAAATACTTACTTTTGCACTCATAGCAGTGGATTGACAACCCACCTGCACATCATAGGTATATAACTCTGGCTTTGTCCCAGAGCATTCGGGCGATGCGCGAGCCATTTTTCTTCCGCTTGCGTCATCCATGGTAAGGTTGCTGGGGTCTTGTAAAAGACCATGATTGACTGGCGTGTGGGTACTGTCACCACGCGGCAGAGGAAAGCCCTTTCGTCCGTACTTAAAAACGGACTGTTGAGCATGGCGAACTGGACAGCTATATGGGCCCCACAAGGGGCAGCTATACCCTTTCCGACGTACGTACCCTTCTACTACACACCACTGTCTTTCTTTCATCACTTTGTTGATTAACGTAAAATATCGCATCATTCCTCAAATTTTTTCACCGTACTATTGTCAAAATATGTAATATTTGCAATACCTATACGAAAACGCTCTCTGTATCTAGAAATCCCTTTCATAGCTTACTTGTTCAATCCAACACCTGTTTTGCGCATTTTTTAAAACTCATTCTTATGAAAAAAAGATTTTTAGTGGTAAACGTGTTTACCTCTCATGCTTGTTGCTAACGCTGAATCTCGCCGCTAGTAATCCATTATCCATCATTGATATTGCCCTTGCTCCTTTATGGATACTCAACGGCTATAGTGTCCCGATTTACCTTCAGGCACGTTTGCCGATGTAGTTGGTAATTGTCAAGCAAACGCTGACTTCAATTTTACGGTATCGGGTGCGTGTCTTGAAAGTACGGTTGTCACGGTTCAACTTGATTTATTCGCTATCGATGTAAATTTAGACGGAGAAATCAATGCAGCTGAATTTGTATCCGATGCCGATATAAACATTTATTTGGTTCATCACGGCGGAGGCAGCTATACACTCACGGTAGTGGCACCTGTTATTGCCAATGAAACGGGGGAACAATTGTTGCATGCAATCCGTATCCAAGCTGTGGATGATTGTGGCAATAGCGGCACACAAGTTGCATCGTTCAATATGCTGGACAAAAAAGCTCCCATTCCTGCCTGTATTGAGGGTTTAGCGGTTACGCTAAGTAATATTACGGGGGACTGCACGCTAACATTGGATGCTGCTGATTTAGTAGCTTCATCTTTGTACGATTGTTCAGGTCAGGGTAGCCCTAATAATGATGGGCAATTGGAGGTTACAAGTTTGGCGATTTACCGTACCCCGTAAGTAACGGCTGCAGCGATGATTTTCAGCCGCTTCCGAGCCAAGAACAAATCTTGGTGACACAAGAGGATGAACAAACCTTGCTCATCAACATTTATGCCTTTGATGAACAGGGCAATTACGGGCATTGTGAAACCTATATATTGGTGCAACATTCTTTTGGTTGCGAGACACCACCTCCTATGTACAATGGCGTTATTGCAACCGAAGATGGCGATTTGATAGAAGGAGTAGCCGTAACGCTTCAGGGAAGTGATACCGTGCAGGTAACAACGAATGGAGATGGGGTTTTCTTTTATATTGGAGATAACTTGGGTGAAATGATAACTATCACCCCCTTTTTTGATGAAAATCCTTTGAATGGTGTTTCCACTTTTGATTTGGTACTCATCAGCAAGCACATTCTTGGCAATCAACCGTTGAATAGCCCTTACAAGCGTATCGCTGCGGATGTCAATAAATCCGGGACAATTACGGTAATTGACATGATATTGATTAGGAAATTGCTATTACAAATAGATGAAACGTTTGTAAACAACACCAGTTGGCGTTTCATTCCTGCGGATTACACGTTTCCCATTCCTGGCAATCCTTGGTTTGAGATGTTTCCGGAAGAAATACAACAGGAGGATACCTCGCTTGGTTACCTAGGTGCAGATTTCATTGGTGTGAAAATTGGCGATGTCAATGGCAGTGTACAGACCCATGCCATTACACTACCTGTATCGGAATAAGCGTAGCAAGATTGTATTTAAAATCACCTCAATTGGCTACAAGAGGTCGATTGAGGTGATTTTGTACAAACGTTTTTTTTATACTTTTATCAAGCTGTTCCTGAAAGGAAAGGTACAAAGCGAAAATCACCGTGATCTTGCGTTTCCCATTCCGTTTCACTGCGCTTGATGAGGCGAATCATACGTTGTTGCTTTATTCCCACAGGAATAACCATGATACCGCCAACGCTCAACTGGGTTATCAGTTGTGCAGGTATTTCCGGAGCACCGCAAGTAACCAATATACGATCAAATGGTGCCATTTCTGGCAAACCGAGGTAGCCGTCTTTGTAGTAACATCTTACCCCCCCCAGTCCTAATGCTTTCATCATCGAGCGCGCTTTTTCATAAAGAGGTTGGTGTCGCTCAATGGTGAACACTCGTGCTCCCATTAAAGCTAGCACAGCAGCTTGGTAGCCGGATCCAGTGCCTATTTCTAAGATTTTTTGCCGTTTCTCTACTTGCAAAAGTGCCGTTTGAAAAGCCACTGTCCAAGGCTGGGAGATCGTCTGCTCACAGCCAATCGGAAAAGGTTTATCTTGATATGCCCACTCCTCGAATGCCTTTTCGATGAAAAAATGGCGAGGAAGTTTTTCCATAGCAGTCAAGACTCGTTCATCTGCAATGCTTTGACGTCGAAGCCCCTCAACGAGCTGCCTTCTCAGTGCCTGATGCCTGTATGTATCTTCCAATGGTATAATTTTAGGCTACTCCTAAATCCTGCATGATTCGGTTTACTTTTTCATCCAACGCACCGCCTACTTGTTCATAGTCTTCCTTGGCAGCCAATGGAGCGTTGACGCTACAGTAGAATTTGATTTTTGGCTCCGTACCCGAAGGCCGTGCAGAAATGATGCTACCATCAGCCGTGAAGAATTGGAGTACATTTGACTTAGGTAAATCAATGCTAGACACTTCCCCTTTGTCGAGGTGTTTTGCTTCACTGCTTTTGTAATCAATGATCGTTGTCACAGGGGAACCGCCTAAATAGGCTGGCGGCTGCTTGCGGAAACGCTCCATCATAGCCGCAATCTCTTCCTGCCCCGTCTTTCCTTTTTTAGTAATGGAAATCAATTTTTCGGAATAACAGCCGAACGTTGTATAAATATCTAAAAGCGCATCGTAAAGGGTGCGCCCTTGATCCTTGTAATACGCAGCCATTTCCGCGATGATAGCACAACTCACCACCGCATCCTTGTCGCGGGCGTGTTCGCCTACCAGCAAGCCATAACTTTCTTCCCCGCCAGCCAGGAAGGTCTTTTTCCCTTCTAATGCTGTCATGATTTTGCCTATCCACTTGAACCCCGTAAGGGTATTAAAGCACTCAATACCTTTGGATTCAGCAATCTTGTCGATAAGGTAGGAAGTGACGATCGTTTTTACGATGTATTCTTTTCCCGTCAATTTCCCACTTTGCTCCCATGCCGTCATCACATAATTAATCAACAAACTGGCGGTTTGGTTGCCGTTCATCAAAATGAACTGGCCGTTGATATCGCGCACGGCGATGCCTACACGGTCGGCATCAGGGTCGGTAGCCATGACTAATTCAGCCCCTACTTCCTCTGCCTTGGCAATCGCCATGTTGAGTGCTTCATGTTCTTCGGGATTGGGATAGACGACGGTAGGGAAGTTGCCATCCACCACCATTTGTTCGGCTACAAGGTGTACATTGGTAAAACCGTATCGCTTGAGTGCAGGTGGCACCATAACGCCTCCTGTACCATGTATAGGCGAGAAGACGATGGGCATATCGTGTTGTCGTGCAATAGCCTCTTGAGAAACAGAAAGTTTTACCAATTCATCCAAATAGAGGTTATCTAATTCTTCACCTATCATTTCAATCTTATTCGGATCGGGCGTGAAGCGAATAGCATCTACACTTTCGATGGCTCGCACTTCGCTCATTACGTTCACGTCATGCGGCTCTGTTAATTGTCCCCCATCGGCTCCGTAAGCTTTGTAGCCGTTGTATTCCTTAGGATTGTGGGAGGCAGTTATCATTACGCCGCTTTGGCATCCCAAATGCCGAATCGCGAAGGATAGTTCAGGCGTAGGTCGCAAGCCGTCAAAAAAGTAAACATGTATGCCGTTGCCCGCAAAAACTTCTGCTACGACACGCGCTAAAGTATCCGAATTATTGCGGCAATCATGTGCAATAGCCACCTTTACCTGCTGGTTGGGATATAGTTTTAACAAATAGTTACTCAGTCCTTGTGTGGCCATCCCCAAGGTGTATCGGTTGATTCTATTAGGCCTACTCCCATGATTCCTCTAATACCTCCCGTGCCAAATTCAAGGTCGGTATAAAAAGGCATCTGTCAGCGCAGTGGTCTCATGGCTATCCAACATTTGCCGAATTTCAGTCTTTGTGACTTCGTCATAGTTGCCATTGAGCCACTGATCGATATTGGCTTGGGTTTGCGAATCAAAGGTTGAAGAAGACATAACTTTTGCTTTTCGGCAAAGTTAGTTGTCCCATCTATATTTTAGGGATATACTGAAAAAAAATATCGATTCAGCAATAAAAAATAGTTTGTCCCGTTTTTATTTGCATCTTTGTAAAACAGAACGCATCTCTTCTAAGATTAATAACTGGGGTTTAGTTTTCTATTGTGAAAGTGCAATGCAAGTTGCACTTTCTTTTTTTGCAATCCACACACCATTCTCTGTATAATGTTTGTCATTTTTTTCACTTTGACAGATGAACGTCATTTTAGTGATTACTAAGCGCTTTTTCCAACCAATACTCACCATTGCTGTTAGCCGATTGTCTTCGGACGCATTAGTAAACTAAAAACAAATTCATGAAAAACCTATTTACGCTTGCCATAGCGGTGGATGCTTGGCATTGTTATTTCCTATTCTCAACAAACCGTCGTGGACATCATCGTCAACAGCCCTGACCACAACACGTTGGAGGCTGCCGTGATTGCTGTGGAATTGGCAGACGACCCATCGGGTGCAATTCCATTCACAGTGTTTGCCCTACGGATGCTGCATTTGCTGCCCTGCCCGCTGGCACGGTTGAAGCTTTGTTGCAAGACCCCACTGGCGAATTGGCGCAAATCCTGTTGTACCATGTTGTAGGAGCTACCGCTTTGTCCACTGATTTGTCAGACGGGCAGACCATTACGACCTTACAAGGTGATGACGTTACCGTAACCATCAACGCTGATGGCGTTTTCATCAATGATGCACTGGTGACAGTGGCCGACTTAGTAGCCGACAACGGCGTGGTACACGTTATCAACGCTGTTTTGCTGCCACCACCACCAACAACCGTCGTGGACATCATCGTCAACAGCCCTGACCACAACACGTTGGAGGCTGCCGTGATTGCTGCGGAATTGGCAGACGACCTATCAGGCGCTTACCATTCGACAGTGTTTGCTCCTACGGATGCTGCATTTGCTGCGCTGCCTGCTGGCACGGTCGAAGCTTTGTTACAAGACCCTACTGGCGATTTGGCGCAAATTCTGTTGTACCATGTTGTAGGAGCTACCGCTTTGTCCACTGATTTGTCAGACGGGCAGACCATCACAACCTTACAAGGTGATGACGTTACCGTAACCATCAACGCTGATGGCGTTTTCATCAATGGTGCACAGGTGACAGTGGCCGACTTAGTAGCCGACAACGGCGTGGTACATGTTATCAGCGCTGTTTTGCTGCCACCACCACCAACAACCGTCGTGGACATCATCGTCAACAGCCCTGACCACAACACGTTGGAGGCTGCCGTGATTGCTGCGGAATTGGCAGACGACCTATCAGGTGCTGACCATTCACTGTGTTTCGCTCCTACGGATGCTGCATTTGCGCTGCCTGCTGGGACGGTTGAAGCATTGTTGCAAGACCCCACTGGCGATTTGCGCGCAAATCCTGTTGTACCATGTTGTAGGAGCTACCGCTTTGTCCACTGATTTATCAGACGGGCAGACCATTACAACCTTACAAGGTGATGACGTTACCGTAACCATCAACGCTGATGGCGTTTTCATCAATGATGCACTGGTGACAGTGGCCGACTTAGTAGCCGACAACGGTGTGGTTCATGTTATCAACGCTGTTTTGCTGCCGAATGCAGTAAGTACAGAAGAACCCTTCTATGCTAAAGACATCAAACTAATGCCTAATCCTGTGAGCACTACCTTGAGGTTGGATTTACCGGAGGAACTAGCAGGCAATGCCATGATATCAATTTGGAGTGCTGTTGGTCAACGTGTTTGGCAAGGAAATAGCAGCGGAGACACCCAATGGATTGATGTTACTGATATGGCGAAAGGCTTGTATATCATGCAAATTCAGCAAAACGAAGTAAGCATTAGTCGCAAGATTATGGTGTATTAATTTACACCCGTAAGGTTTAGGTGTGTTACATAGTAAACTTTCATTTTGCATTTAGTAAGGGCGGAAACAGTTGTATTACTGTTTCCGCTTCCTTATTTTCCGCTTCAAGCTTAAAGTATTTGACTAGCGAATTGGGTAATATTTTATTAATTGTGATAGTTTTTTCTACATTCGCCAATAAAAAGCTATTCAAATGTCTAAATTGATATCATCCTTTTTGTGGGTCTTCCTAGTTTGCACCTCGCTTTTTGCCCAAGTTGATCCGTCACCAGACAGACGGACAGGAGAGGGTAGTGGACCACATCCCCAGCTAATCATAAGGGGAGTCACCCTCATCAATGGCAACGGTGCACCACCACGTGGCCCTATCGACATCGTGGTTGAAAACGACCGCATTGTAAAAATTGCTGTTGTTGGCAATCCTGGCGTTCCTATCGAATCGGCTGATCGCCCTGCACTACAACCTGGTGGGATGGAGTTGGATGCCAATGGTATGTACTTACTACCTGGCTTCGTAGATATGCATGGCCATATCGGAGGCCGCGCACAGGGAGCTGATGCTGAATATGTGTTCAAATTGTGGTTAGGTCACGGCATTACTACTATTAGAGACCCATCGTGTGGCAATGGTCTGGACTGGGTATTGCAACACAAACAAAGAAGTGATAAAAATGAAATAGTTGCTCCGCGTATTGAAGCCTACACGGTTTTTGGACAGGGCAGCTATGATATGATAGAGACCGCCGATGGTGCCAGGAAATGGGTGCGCGACAATGCAGCTAAAGGGGCCGATGGTATCAAATTTTTTGGTGCTGCTCCCGATATTATGGCGGCTGCGCTTGAGGAAAACAAGAAGCTAGGATTGAGGTCGGCCTGCCACCATGCGCAGATGGATGTAGCTAAATGGAACGTAGTCCAAAGTGCTAAAGCAGGGTTAACCTCTATGGAGCATTGGTATGGCTTGCCCGAGGCGCTTTTCACGGATCGAACAGTGCAAGATTATCCGGTAGATTATAATTACCAAAACGAGCAACACCGATTTGAAGAAGCTGGAAAACTTTGGAAACAGGCAGCTCCCCCTTACAGCGACCATTGGAATCAGGTGATGCAAACCTTAATCGACTTAGATTTCACCATCGACCCTACCTTTAATATCTATGAAGCCAATCGAGATTTGATGCGTGCCAGAAGAGCAGAATGGCACGAAGAATATACCCTGCCCAGTCTGGGGCGTTTTTACGCCCGGAGCCACATTAGCCACGGTTCTTATTGGCATGCCTTTGGCACAGAGCAAGAAGTCGTTTGGAGAGAGAACTACCGCCTATGGATGACTTTTGTCAATGAATACAAAAATCGAGGCGGACGCGTTACTGTGTATCCGACTCTGGATTTATTTACCAATTGTATGGTTTTGCCTTACATCCGTGAATTGGAATTATTGAGAGAAGCAGGGTTTCATCCGCTGGAGGTCATCATGTCTGCTACATTGAATGGTGCACAAGCATTAGGATTAGATAAAGAAATAGGAACGGTTGAAGTAGGCAAAAAAGCTGATTTTGTCATCGTGAAGGAAAATCCATTGGCTGACTTTAAGGTACTTTATGGAACGGGTGCCATTCGCCTGGATGAAAAAACAATGAAGTAGTGAGGACAGAAGGCGTGAAATACACGGTCAAAGATGGTATTGTATATGATGCCCAGCAATTGTTGGAAGATGTTAAGAAAATGGTACAGGATGCCAAATCGTCGGAAGGAGTGGAAATTCGCCAGCCAGGCAGTGGGGAATATTAAGGGTACTGCCGTATTAATTTAAGTTGTAGTAAGTTTGCAAAAAATCGACGATGACAAAGATTTTCACATTCACTACCATTTTGATTCTTTTTTTCTCCGCTTGTAAACAAGACAAGCTTGATTCGACCGATGCAGTAGCTACATCAAGCAGCAGCTATGCACCGCCAATTGTACCTGATACATCCAATGCAAAAGTAAAACTGTTACTTTCCACTTTCTGGGTGGCTGAGCACTGGGTAAACCATGCAGACAATTCGCAGAACCTACCCAATAAAGGGCGTTGGTGGCGTTTCAATCCCGATGGAACCTTCCACTTTGGTCAATGGGGAGAAGTTCTTTCGTTGGAAGTTGGACGTTGCACTATGCTGGGAACAAGGAGTTTATCTTAATGGATGCACAAGATAACCAATACGATATGGAATTTGAGATTCAAGCTGTTACAGATCAGAAAGACGTAATGTCTTAGCCGGCACTTCTACTTTTGGTATGAGCAGAATCGCTGTAAAAGCAATCAGTTTGCTAACTATGCCGACCAAGGAACAATTAAGGTAAAATAATCCATTAGCTGATGAATACTATTTCGCCGTGCTGCATGCTTGAGTCTTTTGATTACGTTGATATTACCAAACGTTCATGCCCAGAAAGATAAAGCTGACCCTTTTAGGAAAATCCCACCGGTGTCGAAGAGGCTAGCTACCGCTATCGGTTAGCTGATGGAAGTGGCTTTTCCGCCCCTAGAATGGAACCTCCCAACTGGTGGGTAGGAATGCCTGATAGCAAGTTGGAAATCATGCTTTACGACAAAGGAATATCTGCTCTTGTTCCCACTGTTAATGGGCTAGGTGTTACCATTGACACCGTAGTTCGCCTGCAAAACCCCAATTATTTATTCATCACTGTATCCATTCCTCCTACATCGCCCGCAGGCAGTTTCGACATCCTGTTACAAGATGAACAAGGCCGCCAAGTCAAATCTTTCCCATACACGCTTAGCGAAAGAAGTGCATCCTCGCAGAAGGGTGGGGTAGATGCGAGTGATCTGATATACCTTATCATGCCAGATCGTTTTGCGAACGGTGACAAAGGCAACGACCAAGTCCCTGGCATGGCACAACAGCACTTAGATCGCGACATGGTTTTCTACCGCCACGGTGGTGATTTAGTAGGCGTAATGGAACATTTGGATTATTTGGAAGAACTGGGAATTACTGCATTATGGCTCAATCCTGTATTGGAAAACAATCAACCTTACGAAAGTTATCACGGATATGCTGTTACGGATCATTATCGGATTGATCCGCGTTTAGGCACCAATGAGCAGTATAAAATGCTCGTTCGGTTGGCACACGAGCATGGTATCAAGGTTATCATGGATGTAATTTTCAACCATGTAGGTGACCACCATTGGTTTATACAGGATTTACCAGATGAAAACTGGATTCATCAGTGGAAAGATGGCTACAAAGAAATTTCTTACCGTGCACCCGTACATTTTGACCCCCATGCGGCCACGGCTGATTTTAAGCAAGTGACAGAAAGCTGGTTCGACAAACACATGCCCGATCTCAATCAGCAGCATCCACAGTTGGCCAACTACCTTATCCAAAATGCTATTTGGTGGACAGCATACACAGGGCAAGATGGTTTTAGGATCGATACGTATGCTTATTGCGATCAAGCTTTTATGAGCCGTTGGAACCAAGCCATGCGGGAGGCTTTTCCCGACCTTTCTATTTTTGCAGAAACTTATGTGCACGGTACGGGCGTGCAGTCTTGGTTTGCTGAAGGGGAACGCGAGCATGGCCACAACAGCCACCTGCCAGGCGTGACGGATTTCCAAATGTACTACGCACTTACAGAAGCGCTTACGGCTCAGCAAGGTTGGACTAGCGGAGTAGCCAAGCTCTATTACACGCTTTCGCAGGACTATTTATATAAAGATCCTTATCGGAATGTATTATTTCTAGACAACCACGATTTGGGTAGGATATACGGCTTATTGGGAGAAGATGTAGAGAAAATGAAATCGGCTATCAGCTTGTTGCTTACCCTACGAGGCATCCCGATGTTATACTATGGCACAGAGTTGCTAATGACGGGGTCGGGTGGTGCTTTTGGAGAAGGCGGAAGAAAAGATTTTCCAGGTGGCTTTTCTGGCGACAAACCCAATAAGTTCAAAGAAAAAGGTCGCACATCGAAAGAGCAGCAATTATTTACACACCTTCAGCGGTTAGCACAATACAGGAAAACACATACGGTACTACAAACGGGGCAACTGACTCAATTTATTCCTAAAGATGGGGTTTATGTCTTTTTCCGTCACGATGCTGAGCATACCGTGATGGTGGTTTATAATTCCAACGACAAAGCTATTAACTTAGATACCGCTCGTTTTCAAGAACGCACAGCAGGCTACACTGGCGCTACGGACATTACGTCGGGAGAACGTATGCAGGATATCAATTCCATCTCGATTCCTGCAGGTGGCTGCCGTGTGTTGGAGTTGTGGTAAATAAACTAGTAAAGAGTAGAAGTATGGACATAATAAATGATAAGAGAAAAAAATATTGTAGTGTTTTTTCAATGCACCTTATAGCTGCATCTCTTTTCATTACTTCCTTTTTGAATGCCCAAACGATAGCATCTGATGTGGTAGGAAACATCGTTTATACAATTCAAGTTGACTCTAGCACATTGTTTGAAAGTTTAGAGAAAACGAAGATTGAGAATCCGGCACAATATGAAATGTTGGGTGAAGAAATGAAAGCGTGTTTCTTCATCACTCGTCAGTTTGCAACACGTTTGCGATTTGATGCTGACGAGGCAGTGTCTTTTCTTATTGAAGATGAAGTCCTTGCCAATGAAGATAAATATTTATACGAGATAGCTAAAATCATGGCGAAGTGTGGTGATGTTCACTACCTAGCATTATCGACTAATCAAAGAATAACCGAGGTTTCCCTTGATATGGGGGCAACTTTTTATCATGTAGTTGAACCTTGGAATCCATACAATTGGGAAATAACACAAGAAACAAAAAAAGTAGGTGAATACGAGTGCATAAAAGCTAAAGGACATACTTCAATTGAACTTATTAACACAGAGTTGGCAACTGTAGATATTGAAGCTTGGTTTGCCCCTGCATTACCATTTCCTTTTGGCCCTATGGGCTATGATGGCCTTCCTGGTATTGTGTTAGAAGCGACTGTGTACAGAAACATCCCTATCACCTATATTGCTCAAAAAGTTGAGATAAAAAAAGGTGAAAAAAATACAAAGCTATCTTCCTTACGCCCAGCTTTGGAAGAAATTTCACGAAAAGAATTCGAAATTCTTATCAATAGGAAAATACCTACGCCCCCCAAAGACTAAGCAAGGATTTCTAAAACCGCCGTACCGACTCAATAATATAGGGAGGACGTTGCTTTATTTCCGTATAGATATTCGACAAATAGATGGAAATGATGTAAAGGTTGAGTGTCATCGCCGCAAAGAAAACGGAAATGAGTACGACAAGAAAAGTCCAACCAGCATCGGCGACGGCGGTATTGCCAAAAATGTCGGTTTGTGTAAACTTTACTTTAAGGGCATTTATAACAACAGCCACTAAAAACAGAAAAGAAAGAAGAAACAACCAAAGCATCACACTGCGCAGGAAAGTTGTGTAGGAAGCAATCACAGCCAGAGAATTGCGGAACTGCCTTCCAATAGACTCATCATGGGGTAGGGGAGTGGCAGTATCAATACCGATCGTACGATACCCTACTATGGAGAAAACCGCTTTAAGGTGGTGCAAATTTTCCCGTAATTTGAGCAAAGAATTGAGCGCACGACGGGAAATAATACGGGTGGTATGCGCTTTGTCGTCAATATCAAAATCAGAAAAACGACGCAAGATGAAATAGAAAATAGCATACAATGAACTGTACAAGATACCTGAATCTCGGTTATTAGCCCGTAGATACACAATATCGAATTGTTCCAGGCTTTTTTCGTATAACTGAACGATTACTTGCGGCTCTTCTGCAAAAGCAGGATCAAAAATGATGGTGTAATCGCCATTAGATCGGTCTAAGCCCGCTAAAATAGCATGGTTTTTATCCGTTCTGGAAGCTAGTTGTAACAGAAACACTTGTTGTTTGATAGCAGGAGGCAAATCGCTTAGAATAGACTGAAGATTGGTTTGTGGAATATTATTAACCAAAACGATCTCGAAATCCGTGAAATAATCGCACAAAACAGGGTAAACATTGCGAATATACAACGACAACTTAGCGACATCAGCCGCTTGGTGCACAACACCCACTACTGAGATAAAGGACTGAAATTTACTCATAATCGCAATCAACTGGCTTTCTGAACACAAATAACGCCATTTTCAAGGCTTTTTTTGCTTTTTTTAGTTGAAAGGCCACATTAATTAGAGAAAAAGTTTTATTTTTACAACGCATCTGCCGTTAATAACGGCTCACGCTGTGCAGTAGGATATGACAGACAGCTTTCCCTTTTATCAGCAATTAGAACGAATGGACTGTGGTGCCACTTTGCCTACGCATGGTCGCCAGTCACTACAATCGTTATTATTCTTTAGAAACCCGCGAGAGCTTACTTACATGGGGAAGCAAGGGGTGTCTTTTAGAAATTAGTGATGCGGCAGAGCAAATTGGTTTTCAAACATTAGCCGTTCAAACTTCTTACGAAAAACTATTAGATCAAATTCCCTTACCATGTGTTGCACACTGGGAAGAGGATCACTTTGTCGTAGTTTACAAAGCCAATAAAGACACCGTTTGGGTAGCCGACCCAGCAGAGGGAAAATATAAACTCTCTAAAGCCGAATTCTTATCAGGCTGGACGAATACGCTATACGAGGAGGAAGAGGAAGAAGGCATTTTACTGTTATTAGAACCGACCCCCGCCTTCTATGAACGGGATGGGGAACAGGGCGACCGATCCAAATGGAGTTATGTTGGGTCTTATTTTCGACAATACAACAGTTTACTCATTCAACTTGGGATTGGTGTATTAATAGCAGGCATCCTCCAAATTTCTTTTCCTTTTTTGCTAAAATCGCTGGTGGACATTGGCATTGGGTATGTAGAACCCGGCTTCATTACGATTATGGTCGGTGGGTTAGCCATACTTCTGTTAGCACAAACCATCGTAGAAATCTTCCGCCGCTGGATACTTATCCACGTTGCAGTTAGGGTAAATGTAAATATCTTGTCTGACTTTTTACGAAAGTTGACAAAGTTGCCGCTCCGGTATTTTGATAACCGCCTCACTGGCGATTTACTGATGCGCATAGGCGACCATGAGCGCATCCAGCGTTTCCTAACTTCTACCGCCTTAGTTTCACTGCTATCGCTTTTCAATTTCGTTGCATTTTCTTTGCTCTTATTATTTTGGAACAAGGCAGTTCTGTTCGTATTCTTCATAGGCACCCTCTTCAATCTGGCTTGGGTATATGCTTTCCAGCGGATGCAACGCGATGAAGATTATAAATCCTTTGATTTAGAGGCACAAAATCAGGGGAAATTAATTGAAATGGTGGATGGGATGCAAGACATCAAGCTCCACAATGCAGAAACGCCTAAACGCTGGGCATGGGAGCGCGCTCATGCTGCCCAAATTAGAACAGCACTGAAAGCAGCTACTTGGCACCAAGTGCAACGAACAGGTGGTGAAATCATCAACGAGGGCAAAAATTTACTCATTCTTTTCATGGTAGCAACGGCAGTGCTAGAAGGAACCATGACGATTGGTATGCTGGTCGCTATCATGTATGTAGTAGCCCAGTTGAACTCACCTATCCGCTCCTTTGTGGAGTTTATCCAATCCTTCCAAGAAGCGCAAATTAGCTTGGAACGGATGAACGAAATTCATGCCAAGGAAGGAGAGGATGGAGCCGATAAAATCAATATGTTGCCAGAAACGGGTGATATTATTCTTGATCAAGTTTACTTTCAATACAACGGCCCTAGTTCCCCCACGGTATTAAAAAACATCAACCTCACTATAAACAAAGGTGAGACAACCGTAATTGTGGGCAGCAGCGGAAGCGGTAAGAGTACCTTACTGAAACTCATGCTGAATATGTATGCTCCCGTTGATGGTAGCGTTCGTTTAGGGGATGTGAAAATGGAAAACCTACAACTAAAGTTCTGGCGTGAACGGTGTGGTGTTGTCCTGCAAGATGGCTATATTTTCAACGACACCATTGCGCGAAACATAGCATTGGGCGATGAGGTTATTGATAAAAAAAGGTTACTCAAAGCCGTAAAAATTGCGAATATTCAGTCTTTTATCGAAGGGCTTGCTTTAGGCTATAACACCAAAATCGGCAAAGACGGTTTGGGCTTGAGTGCTGGCGAAAAACAGCGTATGCTCATTGCCAGAGCTATTTACAAAGAGCCTGATTATTTTTTCTTCGATGAAGCCACCTCAGCCTTGGATTCCTACAGCGAAATGCTCATCATGGAACGTATTGCCGAGTATTTCCCAGACAAAACCATTGTGATTGTTGCTCATCGCCTCAATACTGTACGATTAGCGGATAGGGTAGTGGTCATGGAGGCTGGAGAGATTGTAGAAGAAGGCACGCACGATGCCCTTTATTACCATAGAGGAGCGTATTATCAATTGGTTAAAAACCAGATAGAGCTAGGTGCTTAACATAGTCGAAAAAAACATCCATGCAGGAAGATATTGACATACGCAGCGAAGAGATACAAGAAATATTAGGCACTCCTCCGCCTTGGATTGTACGTTGGGGGCTTCTTTTTGTGTTGGTTTTCTTTGTCATGATGGTGTGGCTACTGTATGTATGGCCTTATCCTGAAACAGAAACGACCATCGTTCGTATCAAAAGGGAAGAACCGGAGGTAGAATTAGCGGTCTTGCAGTCTGGCCGCATCGACAAAATTTTGGTACAATCAGAAGACACTATAAAAGCAGGTCAAGCTATTCTAACACTACAAGCATCGGGTAATTATGAAGATGTTTTCTATTTGGAAAATTTGTTAGCAAGCTTGGAAAAAATGGGTGATTCTGCGTTGGTCAACATGGTGCTACCCAATGATTTGGTGCTAGGAGAATTGCAGGAAGAGATGTACACGTTTACTGGCAGGCAAACCGAAGCGCGAAATATTTTGGAAGGTCGCCTAAGTCAAATGTCCATAGATGAAATTAAACAAGCAATCAAACTCGAAGAAACCCAAATAAACAGCGATAGAAGGCGTAAACAACAACTGGAAGCAGAATTGCAAAGCTATATTGAAATATATATACGGGAAGACAACCTTTATCGTTCAGGTCGGGGGGATTTCAGTGAATTGAGGAGGGCAGAAACCAACAAAAATCAATGGGAGCGCTTTGTACAAGATGCAGAGACTACCATAAAAACGCGTCTGGCCAATATTCGTTTTTTAAGAAACCAGTTGGAAAATTCCGCGACTGTAACACAAGAAACCAAAAAGGAGGCGATCAACCGTTTGCGAGAAGCATTTGAATCCCTCAAGACTTCCGTAGAACAATGGCAACAACACTATACTTTGCTCTCACCTATACCGGGTGTAGCCGTTTTGGATGATGTCAAGGAAAAAGAGTATGTCAATAAAGACCAGCGTTTGGCGATTGTCATCCCGTCCTCGGTTTCAAACTTGATTGGCAAAGCATCTCTAGACCTTGATAAATCCGGCCAAGTGAAAGAAGAACAAAAAGTTCTCGTGGATTTTTACAACTTCCCGGCTCAACAATACGGTGCAGTAGAAGGTGTAATCGATGTTAAACACAAAATTGTCACCAAAGACGACAAGGTACTGCTCGATATCCGTTTTCCGGAAGGATTGACCACCAACAAAGGCCGACAATTAGCAGTAGGACAAAATATGGCCGGAAAAATGACCATCATCATTGAGGAGAAGCGTATGATAGAGTGGCTGTTTACTCGTTTTTAAAACGAGTTATGAAAATCCATTCCCACTACATGGATTCCTAAAATTCTGCTACTTTTGCCGCGCATGAGAGTTTTTTATCAATTAGAAGCGTTACCAAGTTTTATCAAAGCCGTTGTCACGATCGGCTCTTTTGATGGTGTGCATACAGGGCATCGCCAACTACTATCACGCATCCAGCATTTAGCAAAGCAATGTGGAGGTGAAAGTGTGGTTGTTACCTTCGACCCTCATCCCCGTCAGGTTATTTATCCACAGGATGATACACTCCAATTACTGACCTCCACAGAGGAAAAAATAGCACTTTTTAAAGAATTGGGCATTGATAACGTTGTCATTGTGCCTTTCACGGTAGCATTTTCACAGATGAGTGCCGATGAATACATTGAAAATTTCTTATTAGCAAAATTCCATCCTCATACAATTGTAATCGGCTACGATCATCGTTTTGGTTTGAATCGACAAGGAGATATTGCTTATTTAAAGTGGTATAGTGAGCGTAGTAACTTTACAGTAATTGAGATTCCTCCACAAGAAGTAGATCAAATTGCCGTAAGTTCTACCAAGATAAGAAATGCTTTGTTGGAACGGAAATTAGCTGAAGCCAATAAATGGTTAGGATATAGCTTTCGTTTAACGGGTAAGGTAGTGAAGGGGCAGCAAATTGGCACAGGATTAGGATACCCAACCGCTAATATTGTACCACATCAATCGGTTAAATTGATACCAGCAGATGGTATTTACGCCGTACGTGTTGAATACGAGGGGGTTAGTTACGATGGAATGCTTTACATAGGTAGTCGGCCCACGGTGAATAAAGGGCTTGCTCGTAGTATTGAAGTGAATATTTTTGATTTTGCTAAAGACATTTACGGTGATAACATTACCGTAGAACTTGTAGCTTTTCTAAGGGACGATGCTGTTTTTGATAATTTGGATGCACTCAAAACACAACTACAGAAAGATAGAGAGGCGGCATTATCCGCATTGCGCGTGTCCTCGAAACTAGCATGTCAAAAGACCGACACAGCGATTGTCATACTCAATTACAACGGTGCTCCTTTTTTGAGAGAGTATTTGCCTTCAGTCTTAGACTCTATTGCTGATAGCGATGCGCGTGTTATCGTTGCCGATAATGCTTCAACAGATGATTCATTGACAGTGTTGGCCAATGAATTCCCTTCCGTTAAGGTGTTGCAAAACAAGCACAACTTAGGTTTTGCGGCGGGCTATAACGAAGCATTGCGCCAAATAGACGCATCGTATTACATCTTATTGAATTCTGATGTACGTGTGACGCGTGGCTGGTGGGAACCCTGCGTGGCATTACTCCAAAGTGATAGCACAATTGCTGCCTGCCAGCCCAAAATCAGATCGATTGCTCAACCTACACATTTTGAATACGCAGGCGGCGCGGGAGGTTGGATAGATACCTTGGGGTATCCTTTTTGCAGAGGTAGGATTTTTGCAGAAACAGAGTTGGATCAAGGGCAATATGATGGTACTGAGGAGGTGTTTTGGGCTTCTGGTGCTGCTATTTGCGTAAGAGCTGATCTTTTTCATGCTTTAGGTGGATTCGATGGAGAGTATTTTGCTCATGCAGAGGAAATCGAACTTTGTTGGCGGTTCAAAAGAGCAGGTTTTAAGGTCATGGCACTATCAGATGCTACTGTCTATCATTTGGGGGGGGGGACATTAGACTATTTATCTCCTCGGAAGGCATACTTGAACTTTCACAACACACTGGTCACTGGTTTTAAAAATGAACCGATAAGTAAGCTACTCTGGTGGCTTCCTTTGCGGTTGGTATTAGATGGTTTGGCAGGTATCCTTTTTCTTGCCCAAGGTAAATATGCCCACATCAGTGCCATCATACGGGCGCATTGGCATTTTTTTCCTAAAATCAGGCATTGGTATAAAAAACGGATGGCCTATCAACAACTTATCGAAGCCAATAGGATAGGGCAAGCAAATCAAAAAGGACGTTACAATGGAAGCATTGTTTGGGATTATTACGCATTAGGAAAAACATCTTTTCAATCACTTAGGGGCAAAAACAAAGAAAAGCCGTTTTTATGAAGAAAAATAATATTGAAATACTTCACGAAGAGGATACTTTTGTGGTCGTTTCCAAACCTTCTGGGCTGCTAAGCATTCCTGATCGCTATGTTGCACAGGCACCTAATCTCAAAGCGCTATTACAAAATACGATAGGAGAAATTTACACGGTACACCGTTTGGATAAGGATACCAGTGGGGTGATCTGTTTTGCTAAGACCGCTGAGGCTCACAAATCATTAAGTGAACAATTTTCTCAACACGAAACGATAAAGTTTTACACCGCCATAGTAGAGGGTATTCCCTTACAGAAAGAAGCTGATATCGACCTGCCCATCATTGAACACCCACGGCATCCGGGTCGAATGACTACTGCCAAAAAGGGCATGAGTGCTCATAGCCACTACCGAGTCGTACAGAATTGGAAAAGACACACCCAGCTAGAAGTACAAATATTCACAGGCAGAACGCATCAAATCCGAGTACATTTGAAGGCTATAGGCCACCCATTACTAGGTGATGCACTATATGGCAGGCAACCTCAGTTCTTCCTATCTTCCATTAAGGGCAAAAAATACAATGTAGGAAAGGATGATGAGGAGTTGCCACTCTTATCTCGCACGGCACTTCATGCGCACTTTTTGCAATTCATGCACCCGGAAACAGGAGAACCTGTTCGGTTTTCTGTCGAAATGCCTAAAGACCTAAGAGCCGTAATACAGCAGTTAAACAAGTGGGATTTGTAAAAAAAAACAAGCTGCTTTTCTGCAAAATGAAGCGGGCAGCCTGATATACACCAGACTGCCCGCTACTATTGACACCTGAAACGAATTAGTTCAGGATACGGAATTCGGTACGACGATTCACAGCATGCTCCATTTCAGTACATGAAACACCATCGGCGCAGCGGTTTTTGAGGCGGCTTTCGCCATAACCCACAGCTACCAAACGGCTGCCATTGATGCCTCTTGACTTGAGGTAGTTAACAACTGACTGGGCACGACGCTCAGACAACAACTGGTTTGCATCTGCAGAACCGCGAGAGTCGGTGTGTGAGCTGATCTCGATGCGGACATTCTGATTGCTTTTCATCAAAGTTACCAGCTTTTCGTCTATGATAGAACGAGCATCGTCTGTCAAGCGAGCACTGTTGTATTCATAGTTGATAGGAAGAACGTTGTAGTTCAACAACTCACATTCGATTTCTTCCCAAGTTTCAAGTCCTCCTTTGGTTTTCAACACCTCACGAGTAACAGTCGTAAATTCAGCAGGAACCATCTCTTCTGTTACACTCTCGTCTTTTACCAATACACGCTTGGTGATAGTAGCATATTCTGGTTCTACTTTGATCTCGCGAACTTCGGCAGCACGGCTTACCGCACGCTTCGTATAAACATCAGATTTGCCACCCGCTTTCGCCGCTGTGTAAGAAGCGTCGGCTGCCAATTTTTTTGTAGGCACACTCGTAAATTGGGCAGGATATTCACGCCAGCACAATACTTGGCAATCGCCTGGATCTTCAGACTTACAGCCTTCATAAGGGCTGTACTCCCAACGAGAGATAACAGGTGCCGTTTCAATTTTCTCACTAGCATCGGAGAAAGAAGCAGCTTTAATAGCTACCTTGTTATAAGGCTGCTCTGATTCGTAAGTCACTGTTTCGTTTGAAAATTCAGCTGCAACAATTTCATAGCGGGAATATCCTTCACGAACCATGACGCGCTCTGTTTTTGTTTCGTACTGAGCAGGTACAACGGTCAGTTTTTTGTAAGCAGGACGAGTTTCTACCCGCACTTCTTCTGTTACATAAACATCAGGTGTTACGCAACGTACATAACACTTGTTAGGATCAGGGTTAGTAGGTAACCCGTTCTGGGCCGTCAGCATCAAAGGTGCAAATGCGGCCAAAATCAAAAAGGAAAAGAACAAATTTTTCATAAGAATCAAATTGAGTTCTCTTAGTATGAATAAATAAAAGTTGGTTGGAATCAAATGACAATCACAGTGGACACTGTGTGAAGATGGGCTAGAAGATGCCGCAAAGGTAACATAAAATAAATGAGCGGCAAGTAATTCACCTTTTTTGTTATCCACAATCGTTAAAAACCATATAATGAATCGATGATTTTCAAAAAAAGTGCATCTTGCATGCCTGTTTATTCGTACTGCTTTTTTAATGATCTATATTAACAAGTCAGAAGATGAATTGCTTCAATTATATTATCAGGAAGATGATATAAAGGCACTGGAGATATTGTTGAAAAAGCTGCAAAAAAAGGTGGAATATACTTGTTTGTACTTCCTTAAAAACGAGTCGTTATACGAAGATGTAGCTAGTGACATAATGGTGAAAATTTATGAGCAATTAACCCGGAAGCACCCCATTAAAACTAGCATCAAATCATGGGTGTTCATTATTACTCGAAACGAGTCTTGGCGAATACTGAAAGAAAACCAACATTTGCATGAATTTATAGAAGAATTTACAAATATCAAGGTTCATAATATGGAATTTGATGAAGATTTGACTCTTTACAGTAGTGAAGATGATATTTTTACACAATTAGATAAGTACCTATTGAATCTAAGTGACAAGCAACAGTTGTGCTTAACAGCGCATTATTGGGAGGGAAAGAGTTATAATACTATTGCTGTAGAATTTGGAATTTCTGTTGGCGAAGTCAAGTCTGCATTGCAAAATGCTAGGCGGAATCTCAAAAAAATGCTTGGCCTTAAACAATAAACATCATGAACAATCAACGACTCCAAGAAGAACACCTATTGGACGAATTTAGCAGACGAGGGGAAACATGGTTGCTTCATCGTAACAAGATGAAGCAAAAAATAAAGGCACGACAAGCTTTTCGACGCTATGCTTATGCCGCTGGCTTTGCATTATTAATAGGTGTCGCCTCATGGCGTATCTTTGGTAGCAATGAAGAGATGACGACATTAAATTATCCACCTTACAATCTTATAAGCAAAGAATTATTAGCATCGGTAAGAAGTTCCAATAACAAGTCAGTTACAAAGGAACAAGCAGCACAATTATACGAAACTAAAAAATTTGTAGCTGCCGAGAAGGCATTTAATGCGCTATATCTTTCAACACAATCTACTGAGTATTTGCTGTTTGAAGGCCACTGTGCGTTACAGCACAACCCACAAAAAGCACATGATGTATTGAGTGAGTTATTGCAAAAAAATGATCTTGATGCTGTTTATGAAGATTACGCCAAATGGTATCTCGTTTGGGCAAACCTAGCATTAAAAGACACTGTTACGGCAAAAATAATCCTTGAAGATTTGTTAGTATCGCCGATTTCTGATGAGATTAACGCAGATGCACAGCTTTTATGGCAAACAATAGAGTAGGGGAGTCTTACGATTCTCTACTCAACTCATTGTAAAAACGTTTTTCGGTGATTTGCGCATATTGATAGGCGGTTGACTGGTATTTCCGAAACGATTCATACACTCGACGGGTAAAAGAATCGCTACTTGCCAACGTTTCCAATACCTCATCAGTTAGTACCCTGAAACGCTCAACAACTTCATCTGGAAACTGACGCACAGCAATCCCTTTGGATACTAAACCGGCTAATGCTTCTGCGTTGCGCTTTTCCATTTCCATCCAGCACCATACATGGGTTTGGTAGGCAGCAGCTCTCAGAATATATTGTAAATCTTCCGGTAAAGCATCATATTTTTCTTTATTTATAAAAAACTCAAGGGCGGTTCCTGGTTCGTGCCAGCCAGGTGTGTAATAATATTTTGCTATTTCGTGAAATCCCATGAGTGTATCGTGGTATGGCCCTAGCCATTCAGTGGCATCGATAACGCCGCGTTCTAAATTGGAATAAAGTTCACTACCTGCCATCACTACCTGCGAGCCTCCCGCCGCTTCAAAAACTTTACCTCCTAAGCCAGGAATCCTCATTTTTAGCCCTTTAATATCATCAATGGCATTGATTTCTTTATTAAACCAGCCTCCCATCTGAACGCCCGTATTCCCACCGAGAAAAGGAACTAAATTGTATTGCCCGTACAATTCTTCCCAAAGCGCTAAGCCTCCGCCATTTACAATCCATCCAGTGTGTTGAGCAGCATTCAATCCAAAAGGAACTGTGGCAAAAAATTGTGCTGCTGGCGTAATACCTGCCCAATAATATCCTGCACCTGAGCCCATTTCAGCACCGCCTTTACTCACTGTGTCAAATGCTTTAAGTGGCGGTGCCAATTCGCCACCTCCATATACTGTAATTACAATTCTGCCGCCTGACATTTTTTCCACTAACGAGGCGTATAATTTGCAAGCCTCGTCTAAAACAGGGAAATTGGGAGGCCAAGTCGTTGTCATTTTCCACTCGTATTTTTCTCGAGATAATAGGGTAGGGGAGTCTCCCCTTTTCTGTGCTGTGGTGCTACCTGTTAGCATCCTGATAGCCAAGGGCAACCCAATCGTGCCCGCCGCTACTGCTTTAATTATTTTTCTTCTATCCATAAAACAAATTGTTTTTTATTCGATTTTTTGTAGAAAATTTTATAAGATAGTTAAATTACCACCTAAGATAAGTAAAAACCACGAGATGCTTGTTTACAAAGACTACAAAAAGATTCGTAAACGTGAGTAGCGGCTTATGAAGATAGGTTTGTTTACAAAAATTGCCAAAGATGAACCAGCAGGTTGACTATATCTGTTCACACATAAGGTGTAGCTTTCGTTAATTGGCTTATCCAGATTCTAGTTGGTTAGGAGTCATTTAAAAGGGTCAAAAAAGTTAAAAACAATTCCTATAATTTATATTATGTTAAGTAAATAATAAAAATCAACAGATATCTAAAAGCACAGTATGATACTCTCCTACAAAATTTATCAGCCATTCTTTTATGCGATTAAACCCTAACATGTATTTATAGTCAAATATGCGAACCAAAACCAATAATATATGAAATCCTATGCTTTATTTGTTTTACTGTTGTTTTTTAGTTGGACATCTGCTTGGTCAGGCAACAATTTGTACAACAATGTTACACCCCCGCGTTGGGAAAAACTTGGCCAGCGAACAGTTAATTTCGGCCTAGATCACGATGAGATTGTTGTCACCCGACAAGAAGGTAGGTTTACGGCGTTAAAGTTGC
>JAWKLL010000044.1:0-44672 GCA_041392765.1 Saprospiraceae bacterium
GGTCGATTTCCTTGACAGAAAAGCGAGCGTCGGCACTGCAAAAGCGCATATCGCAGGCGGCGGCTATGTCCAACCCTCCGCCAACGCAAGCGCCGTGTATGGCCGCTATAACGGGCTTATTGCCTGCTTCGATGGCGTTGATAGCCTGTTGGAGTTTCCGGATAAAAGCAAGTAGTTTTTCGCGTTTGCGGGCTTCGCAATCCAAGTCATTGAAAGATTGCAGGCTCATGAGCAACCCTAGATCGATGCCCGCGCAGAAGTGATTGCCCGTGCCGCTGAGGACGATGACCCTGACAGTTTCCTCCTCGTGTAAGGCATTGAACACCATGGGTAATTCATCCCAAGCCGCTTGATGGAGGGCGTTGGCCTTATCGGGGCGGTTGAAGGCTACGGTGGCCACGCCTTCGGTTATTTCTACTAAAAAATGTTGGTAGGACATACGCTAATCTTTGAAGGGGTGACGCGCTTCCCACGCTGGCAGGGGTGAGATAAGCGGGGCAATAATAGGAATTAAAGGGCGAATGATTTTCCTATTTGTGCCCATCCAAACGTCCAAGGTTTCTGGCACAGCCCCTACGGAGCTTTTTATTTCCAAGGCTGTACGACAAAAAACGACCCTATTTACGCGGGCTTGTATGCCCTCATGTACTAAGTCGTAGAGCATATTGAGGTATAGCTGGTGGGAATGGTTGAAGGACGTATCGAAGCCGAGGAAGTGAGCATCCAGTTCGCGGTCGTTGTAGATGGCCGTATTGAATCCGATGAGTTGTTCGCCCAAAAAATACCCCCAAAGGCGAAACCTGCCCGCGAAGTGTTCCATCCATTGTGTAAAATAGTTGGAAGGAAGTTCGATGGCGTTGAAATCGGCGGTATCGGCAATACTTTTGTACAACTGGTACATACGCGGCTGAAGGTGTTGCACTTCGGCCAATGATAGTTCTTTACGTGTGATTTCTTCTCCTTTCTTACGGGCGCGTCGGGCACGAACGCGGTACTTGGAGCTCATGGTATCGAGGTAATCATCGAAGGAAAGCCATTGGGGGCGTAGATCCAGCACCATATTGGGCTGCACGGGCATCGTGACGTAGCGATGTTTGGCAGGAAATGAACCTAAAGGAAAGTCCTTGAGGGAAATGCCGTGAATGCGTTCGGGCCATTGTCGTGCGACCCCTTCCAAGCCTTCCAGCAATACTTGCGTGAGTTGCTCTTGGTTTAGGGTGTGCTGCCCCCTTAATCCATGATGCCCGGTGAGCAAGAGTTGTCCTGCGGTGAGAATCCGGAAGCGAAGCGTTTTAGCCAAAGCTTTTTTACCGTAAGTTTTGATGCGTTGCCAGGTGGCTTTGTCTGTTTCTTCCAACTTGCCGAGTTGCTTTTCGGCATCGAACGTAAAAGCTTGTAGGGTAACACCAAAGTGCCCTTTATCGGGATGGTGAAAGATAGCAAAGGCAGGTTGTACATCGCCCAAATCCAATTGGGAAAGGAACTGAAAGTAGTCTTTGCTCAAAAAGAAGTCGGCTGAAGCAGCGAGATTGCTCCAGGCATTACCTGCGGCTTGGATGCTATCGTACCAGTTCAAAGACCAGTTGTCGGCAAGGGTAAAAGCCTTCAATGGAATGGTTCTGTTTTGGGGATGTTTAGCACAAACCGAACACATTCGCCTTCCTGAACGGGAAGCGGGTTGCGAAAGGTTGGTTTTTAAAGCGGTTTCTGCCATGCTTTTGTAAAATGGGTGTCAAAAAGCATAAAACGACAGAAGTGGGTAGAAGGTTGAGGGGTCTAGACCCTATGAGGGAAATATTGGGTTATTTGCTTTTTCGGCGTGGAAGAGGTAGTGCTCTTCCAATCCCATTGTTTCTTCCCTTCACCCCAGTAGAAGGCTGCCCACTTTGATTCGTAGTGAGATGTATAGCCTTTTTAGAAACCACTATCCAAGATGTCAGGCAAATCCTCGGTAGGTGTGTTTGCGGATAGGCTTTCTTTGTCTGCTTCATCAGGAAGTGGAGTAGGATCGATTTTTCCGGGAAAAAACAGCAGGTGGATAAAGAAAGTAGTTAGGAGGCCAATGGATAGGGAGTATAAAATAGGGGTATTAAAATCTCTGTTGCCTGATAAAAAAAACATAGACAAAAGTGATAACACCATCACAACATATACCATGGAGGGGGCAGCCATAAACAATGCCACGAATAATGCTCCTATGAAACCACTGAAAACGAGTATCAAAAAAGCGCCTTCGCTGCCAATCATAAATGCCTGAACAATCAAAGGAAGAAGGCTGAGAAGATACAATACCCAAATAGTATTCACGAAAGGGTATTTGCCATATTTTACTTGTAGTTGATAGGTTTGGTATCTGGTTGGTAAATCGCGAGAATGTTTCCAATTACTCATGTTCACCCACCAGATAATATCACCTAAGATGGGTGTTGACAAAAACCAATACCCAAATTTGGGGCGCTCGCCATATTGGTAATAGGTTTCAAGTACCATTTTTCTATAACTCCATAAAACGGCTAAAGAGCCAAAGAGTAAGAGGAGCAACCAAAAAATATCTAGCAATAAGATGTGGATTTGACTTGAACTTAGCCACTCCGAAAATCGGAAGACAAAAAACCTTACAGGATTGACTAATACCAACCAAGCCCCCAAGCGCAAAACATAAAATAGTATGCTGGCTTCCGTTTTGGAACGGTTGCTTTTTAAACTTACGGAGTATAACCATCTGGAAGGTGATATACCTTGCTGGTAGGTGCGTATCAGTAGCCATACCGCTATGAAGACAACCGTGCTACCAACCGTATTTGCCAATACCATGAATAAATTTGGTGATGAGAATGATGATACCCCTTGAGCCGCTATTGTGGTGCCCGTAAGCGCTAATGACCAAAACCATTTGTCTTTTTTGAAAGACATAAATCCAAGGACGAACACGATTAAAACACGATTTAACACTGCGAAAGCTTGCGAGAATAAATCACCTTCGAAAAGGCTGGAAAAATGCCTGATTACATTAAATAGAATAGCTCCTGTTAACAACAACAAACTGACGACAAAGGCTCTGTCTTCCCTTAGTAGGTAATGAATGAATATAAGCAATAGAATTTTTGAAACCCAACTAGTTATCGCTGTCACAAAATAAGGAAAGGACTCAAATGCCCCTCGCCAAACCCAAAATTGGTACCTAAGATCACCGTAATAATCAGCTTTATATTGTGCCAGTAAACATAAAAGCATCGTGACGATCGATAAATAGATCAGTAGTTGCTTTTCTGAATAGCGATCTAAAAGTTGGTTTAGTTTTTCCATGGTGCTTGTTTTAGCAAGAAAGCCATTATTGAATGCGAGCAAATATACAAACCTCAAGGAAAAAACAGGTGCTTATTTTTATTAGTCTTCCCGTCCTGAATGGAATGGGGATGACTGGTCAATGAACCTTTTATTAAAATTGAAATGGGTTTGTTTAATCCCAAATCATGTTTTTGCCACGCTTGAGATACCGGCGGATATTGAGCCAAAAAGCCGTGATGAGGTAGAGTAGGATAGGGGAGCCCATCGTCAGCAGGGACAAGTATATGAAATAGACCCGCACCCTGCTGCTCGTAATGCCCATTTTTTCGCCCAAATAGCTGCATACGCCGAATGCTGAGCGTTCTAGTATTTGTCTGATCTGTTCCATAATAGTGGTCGTGTTTGCTTGGTATAAGAAAAATTCTTACCTAAAACTAAACGCAGAAAAGATAGTTTTGCTCAAAAAAATGTAGAAAATTTCTTTGACAGCGTTTGTGATGCAATAAGCAGGGGTGATAGAATGGTGAATAAAGTTGCCTGTGGTTTTATTATTGCTGTCTTTTGTTTAATTCGTATCTTTGCCACTATGAAATACCCCATCGGCATACAGGACTTTCGCAAGATTCGCACAGATGGCTACATCTATGTGGACAAGACACGGCATATTTACAACGTGCTGGAAAACGGTGTGTATTTTTTCCTCTCGCGCCCGCGTCGGTTTGGCAAGTCGCTGCTGCTTGCTACCATGAATGAGTTGTACTGCGGTGCTAAAGAACTATTCGAAGGGCTTTGGATTTATGACCAATGGGATTGGGAGGCGAATCAACGCCCTGTGATTTGGTTGAAGTTTGCCACTTTTCAGTATAAGGATTACCCGTTGCGGGATGCGATTTTTGCGGGTCTTTCGAAGGAAGCAGAACGATTAGGGCTTACTCCGCCAGAAAACGATATGGATCATCCGCTGGAGGATTTGTTGATAAAAGTTAATGAGCGGTATGGCCAAAAAGCCGTGTTGTTGATTGACGAATACGACAAGCCCATCATCGACTTCCTCAACGACATTCCTCACGCAGAAGCGAATCGTGACACATTAAAGTGGCTCTATTCCGTTCTCAAGGACAGTGATGCGCTGTTGGAAAAGATATTCATCACAGGGGTATCTGCTTTTAGTAAGGTGAGTATCTTTTCGGATTTGAACCACTTACGCAATATCACTTTGGAACCAGAAGGTTATACCCTACTGGGCATCACGCAAGAGGAGTTGGTCAGCGTATTCGCAGAACCCATGTCTCTGCACGACTTTGAAAAAGTGCGTGCTTGGTACAATGGATACAGTTGGGGCGGTGACAAGGTCTATAACCCGTTTAGTCTGCTCAATTTCCTAAAAGGAGGGCTATTCAAGAACTACTGGCATGATACGGGGCGGCCCACTTTCTTAGTCAAGGAATTGATGCAGCGCAGGATGTATGACATATCCAATCTGGAACTCAACGCCAGTGATTTGTCCAATTTCGACTTTACGCGCCTCAACCCCATCACGGTGCTGTTTCAAACTGGCTACCTCACTGTAGCCAATTACGATGAGGAACTGCAACTTTACAGTTTAGACTACCCCAACAAAGAAGTACGTTCTTCATTAGAACAGATGCTCATCAATATCTATTTGGATGACCACTTGGAAGGAGCATCGGCTCGCGTAGGCAATATCTTGCGTGCCTTGCGCCGCAAAGACCTTGATACCGTCATCACCATTCTCAACGCCACTTTCGCGGGCATCCCCGCCGAGCATTGGCAAAAAGAGAACGAGCATTTTTATCACGCCCTCATTCATCTCACATTCAGCTTGCTGGGGGTCTATATTAAATCGGAAGTGCACACCGCCAACGGTCGCTGCGATGCATTAGTAGAAACTGCCGACCACATCTATGTTTTTGAGTTCAAATTAGACAAACCCGCTCAAAAAGCCTTGCAACAAATCTATGACAAAGGCTATTTCGCGCCTTATGCCGATTCGCCCAAAGAAAAAATAGCCGTGGGCGTGAGCTTCTCCAAAGCCAACAAGGCGGTGGAGGAGTGGGTGGTGGAAGAGGTGTGATTGGCGCTTCTGCATAGATTTTGTTTCATGAAATAGGAATACACCCTTAGTTTGACTTTACTACTTTTTGATCGCGCATCTACCGCGCTGTCGGCGAGAAGAGTGTGGCTGCCACGGACTTTTGGCCAGTTCGGGCTACCCGCACATAGGTGCGTCCGCAGTAGCCTGCGACACAGGACACCTGCGGCGCTTGATGGGAGGCGGGTGATTTTTTTGTCATCGCAGGCAGAAAAAGCAAAAGAAATCCCAGCGATTAGTACCTTGGAGTAAACTACCACTTCAAAGATGCTAACATTACCGCCAGGATTTCAGGACGCAATATCTGCTTTTTCTCCAGCATTCCGAAAAGATGTGTGGCCAAAAGTGCTGACGCTACTCACAGGAGCCATCATTTGCCCGGGCAGCCGGACGGTTTGCAACCTCCTTCGGAGCGTAGGTCTTCAGGCTGAGCGCTGCTTCCCCAAGTACCACCGGGTACTCCAGCACCGACAGGTGGTCTGCCACAAAAACACCTCGCGGGTGTACTGCTCAGACTGTTGGTCTCCGCGTTCGTTGCATCGGGCGAAGCGCTGGTTTTCGCCATCGACGATACGATGAGCGCCGCTGGGGTAAAATCAGCAAGCGGGGCATCTATCGCGACCCAGTGCGTTCGTCGAAGAGCCGCTTCGTCAAATGCAGCGGTCTGCGCTGGCTATCGCTGTCGCTGCTGACCGGACTTCCGCAACCCGGGACCAGCGTTTGTTGAAGCGCTGCCGCCGGTACTGACGGCACTGTGCCCATCGGAACGCTACTACAAAAACAAGGGCAAGCACCCCAAAAACTCTGGAACTGGGCGCGGCAGATGGTCACGTGGCACGGCGCGCCCATGCCACCGCGTTGGGTAGGGCAGTATACTTGATCGGCGACGGATCGTTCGCCACTTACGAACTGTTTATGCACGCGTAGTACGTCGGAGTGACCATGATAGCACGCATGAAGCTCAACGCCCAACTGTACGGATTGCCGCCCAAAGAACGCCCAAAGGGCAAGCGCGGCCCTATGCCGAAGACGGGGGAACGACTCCCTGATATGGAGCAGCGGCTGACGGACGACCAGACAGAATGGAAGCGTGCGACTTTCTCCGACTGGTACGGCAAGCAGAACAAAGAGATGCTGTTCACTTCCGGGGTGGCCATCTGGCACAAGTCCAACAAGTTGACCGTCCACATCAAATGGGTGTTACTCAAAGACCCCGAAGGCAACCTCGAACCCGTACTGCTGGCATGCACCGACACCGAACTATCAGACGAAAAAATCATCTCCTTGTTCGTGCAAAGATGGCGTATCGAGGTCACCTTCGCAGAGGTGCGCCGCCACCTCGGAGTCGAGAGCCAGCGCCAGTGGTCTGACCTTGCCATAGAGCGATCCACCCCTTCACTGATGGCACTGTTCTCCATCGTTTGCCTCATGGCCAATACACTACACAAGCAGTGTCCCATAAAGCCCAACTCAACGGCTTGGTATAAAAAGGAGGGCGTTACTTTCTCAGACGTGCACACCGCCGTAAGGCTGAAAATATTCAGCAAAGCGAAACTATCGACAAGCCATTTAATGCCCGATGTCGATAGTTTCTCCCTCAGAATCCGACACCTCTGGTTCCTATTGACTCAAGCCGCTGCTTAGATCAAGCAAAAAGTAGTAAAGTCCTTAGAGGTTATCCGAAAATTATGCACTGTGAATTCTTTTCTTATCGAGCGAAAGTATTGCTTTTTGCGTAGATATCTGTAGCAACATTTGGATATTGGCCAGCAGTATCATCGATTCAGCATTTTTTGTTATCTTTTCGTGGTCTTTGTCAAGCCGCCTGAAGAAATTCAAACATCCAAATTGCCTCTCACTAACCCAGCGCACTGCCAAGGGGACAAATCCCTTCTCGCTAGGGGGCTTCGATGAAAGTTTAGGAATAATACCCTTGTGGTTTTCACGAATGTATTCTGCAAACATACCGTTGTAAGCCACGTCATAGAGAATCGTCCCAACTTGTTTGGGCAGATCGGACAGCTTCTTTATCAAGGCTATGCCCGATTTACCGTCATGGACGTTTGCCGCATCTACATGAACCGCCAACACCCGACCGCCACTGTCCACCAACAACGTACGGCCACGGCCATTTACCCGCTTGTTGCCATTCAGTCCCTTTGATTCACTTACCATAGGGCCACATTTAACTAACTGGCAATCAATACATAGGACACTTGGCTCTGCATCCCTGTCTTCCCGTTGCCTGTCGTGTGCAACCAATGCGCGATTCAGCTTTTCTATGACCCCGCTTTTGCTCCATTTGTTGAAATGATAAAAGACACTCCTGAAGGGGGAAACTCTTTTGGCAGATTCCTCCATTGGCATCCTGTCCTTAGCAAATAGAAAATCCCATCCAAAATATCCCGCAAGCTATATTTTAAAAAATTTCCCCCAGAGGGTAAAAATTTTTCCGAAATTTGCCACTGAGAGCCAGTAAGGCGTTCATATTGTCGTGTCGCCAATTTGTATTGTAATTGTTGAAACCACAAAATAAAACTGACTCTCTTTTTAAAACAAATTATTTTTGGACAACCTCTAAGCCTATGCAAGCATACCAACTCTACCACAGTTTCAACGACAAGAGCCGCGAGTTGTTTACAGATGCCCGTGTGAGTTTCCACGAGCAGGGTCGGCACAGTCTGGATGCTTTTTTGGAAATGCCATTACGACCCCATCAGTTTGTTACGATGGGCAATATGTTGACGGGGGAACTGGAGCTTGCCTATAGCCGCGATGTAAAGAAAGTAATAGGAGTGGAGGAGCAGGAATTTACTTCGTTGAAGTTATACGAGATGTGCTGGCCACCCCATCTGCCACTGGCAATGGTTTTTGCGATTATCGCCAAGCAATTGGTAAAAGAAGCACCTGTAAGTTTTAGTGCCGAGCATGGGTACAGCGTGGAGTTCGCTATACAACTTCCAGATGGCACGTTCAAACGCTTGGAAAGATTTTGTTGGATGTATGAATGCCCAGATGATCAACCATTTCTCTTTCTGGATATTTGGACCGATGTTACCCAGCAAAAGGAGGTATTTGCGCCACTCAGTTGCAGTATTTATACCCCCGATGAAGCCAGCGGCAAACAACTGAACGCCCGATTCCACGAGATATGGACGCAGGATTTTCTCGGTTTCTCCTTGTCTGATAGAGAGCTAGAGACGCTTTGGTACTTGCAAGATAGTAGCCTTAATCGAGATCAAGTGGCAGACTTTATGGGTATCAAACTACAAACAGTGCCTTACTACCTGAAGAGGGCAAGCAAAAAAGTGAACGATTTTATTGATACGACGAGGGAAGCTATACAACACCAAAACACTGCACGGTCAGAGGAAGCCTTTCTGCGCAACAGTATCCAGCAAATGATTGCTGCTGAAGACAATGTTCAGTCATTGCCGCAATTGCAGGCCTTTGTAGAGAAATATCGGTTGCAAACACGGCAAAACACATTGATGCGAAGGAAAAAATAGAGAACTATGGAAAGGATAATGAGATGGATTTTATCAAAGCTGGTGTATTCAAATTGATTGCAGCAGAGAATGCAGTACAAACAGAAAGGCAGTTACTGTCTTTTGTTAAGAAGTATAAGCTGGATAATGTCGATTGATCCCCATAAAACATGATACCCCAATTTTGGGGTAGAGGAGAATAAAATTATGCCTTTACTTTTGCTATATCATTTTTAAATCTATTATCTATGAAAAAATCAAATTTCGCAATCCTGCTTTTTTTCGGAATGCTGATATGTACAGCGAACGTAATAAGTGATGGAGTTGATCCCGACTTTTCTTCCAATGATGGTGTTGATCCGGATTTTTCACTTTATCGTAAAGGGATTGATCCTGACTTGCCCAGTATTGGAGGCCTTGACCCAGATTATTCATTTATAATAGGGGTTCGGGATAGATTTTCTGACAAACGCGGCATTGAGATTGAGTTGCCAAACAATAAAGGAGTTAATCTGAGTTTTTCCTGATAAAGCATACTTGACAATAGAAACTATTTCAGGGTTTACCTTGAATAGCATCATCTTAGGAACGGGAAAAAACAGATTCAGAATCTGGAAGCTAAAATGGTTAAATAAGTGGTTCATTTTAAATGTTTTAAGCATTTTTAGCTTTCTCTGAAATGCTGTATCTATATCCGTCAAATTACTTAGGCATCTGAATATATGCCAGGACGGCCACTCTTTATATAATTTAATAAATACTGATATGAACTCTACGATTACATTTCAGCGAGGCGTGTTGTACCTCACCCTAATACTTCTCTGCGTAAATACAACTGTATTCGGTCAGGAATTAAGTGCAGATGCCAATACCCTGCTTCTCTTGCATTTTAATGGAAATACTACTGGTGAGAACGGGGAAACACCTCAAACTGCCACTAATATTAGCTACCAAAGCGGCATATGGACAAGGCATTTATCTGGGAAGTGGAAACATTTTGGAATATCTGAGCGCAGGTAATATAGATGAAACAGTGGGTTCTTTTGAAGTTGGATGAAACCAGATTGGAACTTGCCGACGGCATCACCCATCGCATTCCTTAAATATGGTTGGAGTGGGAGGTATCGTTATTGGCAAAGATGCAGGAAGCTGGTGGACGGATATATTTAATCTTTTTGAGGTAGCGGAGATCCTGAAATGGGTGTTCATGGATATATTGGAAGCAACATGAATGCCGGTGAGTGGTATCATGTTGTTACATGGGATTCCAATTACCTGCGATTCTATCTCAATGGAAGTATTTACGCCCAAAGTCAGCCAGCATACTCATTACCATTGATTAGTGATAATGTTTTTCAAATAGGGGGGATTAATACAGGTGAAAGTATTGACGCTGTTATTGACGAACTTCGCATCAGCAACAAGGTTCGTTCCGCAGCAGAGGTCTATGCTTCTTATTCAGCCGGATTAACCCTATTAGAAATTGATGTCACCCCTGCTTCAGTTAAATTGATGCCCACCTGGCGAAAAACGCCTACTGTTATCGCGAATTATACAGATGGTAGCTCAAATATTCCACCCGGTAGTCTCAGTTGGTCAACATCGAATGCTTCGGTCGCTACAGTGGATGTTACTGGTCAGATCACCGCAGTTGCAGCAGGGACTGCCATTATAACCGGTTCTTTTTCAGGGCTAAGTGATGACATAGTAGTAATTGTTGAAGAACCGGTTCTATCCCCTGTTTACGAGAGCATTGATCCTTTTTTGTCTTCTCCTGCCAGTGGATCACAGCATACCATCCCTGTCGTTATTTTACGTTTTTTACCTACTTCTGACGGCATAAATCTGGATGTCTCCAAAGCCCCTGATTTTTGGTCACTCAATCCGGTCTCGCTGGCGGATCTTAAAAACACGATTGACCAATTCGATCAACGTGTGAAATTTTCTGTCGAAGAAGGCACGAAATTCAGGGGGTACAACAATGCCTCAGCTTATCCATTTCTGGGGTATGAAGTAGTCGAATACATCACAGTTTACGAACCGCTTCCTCCTGGTGCAGTCGGTGGATATGATAGCAATGGTTATCCCTATTACGTCATGGATTACGAGTCTATTTTTGAACGTTTTAATTTAGAAAATTACGTCAACAATCAGGGGGTTCAAGAGATTTGGATATGGGATAGTGGCGGTTTTAGTTCGGATACACCATCCTACGACCCAGCTATCCATGACCCTCAGGATTTCCGTGGAGGATGGGAGTCCAATATGTCAAGTCCCTCCACTGGAGACATTTCCAACAGTAATAGAGATAATACAGATTTGCCCATTTACGATCACACTTACATTGTTTATGGCCAAAACTTCAGGCGTTCACAAGCCGAAGCGGTACACAATCGGGGTCACCAATTAGAAGCAATGTTTACGTACGCAAATAACCAGCAAGATGGCAACTCGAATCTATTTTGGAAAAAATTTGTTGGCCAGGATGCAACAGGAGGTTTTATTACAGGTAGATGCGGCTGGACACATATGCCACCCAATACCATTGTTGATTACGACTATTACAATACGACTACAGTTAACAGCGATATAGAGGATTGGACTCCGGATGGTGGCGGACAAAATACTATCGTTAGTAAAAGTACTTGGGAAAATTTGATCTATGCCTGGCCTGGGGCTTCCACTTTCGGCCAGCAAACAGAATCCCAATGGTATCTTTACTGGATGCAAAGTATGCCGGGGTTTGAAAACGAAATTCCCTACAATGGAGGTGTCTTAACGAATTGGTGGGAATTTGTCGCGGATTGGGATGCTTCAATAAACAATGGCCTGGGGCTTTATGAACTAGAGTCTTTTCCTGGAGAAACACTCAATTTTGATGGCGTGAATGATGCCGTCATTGCCAACCATGATGCTGCACTTGAGTTGATTGATGGTACTATCGAAGTGTGGCTGAAGCCTCAAAACAAGGCTTCCTCTCAAACTTTTATTTGCTACAGGAATAGTAGTGGTTCGAAAACCAGATATTTATTCAACTTGTTGGGTAATCTTGGTGGGGTAGGCTTTTGGAATGGGTTGGGATATTATACCATTCCCCACAATTTTACAGAAAATGAGTGGGTACATCTCGCTTTTATTGATGACGGCCAGGAAATATCCTTGTGGATTAATGGTTATTATGAAGGTAGCTTTCCTGCTCAATTCAGCACGTTCAGTGGAACAGATATGCAGTTGGTTTTGGGATATGATATCCCATTGACTGAGTATTTTAAAGGAGAAATGGACGAGCTTCGCATCTGGGATCATGCCAAGACACAAACTGAAATTATGGCCAAAATGGATTGCGAACTGCAAGGAGATGAATGTGGCCTTGTTCTTTACTATCAGTTTAATGAGGGGAACACTAATGTAGCCAACAGTAGTTATAACCACGTGCCAGACCTGTCAACAAGGAATAACGATGGTTTTTTACAAGACTTCGCTTTGACCGGTAGTACTTCCAACTGGTCTGCGCCGGGGTCTGTCGTCAATACATGTCCAACGTTCGAATGTACTGAAAACTCCCCTTTGTCTATTGAGTACGGTGTTCATTCCAGTGTTTTTACAGGTACATCCAATGGTTGGACACACTATTGTGATTGCAAAGGCAATTTACTCTTGTCTTTAAATCCGGGAACATCAGGAGCTGTAATCCCGGCTGAAGGCGGTGTGCAACTCGAAATCGGTGATGTATTCTCTCCATTCGTGGCCAATGTCCCTGTTGGTTTTATCACAAATCCAGCAGGTGGTATTGTGATGAATCGCAAATACGAAATTCACCCGTCTATACCTCCCGAAGGAATGGTGGGTGTGAAATATTATTTCACCAATGATGAGTTCACTGCTATTGTCAACCAGGCAATGTACCTCACTACACCCAGTG
This sequence comes from Saprospiraceae bacterium, assembly GCA_041392765.1. Lineage (GTDB taxonomy): Bacteria > Bacteroidota > Bacteroidia > Chitinophagales > Saprospiraceae > Lewinella. The sequence continues at coordinate 12,812 of JAWKLL010000044.1, forward strand.
ATATATTCTTTCCTCAGGATATGGAGATGTATAAAGTTATAGGCAATGCATACGGTGATTTTCCGGATGTGCCCGCTATTTCAAATCCAGCTGATGTTATAATTCTTAGCCATAATACTACCCCCTCAACGAGTACTTGGAAATATCATACACATCATGATGGCCACTGTGCAGAATATCTGGTTACTTCATTTTCTGGTGGCGGTGGCGGCGCGGGAGCTGGAAATAGTAGTTTATTGCCTGTCCTACTATCTTATTTCAAAGTAAAAGATCAATCTCCAGAGCAGGTTGTTCTGGAATGGCAAACTACTTCGGAGTCGGGAAATGATTATTTTGAGGTTCAACGAAGTGTAGATGGACAAATTTTCAAAAAAATAGGACGTGTCAATGGAGCAGGTCATTCACAGCGGCCAAAAAATTATACTTTTACTGATTTTGCCCCTATCGAAGGTGTGGGTTACTATCGTCTCAAGCAATTTGATTTTGATGGAAGTTCCCAATATTCCAATGTAGTGCTGGTCAGATTATCTATCACTGAAAAGGAGTGGATATCTACCCAAATCCTAGTAATGGTCATTTTTTTGTTTCTCTGAAAACAGAACATGCAACAGATGCACAACTGGAAATCATTGATATGTACGGTCGGATAGTGTGGTGTAGTAGTATTACCTATAGCGAAGATAGTTTGTATATTGATGTTCATGATCTCCCTGAAGGGAGGTATGAGTTGCGATATTCAAATCAAAGAACGTCCTATTCTCAGAGTTTGATTATTCAAAACTAAAGTGCGTTCGATTAAAAGCGCTATTTGACTTCCCAAAATGATCCACATATTTATTCCCACTATTCTTTGCTCCATAATTCGTATCTTTGCCACTATGAAGTACCCCATCGGCATACAGGACTTTCGCAAGATTCGCACAGATGGCTACATCTAGTGGACAAGACACGGCATATTTACAACGTGCTGGAAAACGGTCTATACTTTTTCCTCTCGCGCCCGCGTCGCTTTGGCAAGTCGCTGTTGCTTTCTACCATGAACGAGTTGTACTGCGGTGCTAAGGAACTGTTCGAGGGGCTTTGGATTTATGACCAATGGGATTGGGAGGCGAATCAACGCTCCTGTGATTTGGTTGAAGTTTGCCACTTTTCAGTATAAGGATTACTCCTTGCGGGATGCTATTTTTGCAGGTCTTTCGAAGGAAGCAGGACGATTAGGCTTACTCCGCCGGACAACGATATGGATCATCCGCTGGAGGATTTGTTGATAAAAGTCAATGAGCGGTTATGGCCAAAAGGCTGCTGCTGATCGACGAATACGATAAGCTCTATTATCGACTTCCTCACCGACATTCCCCGTGCGGAAGCTAACCGAGATACCTTAAAATGGCTCTATTCTATCCTCAAAGACAGCGATGCGCTGTTAGAAAACCTTTATTACAGGCGTGTCTGCCTTCAGCAAGGTGAGCATTTTTTCTGATATGAACAACCTCAAAGACTTGACACTACACCCTGCTGCCTTTACACTGACAGGCATCACCCAACACGAATTAGAAGATAATTTTGCAGAGCCACTCGCTTCGCATGATAAAGCGATCGTCAAAGAATGGTACAACGGTTATTCCTAGGCGACAAAGTCTATAACCCCTTCTCGTTGCTCAACTTTTTGGATAGCGGGCAATACAGGAATTTTTGGCATCAGACGGGTACACCCACTTTTCTGGTAAAGGAGATGCAGCGCACGAGGCTTTACAATGCTTCCAACATAGCGTCGGCTGCTACCGATCTTACTAGCTTGATATCAATCATCTTAATCCATCCACGGTGCTTTTTCAAACAGGGTATCTCACAGTGAAGGAATATGATGAGGAATTTTTGATTTATACGCTGGATTACCCCAATAAAGAGGTGCGCTATTCTTTGGAAAATCTCCTCCTCACGCTCTATTCTAACGACCCAGTAGAAGGGCCTTGCCTCGTGTGGCCAATATCGTGCGCGCCCTGCGTCGCAAAGACCTTGATACCGTCATCACTATTCTCAATGCCACTTTCGCGGGCATCCCCGCTGAGCATTGGCAAAAAGAGAACGAGCACTTTTATCACGCCCTCATTCATCTCACATTCAGTTTGTTAGGAACCTACATCAAATCAGAAGTACACACCGCCAACGGTCGCTGCGACGCATTAGTAGAAACCGCCGACCACATCTATGTTTTGAGTTCAAATTAGACCAGCCCGCTCAAAAGCCTTGCAACAAATCCATGACAAAGGCTATTTCGCGCCTTATGCCGATTCGCCCAAAGAAAAAATAGCCGTGGGCGTGAGCTTCTCCAAAGCCAACAAGGCGGTGGAGGAGTGGGTGGTGGAAGAGGTGAGGGGGTGCCGACCATGCTTTTTTTTAGAATAAATGCTTACATTTGCCACTATGAAATACCCCATCGGCATACAAGACTTTCGCGAGATACGCACAGGTGGTTATGTGTATGTGGACAAGACGCTACATATCCACCGCATGTTGGACAGTGGAAGTATTTTTTCCTCTCGCGACCACGTCGGTTTGGCAAATCGCTGCTGCTTTCTACGATGAACGAGCTGTACTGCGGGGCTAAGGAACTGTTCGAAGAGCTTTGGATATATGACCAATGGGATGGGAGGCGAATCAACGTCCGGTGATTTGGTTGAAGTTTGCCAGTCAGGGTATTAAAAGCATGGGGCTGATACCGGGCATCCACAATATGCTGGACTCAGAGGCGGCTCGGCTTGGGATAGCATTAGAGACTACTGATTACAGCCAAAAGTTCAAGCAACTACTCAAACTCGTAAGTCAAAAACATGGCCAAAAGGTCGTGCTGCTAATTGACGAATACGATAAGCCCATCATCGATTATTTAGAAGATATTCCGCTGGCTGAGGCCAATCGCGATATACTCAAAAATTTCTATTCCATCCTCAAAGACAGCGATGCGCTGTTAGAAAAAATATTCATCACAGGGGTATCTGCTTTTAGTAAGGTGAGTATCTTTTCGGATTTGAACCACTTACGCAATATCACTTTGGAACCAGAAGGTTATACCCTACTGGGCATCACGCAAGAGGAGTTGGTCAGCGTATTCGCAGAACCCATGTCCCTGCACGACTTTGAAAAAGTGCGTGCTTGGTACAATGGATACAGTTGGGGCGGTGACAAGGTCTATAACCCGTTCAGTCTGCTCAATTTCCTAAAGGAGGGCTATTCAAGAACTACTGGCATGATACGGGGCGTTCTACCTTCTTAGTCAAGGAATTGATGCAGCGCAGGATGTATGACATATCCAATCTGGAACTCAACGCCAGTGATTTGTCCAATTTCGACTTTACGCGCCTCAATCCCATCACGGTGCTGTTTCAAACTGGCTATCTCACTGTCGCCAATTACGATGAGGAACTGCAACTTTACAGTTTAGACTACCCCAACAAAGAAGTGTTCTTCATTAGAACAGATGCTCATCAATATCTATTTGGATGATCACTTGAAGGAGCATCGGCTCGCGTAGGCAATATCTTGCGTGCCCTTATGCCGTAAAGACCTTGATACCGTCATCACCATTCTCAACGCCACTTTCGCGGGCATCCCCGCTGAGCATTGGCAAAAAGAGAACGAGCACTTTTATCACGCCCTCATTCATCTCACATTCAGCTTGCTGGGGGTTTATGTTAAATCGAAGTACACACCGCTAACGGTCGCTGCGATGATTAGTAGAAACCGCCGACCACATCTATGTCTTTGAGTTCAAATTAGACAAACCCGCTCAAAAGCCTTGCAACAAATCTATGACAAAGGCTATTTCGCGCCTTATGCCGATTCGCCCAAAGAAAAATAGCCGTGGGCGTGAGCTTCTCCAAAGCCAACAAGGCGGTGGAAGAGTGGGTGGTGGGGTGACAAATATTCTTATGTATTATTGCGTGGCGAACGCGCTTGCGCGTGAGCACGAGCCGAGGCACGAGGCCTGAGCAGCAGCGATAGGAACGAAACCGCCTCAAGCGGGTGAGTGGATAGCGCGGCCTTGCCTTTGGCCAAGGGCTGCCATAGTACTCTTTCAAAAAAATCGCTATATTTACAAAAATCCTTACCTTAGCGGCACACGAAAATGATATATGGGCAAAATTATTTCTTTGTTGAACCATAAAGGCGGTGTAGGTAAAACGACCAGCACCATCAATATTGGGGCTGCATTGGTGGAATTGGGCAAGAAAGTTCTACTCATTGACCTCGATCCACAGGCCAACCTGACGTTGTCGTTGGGTATTGCTCGCCAGCCGGTTACGATCTATGAGGCACTACGGGGTGAGTCGGACTTGGTGCCGGTGGAATATAAGGCGGGTATGGATGTGGTGATTTCTACCTTGGATTTGTCGGGTGCTGAAATGGAGCTAATCAATGAGGCTGGGCGCGAGTACTTGCTGCGCGAGTTGTTTGAACCGCATCGGGAAAATTACGATTTTATCCTTATCGACTGCCCCCCTTCCTTGGGCTTGCTGACCCTCAATGCGCTTACTACCAGCGATTTTGTTATCATTCCTTTGCAAACGGAGTTTTTGGCCATGCAGGGGCTGGCGAAAATCAAGCAAGTCATCCAAAAGGTGCGCTTGCGCCTGAATAAAGACTTGGAAATTGGAGGAGTGATCCCTACTATGTACGATGCACGCAAGGTACTGAACCGAGATGTGGTGGATACTATAAAAAAGTATTTTGGACCCTTGGTTTTCAACACCTATATCCGCGACAACGTTTCGCTGGCGGAGGCACCTGCCCAACGAAAGGATATCTTCGAGTACAGCCGCAACAGTGCGGGAGCCGAGGATTACCTCAGCTTAGCGAAAGAAATTTTAGAGCGTACTGGGCAATAAGGTTGCCCTTCGAGGGACTGATTATGTCTTGAAAAGCGTTACATTCATATTATAAAGCATAAAATTTTGGCTAAGAAGCGTTTCAAGGAGGGGTTCGACAGTCTGTTTGGTGCAGAAGAGGCGCAAGCAGCCCCGTCTTTATTCCCGGATGCAGACACGGATGGCAGCGCACAAAGAGACGATGAGCGGAAAAATAGCAAGGGTTTTGCTTCGCAATTAGATGCTTTCTTGGCCGAAGCCTTTGAATCGGCAGCGCAACAAGAACGCGATGCCAATACCTCCGCTTCGGGTGGTACGAAAAGACTCACCGGGTTGGATTTGCTCATCCAGCGCACTGCTGAAAACCCCAGTGGCGGTAAACATATTTCTGACAAACGGCGGTTGACACTCGCTTTTGATAAAGCCCAGTTGGCGCGTTTGAAAGAGATAGCCGAGCGAGAAGGTATTTATCTTAAAGATCTTATTAATCAACTCATCGAGCGTTACTTACAGGAACGTTCGTGACTATAAAGTTTTATATCCCTGACTACTATGAACAAACCATTGGTTGTATTATCCCTGTTTTTGGCTGTTTCATTTACTGCGGCTGCCCAAGGTATTGACTTTTTTAAAGGCACTTGGGAAGAGGCGTTGGAACAGGCTCGTACGCAGGACAAACTCATTTTCGTGGATGCCTATGCCACTTGGTGCGGCCCTTGTAAGATGATGGCCAGCAAAGTATTTCCGGAAGAAAAAGCAGGTGCTTTTTTCAACCGCCATTTCATTTCTCTTAAAATTGATATGGAAGCACCTGAAAACGAGACTTTTCGGTCGAAGTATCCGGTGTCGGCTTTTCCGACCCTCTTTTTTATCAATGCGGAGGGGACGGTGGTACACTCCGTAAAAGGGGCGCAAGATGTGGATAAACTCATAGGCGTGGGAGAAAAAGCACTTGCACTATCGGAACCTACGGGGGATTATGCGGAGCAGTATGCAGCCGGTAATCGAGAACCGGAGTTGGTTTATAAATATGTGCGTGCCATGATTCGCAACGGGGAGTCGCATTTGAAAGTTGCCAACGACTACCTGCGCAGTCAGCAAGACTTAAATAGTGAGCAAAACCTACAGTTTTTGTTGTTAGCAGCTACAGAAGCAGACAGCCGTTTGTTTGATATGATGGCGGAGCGCAAAGAGGCGATCGTTCGCCTAACCTCGGAAGAAAGCTATTATTCTGCGGTGTTATCGGCATGCAAAGCTACGGCGAAGAAGGCCATTGAGTTTAGCAGCTTGGATTTATTGAAAGAAGCACAAGAAAAACTCGCTCGCTTCTACGCTGAAAAAGCGAGTAGTTTTCAATACACATCTACGATGGAGTATGCGTCGGCTCACCGTGATGCTGCGATGTACGCATCAGCAGCCAAGGCTTATGCCAAGGACATCATCAAAGGAGATGCTGCGCAACTGAATACGTTAGCTACTGATATTGCCCAAGTTTTGGCCAAGAGAAAGCATCTTTGGACGTGGCGGAATATGCTGCTCAGGAAGCTATCAAGATTGACAGCGACACTTATAGGCATTATTACACATTAGCTCTTGTGCAGCAAAAGTTAGGCAAGTATAAAAATGCTTTAGGTGCCGCACAAAAGGCGTTGGTGCTGGCTGAAAAAGATACGCCCGGTGCTGTAAATATGCTGAATAGGCTGATAGAAGAACTGGAGCGGGAGCTGTAGGCGTTTGTCAAAAACTCCTTCAATGGGCTTTCTTTTGGTCAATCAGGAAAATTTAGCTAAGGGATGGGATAAAATAGATCACTTTATTTCCCACGCTTAGCGTACCTTTGCGCACGTTTTGACAAACCATGTGCAAATGACCGAATCAGAACAGGAACTTCAGGCGGTTAGGATGTTGGGGTTGAAGCTACCAACCGACCCTCGTTGGGTTAACTTGGCGGAAATGGAGTTGGAAGAAATCCTTACCGATCATGCTTATTGCGAACAGAAAGCAGCCACGAGCATTATTTCCCTGATACAAGGTTACCCCGAACGGGAAGAGATGGTGCGCGAGTTGGCACCGATTGTCACTGAGGAGTGGGGGCACTTTAGATCGGTGCTACGGGAATTGGATAAACGCCAACTAAAACTGGGAGCTCAACGAAAGGATGAGTACGTCAACAAGCTTTTGGACTTTCAGCCTAAAGGGCTGTCCAAAGAGGAGAAGTTGTTGGAAAAGTTGTTGGTTTGCGCACTGATTGAGGCGCGCTCCTGCGAGCGCTTCCGCTTGATGAGCCTCCATATTAGCGATAAGGAATTGCAGGAGTTTTACCACCGATTCATGATATCTGAAGCAGGGCACTACAAGCTCTTTATTGAATTAGCACGCAAGTATTTTGGTGAAGAACGCGCAAATGCCCGATGGCAGGAATACCTGATTCGGGAAGCGGAGATCATGCAGGAACTGGCGTTGCGGGGCGACCGTATGCACTGATTTTTGCTAATTTTTTACTATCTTAAATTTTTTCAATGAAACAGTTTTTTTTCCTTTCTATCCTGTTGGCCTTATTGTCAGCATGTGGAAATAAACAAGGGGTAGAAGGGTCTTCTAACCTCTCCAACCAGATGGATAGCATTTCCTATCAGGTAGGACGCTATTTTGCAGAACAATACAAAAGCATCGGCATTTCACTGAATGCTCCGCAGATGGGGCAGGGTGTATTGGATGCAAATGAAGGCAAATCCTATCTCAGCGAGGAGGAAGGAATTGCTTTTATGACCAATATGCAGCAGGTAATGGCCATGCGCCAAGGTGCACCTTTTACTAGCCCAGATTCTATTCCATTTTCCTTGGATACACTTTCTTATGCGATGGGGTCTGATTTTGCCAAAAATATGGCAGAGTACGACATCACTGTGACCCCTGCCGCTATGGTGCAAGGGGTGCTGGATTTCACCAAGGGAGAAGTTAACCTTATCGGCGAAAGCGGCGACGAGTTGTTGATGGCACTCACGGGTAAGATCAATGAGAAGCAGCAGGCAATGATGGCCGAGAAAGCAGAAGTTAACATCGAAGCAGGCAAAAAATTCATTGCTGAGAAAGCGGCTGAGGAAGGTGTGAAAAGCACTGCCAGCGGCTTGCATTACAAGGTGATTCAGGAAGGCACCGGTGCACAGCCTACTGCCGAAGATGCAGTAACTGTTCACTACGAAGGCCGCTTAATTGATGGCACCGTTTTTGATAGCTCCATCGCAAGGGGCGAACCTATCTCTTTCCCTCTCAATGGTGTAATACCTGGTTGGACAGAAGGTGTGCAACTCATGAAAGAGGGTGCAAAGTATCAGTTTTACATCCCACAGGAGTTGGCTTATGGACTTCAGTCACCTCCTTCTATTCCCCCGGGATCAACCCTCGTGTTTGATGTGGAGTTGATTAAGATTGGAGAATAATATCATGCTTAGTCATCAGCAACTATGTAGTAGTTGCTGATGACTAATTATAGCCTATCCCCACCTCTTTCACCATCACGTAATCCTCCATCAAGTAGCCATTTCCAATAGCTATATCCTCCGAGTAGCTGATGGTAAAACCACAACTTTCATAGAAAAAACGAGCCGGATTATATCGGTTCACATTGAGTTCCAAAGCAGCGTTGCCGTGTTGCTTGGCTAATGTGGTGGCATGCTCCAATAACACCCGCCCGATTCCTTTGCCTTGTTGGTCGGGTAGTACATACAGTTTGTGTATGCGCAAACGCTGGTGAGCACCAAAACTCGGCTCAAGAGAAATAAATCCCACGGATTGCCCCTCCCATTCTGCCATATAAAAGAGGTGCCCCTTCACTTCCAACTGCTCCCGCAGCGAGTCGGGGTGGTAAGTCATTGATAGCATATACTGCAACTGGTCGGGCGAAAGAATCTCCCCGTAGGCTATCGGCCAAGTAGCATGAGCAATGCGGTGTACTTCGATAAGATTATCAAGGGTGGCGAGCCTTATTCGTAGCATAGCTTATTCTACAATTTTGAAGGTGGTACGCCGATTGCGTTGGTGTTCTTCCTCCGTGCAGCGGTTGCAGATACAGTCCGTAACGGGTGCTTCTTCTCCATAACCACGCGCCGCCAACCGCGATGCCGCAATACCTTCCTGTATCAGGAAGTCCACGGCTGCTTGTGCCCTTCGCTGGCTCAACTCTTGGTTATACGTGTCCCCACCTCTGCAGTCGGTATGGCTGCCCATTTGTATGCGTATATCTGGGTTTTTGTTCAGTAGGGTAGCCAATTCCCGAAGGGTTGGCTGTGCGTCATCGCGTATGTACCATTTGTCGTAGTCATAGTAGATGTTTTCCAATACAATTTCTTGATCCACAAAGATTTTATCCAACACGATTTCCAACTCATATTCCTGCACGGGTTGGTTGGGGTCTTTGGGCAGCCCTACACTGCTAAACGTAGCGTCGTTGTTGAGATACCCTTCCCGAGAAGCAAAGAACTGATAACGCCCATTTTCTTGCAGAGTCAAGGTTATTTTACCTTCTTCATCTACTTCAAAACGGCGCTCCTCTTTTCCCAATTGCACGACCACCTGCGCACCCATCACTGGTTTGCGACCCAGTACACGGCTGTTGGGGTTGTTGGGGTCTTCAAATATTTTCTCAACCACATATACGTCCAAGGTGTTTTTATACACAGGTTCCTTTGTAGGTATTGGCTCAGGAGGCACGATCTGCTGCTGGAAGCGATAAACATCATCTTGCCCCATTTCGCCCCGCCTCGAACTGAAATACCCCGTTGCCAACCCATCTTCCGATCTGCGGTGTACTACCCAGCCGAAATCATCATTGCCGGAGTTAACAGGTGGCTTCAAATTGATAGGAGGTGCCCAATTACCCGATGCCAGTTTCTCCGAACGAAATACATCCAATCCTCCCATTCCCGTGTACCCGATGACGCAAAGTATAGCGTGTCTTGATCCAGTTGCGGAAACTGCTCGTCTGCTGGGGTGTTGATCGCTCTTCCTAATATCACAGGTTCGCCCCATGCACCATTCACGATAGGCACACTGTACAAGTCATAACCGCCCCAGCCATCCTCCAACTGTGCACTGAAGTACAGCGTTTGCCCGTCTGCTGATAAAGCAGGATGCATATAGTTGGCGCCCGCCTGTTGAAACGGCAGGTAGTTGGGAGTACCCCAGTTGCCGTCGCTTTGCCGTTCGCTGCGCATGATGCGGCAGTAGGCATCCTCACCTTTGGGCGCATCGCAACGGGTGAAATACAGCGTGTTCCCATCTGCACTGAGGGCAGGCGTTCCCTCGTTGGCCTCCGTGTTTACGGCTCCCGCCAAGGGGCTGACACTATTATCTTGTAAATTCACAACAAACAGGTCGCTGAAACCCTGCCCCGTCCACTGATAGGTGTCATCTCCCGTAGCTGCTGCCCGATCGGACGTGATCAATAGCAAGTCTTTTCCCATTGGAACGGGCGAATATTCCGAATTGGCTCCGTTAAACGGCAATGCTTCCACCCGAAACGCCGGACGCTCGCTCGGCAGCCCATTCAGCGGCCACCTCGCAGGCGCGGATATCCTTTCGGTATTCATAGGGGCTACCTATTTCTAATCCTAATTCCTTGAATGCCTGCGCTGCCTCCGTATATTGCTCGGCTTGCTTGAGCGCATAAGCGTATTGCTTGAGCGCGTCCACGCCATACTGGTTGTCGTAGGCTATTTTGTACCAACTGATAGCTTCCGCCCCTTGGTTCGTCGCGTCATAACTCGTGCCTAATAGGTAGGCCAACTTGCCTTTTTCTACACGAGTGTCTGCCTTGTTGTATTCTTTTTTTAGCAGGGTGATGGCCTTGGCATATTGCTTGCGCTCCACCGCCATGGCGCCATCTTGTATTTTTTGCGTGTAGGTACACCCTGTCCATACCAGCACTATTAGTAACAACCATCCTAAGGAATGTTCCCTCATCTTTTATACTTTAAATATACTCTTAACGATTACAAGATAGGCATTGTTTTTAAATAACAAAGGGAAGTCTTATGAGGGTGGCTCCCTGCCGGCTTTGCCAGCAGGGTCAGGCTATCCGTCGCGGCTAACCCGCTCCTACTATCCTTGCCACATACTCACTCCGTTCGTCGTCCTCGCAGGCTAAGCCTGCATTGGACTGCGTGTGACGATCACCACCTAAAATAAACGATTCATCATCGAAGGTAGCAGATGACTGGTCGAAAAATACTTCCCCCACTTGACTATATCCCATCTATTGGTGTAATTTTGCATTTGGAAAACGGTGCTATAACTTTTTTCCACAAGCGTTTGGTATAGGATAATAGCGTGCTACTTTATCACCTTGACAATCACCTGTTTATGACCAATCGTATTCGTCTTGTTCAGCCCCAACTACCATTGCGCAAGGTATTAGATCGCCTGCGCTCACCGCTTCCCACACAGGAACGCGTTTTGAGAAATCTACTTTTTCAAGCATCAGAAACACAGTTCGGTAAACACTACGCGTTTGCGAACATATTGGAGGCTTCCAATCCCATAGAGGCTTTTCAGCGCACAGTGCCCGTTCATCATTACGACAAGCTCTTTGAGGAATGGTGGCATCGTACATTAGCAGGGGAGGCCGATGTGACTTGGCCCGGTACTGTCCCTTTCTTCGCATTGAGTTCGGGTACTTCTGGTGCAGCCAGCAAGTATATCCCCGTTACCCCTGCTATGACGCGCGCCATGCGGTCGGCGGCATTGCGTATGTTCGCTTGTTTACCGAAATACCCGCTTACCCCTGGTTACTACACCAAAGACTGGCTGATGGTAGGTAGTTCTTCCACCCTCACGCCCCTTGAAACGGGAGCCTTTGCAGGAGACCTCAGCGGCATCAACTCAGGCCGCCCCCCGATGGGTGCAACGCTATTTTAAACCGGGTATGGAGGTGGCTAAGCTCAAAAACTGGGAAGACCGCGTAGCCATCATTGTAGAAAAAGCACCTGAATGGGATATCAGCACCATCACAGGTATTCCTTCTTGGGTACAACTCACCGTGGAACGCATCATCGAGCACCACAAGCTAGACAATATTCATCAGCTCTGGCCCAACCTTCAGGTGTTTGTCACAGGCGGTATCGCTTTTGAACCGTATCGCAAAGGTTTTGAACAACTACTGGCACATCCCCTTATTTATCAAGATTCCTATTTAGCCAGCGAAGGGTTCATTGCTTTCCAATCCAGACCGGGGACACACGCCATGAAAATGCTACTCAATAATGGCATATTCTTTGAGTTTATTCCATTCCAAGCAGCTCACTTTCAAGAAGATGGCTTACCTACGCCAGCTGCCCCTATCCTTACCATTGATCAGGTTGTTGAAGGGCAGGATTATGCACTTGTCATCAGTACCAATGCGGGTGCGTGGCGGTATCTTATTGGCGACACCGTCAGGTTCACCGATGTTAGCCGCAGCGAAATTATCATCACAGGCCGCACGAAGCACTTCCTCAGTATTTGTGGCGAACACCTCTGTGTTGATAATATGAATCAGGCCATCCGCACGCTGGAGGTCGATTTGGATGTAGCTATCCCCGAGTTTTCCGTCATAGGGGTCAAGCAAGGTGGTCATTTTGCCCACCATTGGTATATTGGTTGTAAAGACTACCCACACCTCGACCCGGAAGCAGTGCGCCTGTTGCTCGATAGTGCCTTACGCCAGTATAACGACGATTACGCCGCCGAGCGCAATGCGATGCTACATGCCCCGCTTGTTACCTTGCTGCCACCCGATGCTTTTTATACCTGGCAAAAAGCAACCGGCAGACAAAACGGACAGAGCAAAATTCCGCGTGTCATGCAGCAACAACAATTGGCAGATTGGCAACAGTTCCTGCTCCTAGAGAACGTTCCTGTACGGGAATGTCAGGGTACTTGATGCGCTTCTGTAGGCAATGCAAGTGAGAGATAGGTGTCATGCTGTTTAGCGTTTAATGACTTTGTGCTCTCGCACATAGACAATCAAGTGGTGAAAACCCCAGTAGAAACTATGAGGGGGGGTATTATGTACAACAATTTTGCGGGTATTGACACACTGCTGGCCTTTGGCATAGCGGAGGAAGTGGCACAGGGGTATTTGGCGGAGCGGTAGGAGTAGTATTCATTGGGAAGACTGTGTGCCAGTGGGATGCTAAAGCTCGTAAAACTTATGCCTTATAGTATAATTGCCCTGACAGCTTGCACCACGGGTCGTTTGTTTTTTCACTTCTTGCTCTTACTGGGAAAATCAGGCTGTATGCCGTGCGAGCGTAGCTCGTTGTAGTGTGGGGGCTATGATGAGCAGGTAACTTGTTTTTCCTTAAGCTTTACCAAGGAGGCCGCATGCTAGTGGATAGCGTTAATAAATACAGATTCATTCGTTTTCAAGGGGATTGAGTTTCTGTATATCTTCCGCCTTCTTATACCAAGAGCTAGCTGCACCCTTTGGAAAAACTTGAAATCATAGCAGACGCTTAATCCCGAAACATAGGCAGGAAGGTTAGATCGGATATTCTCGATTTTAGTTGAAGAGTAATAATTTACTTTCAAAAGTTCAGCAGAACATGTATTGGTGCAAACAATATAATATTCCTGATTTTCGGCAATGTCATAATCTTGGCTAGCAATAAAAAACAGACAATCTTGTAAAGAAAGCTCGTTCGGATAAACCGTTCTATCATACATAGCAATAACTTCTAATATTTTGCCTCGGAATAATCTACATTTATCGCTATTAACCGTAGAACAGCAGTCACATTCATCGCGCAGCACTTCCTCGTTAATACTCACATTAACAATGTACAAGTCATCAGGACCTAACGAGAGGGGAGGAACGTCTTGTGAGTTTACAGGAAATACAAGTAGATAATAGATTAATGTAATTATTATGTACCTCATGATGTTGCCTAAGTGGCACAAAAAAATAAACTGCTCAATTCTTTCCAAATATTTTAGAAAAAATTGAACAGTTTATTTTCGTCAAAACACTTATTACCAATCTACTCTGTGGCAGATTAGTTCTTCGTCACTGTATAGGTGTAAACGGCTTTGGTAAGATCCAGCGTGATGGTGTAGTTGCCGGTCTCTTGTATGCGGATGTTGTCGCCTCCGTATTCAAGGGTGGCATCTGCGCCTGTATCACCGAAGTTGATACCCCAGTCGTCGTTGGCGCGGAATTTGATGTCTTTGCCTCCCTCAAGGTCAATGGTGATGCTCCAGATGTTGGTTGCTGGATCCAAGACCATGTCGGTATCGCTGTCCCATGAAGTAGGAGTAGCATCGCCTATCAATCCCCAATCAGTACGAGTATAGGAATGGGTAAGACCTGCCAAGTCCACATTGAGTTTGTAAAAACCTCCTACAGCAGCCAGAATGTTATCCCCTCCGAGGTCAAGTGAACCATCAGCACCTGTGTCGCCCCAGTTGGTGTCCCAACTTCCCAATGCGTACTTGAATTCCGTATTGTCATCAGGGAAGTTCAGGTAGCCTTCGTACAAGTCATTTTGCTGTACAGAGTAGATCACCGTTGATTCCAGCGCTGGATCCCAGCCTTGATACCCACCGGGTACATTCAGTTTGGGGTATTCGATTTCCACGGCTACAGGAGACGCACTCACTGTAACTGGTGCAGATACCAATTCGTCCACCAAACCAGAAACTTTGGCACGCACGCGAATTTCCATATTGGTGAAGGTGCCTCCTGGTAAACCTTTGGCTACCATAATGTTATTCATTTTTCCATTGCTCACAGGCAGACTAAAGCCAGTAGTAGTACCCAAGGTTTCAGCGTCGGCAAATGAGTTGCCCGCTACATCCGTTTCAACGGTGTAGGTAATCGCCGCCGTATAGCCAAAATCAGCCGCCGACCAAGCAATGGTGGCAAATTCATCTGCTAAGTTATCTTCCGTAAAGTTGGCGGAATACCCGGCTGCCGGGCTGGAAATCACAGGGGCATCGCCCAATGTGACCGTCACAAGGTCGCGGTCGTCTTCACAACTGAAAGCAAAAAGACCGATGGCCAGCGACCACAAAATATATTTCTTAAACATCGTTCTCAATTTTTTAATTGATACTATAATGAGAAGGGCAGGCAGTACGAGTTGCCCTGCCAGCCTTCTGGTGATTAATAATTCGGATTCTGGCTCAGATTAGGGTTTACACCCAAATCGGAAGCAGGAATCGGGAAAATATTGCGGTAAGCAGGTACACTGGTGCCCGCCAGGCTGTTGCCTTTCAATGGCCAGTGGTAAGTACCGTTGGTGAATTGTCCAAAGCGCACCAAATCGGTACGGCGGTGACATTCCCAATACATCTCTCTGGCACGCTCATCCAACAAGAAGTCCAAGGTGAGTTCTGCTTCGGTAATGCTGCCGGCACCTGCGCGGTTGCGCACCAAATTGACATAATCCACCGCGTTTTGCATACTACCATTGCCGCCGCGCAATACCGCCTCAGCATACATCAAGTAAGCATCAGCCAAACGGAACATAGGGAAGTCTGTGTCGGGGAAAGTAAGGTCTTTACCTACGGCACCTGTGCTTGTTACATTCTTGAACTTGGTAATAGCGTATCCCTGATTGAACTGGGAAACATCGGTGATTTCCAGGTTTGGTTCTGCGTAAAGAACAACTTACGGAAATCATTCACATTAGAAGTGATCGAATAAGTGTAAGGAGCTTGCCCTAAGTAAAGTTTGAGGGTATAGTTACCACCACCGGGAATGGCAATATTAGCACCACCACCTTCCATCACAGCATCTCCGCCATCGTCGCCGAGGTTGATATCCCAACCATCATTCATGCGGAACTTAACTTCTCCAGCTACCAAATCGGTAGTGATTTCCCAAGCACCTTCCGCTGCGTTGTAGGTCATATTCTGGTCGCTATCCCAGCCTCCGGCAGTAGCAGAACCAATCAATCCCCACTCCGAAGGGGTGAAAGTGTAAGTCAGTGTGTTTAAATCCACAACGAGGCGGTAAAACCCTTCTCCCGGAGCGGTAATGTTATCTCCCCCTGGTTCCAAGGTGCCGTCGGCACCCGTGTCGCCCCAGTTGGTGTCCCAACTGCCGGCAGCAAACTTGAATTGCAGTTCATTGCCAGGCACGAAAATATAACCTGTGTACACGCCATTATCTTCGGGAGATACGAGGGCTGTGCTGTTATTGGCAGGATCCCAGCCTTGGTAGCCCCCCGGTACGTTCAGCAAGGGAAAGTTGTTGGTGCCATAGACAGGCGCTACAACCGTGCCGCCTACTTCCGGGAATTTACCTACGAAGGCGCTCGTTGTGCGAGTACCGCCCCAGCCGCCGTCCATACCAAACTCCCCAGCGTTCATATCACCACCAATAGCGGCATGGATAATGAATGTCATGCCACCCCAAGTGCGGGTATTGGCACCATCAAACAACACAGGAAGATGATTTCATCAGAATTGTGGTTGTCTGCCAAGAAAAGGTGTTGGTAGTTGTTTTCCAATCCGTACCCAGCACCAATGATCTTGTTGCAGTATTCCACACAATCTGTTGCACGGTTCTGACCTGTATAAACTTCGGCATTGAGATACAATTTGGCGGCCAACATCCACAGTGCACCCTTGTCGGCGCGACCATACTCATTGGCACGTGCAGCTACCATCTGAGGCTCGATCTCCTTGATCTCATTTTCCAACCATGCAAACAAGTCAGTAGGTGCGATTTGCTCGGGCTGGTAAAAACCTACGCCGTCGTCTTCGGTCACAAAAGGCACATTGCGGAACATATCCAACGCGTGCCAGTAGCTGAGTGCTCTCAGGAAGCGCGCTTCTGCGCGATAAGCAGCCACTTCATCTTTGATGGAGGATTGTCCACGACCATCCAGTTTCTCTGGGGTGGATTCCCTTAGAAACTCATTGCAAAGTGCAATCTGGAAATACAGGCGGTCGTACATGGCGCGGATGAACTCGTTGTTGGCATCCCAGTCCATATCTTCGAAGTCGTGGATGTTTCCGTCGTTCCAAGCGATAACGGCTTCGTCTGTTGACAACTCCTGTGCTTTCCAATACTGGCGCAAGTAAGTAGAGAAACCTTCGTCAATGCCATTGATGTCGGGTTGCCCGGCGGGGCCTTCCTGACCACTTACCGCTAAGCCAGCGTACAGTTTCGCCAACACTTGCCGATAAGAGGATGGATTTTCATACACCACGTTGGCGGTAGCTTCATCTGGGTCGATGGGCGCCACATCCAAATCTTTAAAACAGGAGGTGGTGATAACCATCAATCCGAGCAGCAGGAAAAGTATGTTTAAAAAAGAATTGCGATTCATCTTTTTCGGATTAAAGTTTACTAAAAGTTCAAATTAGCGCCCAGCAGGAAGGTGCGGGAACGCGGATAAATATCGTTGTCGATACCACCAAAAATCTCGGGATCAATACCTTGGTATTTGGTCACCACGATTGGGTTTTGCAAGGTCGCATAGACGCGCAAGTCACCGCCTTTGGTGTCACCGAAAACGCTGTTGAAGCGGTAGCCGGCAGTGATGTGGTCGATGCGAAGGAAAGAACCATTTTCCAAGAAGTAATCACTGAAATACTGTGGCACATTGAATCCTACGGTGTTAATGTCGCTGTGTACATTGGATAAGAACCCGGTAGAATTGTAGATGCTGTTGTAGTTGGCACTGTTCACGAAGCGGTTGTTATACACGTAGTTACCTACATTGGCACGACCTGCAAATGAGAAATCAAAGTTGCCGACATTCAAATTGGAAGTGAAGCCAAAGAAGTAGTCAGGAGCAGGATTCTCAAAGCGGTAGCGGTCGGCAGGTGTTACCTGACCGTCGCCATTCCTATCAACATACAAGCCTTCGATTGGTTTGCCTGTCTCGTCATATACTTGCTCGTACACGTAGAAAGAGCTGGCTGCGTAGCCCACAGAGTGGATTTGGATGTTGTTGCCTACACCACCAGAGATGCCGCCTGTTTCAAAACCCTGGAAAGTTGGGTCGTCACTGAGGGTTAAACTGGTGATTTCGTTGCGGTTGCGAGTCATGTTGATACCAAACGACCATTCCATGTCAGCTTTTTGGATGGGCACAATATTTAATGCCACTTCAAAACCTTTGTTTACCAAAGTTCCAATATTGGCAGGGATGTTGTTCGTCAGGTTGGTACCTGCCGCAGGGCGTGTAGTCGTCAACAAGTCTTCTGTATCTCTTTGGTAAACTTCGAAAGTACCATAAAGGCGGTCATTGAAGAAACCGAAGTCGATGGCAGCGTTGTAGGTAGTTGTTTCTTCCCACTTTAGGTCGGAGTTGTAACCTCCTGGGCGGCTGGTAGGAATAAACTCATCACCAAACTGGTACTGGGCGTTAGACAAGCTGATGGTATAAGAGGGAATGTAAGGATAGAAATTATCTCCCATATCCTGCTGACCAGTGACACCCCAGCCAGCGCGCAGTTTCAAGCTGTTGAGTGCGCCTTTGCCATCTTTTTCGCCTACGAGTTTATAGGCTACGGCAGCAGCGGGGAAAATACCAAAACGGTTTTTTTCGCTAAAGCGGCTGGTACCATCGCGGCGTATAGTACCGGTCAACAATAAGCGTTCGCCCAACGTAAGGTTGGCGCGGCTAAACAAAGAAACCAAGAAGTATTCGCGTGCTGTCAGAATCTGCACCACGTTTTCTGGGGTGCGATCAATGTCGCTACGGTTGTCTTCCTTGTCAAACTTGAAGTGCTGATAGCCATATCCCGCCATCAAATCCAAGGTATTATTACCGAAATCCTTCACGTAGTTCAAATAGAAATCGAACAAACGATTGGTGATGGTTTCGTTGTAGTTGTTGTCAGTGCCACCACCTGTGGCGGCATCGAATGCAGCACTGTAAAACTTAGGTTCAAAAATAGTACCTTCTCCTTTAGACTGATCCATACCCACGTTCAGGTTGGCGCGAAGTTCAGGAAGGAAAGGCATACGATAGTCAAGCTGTACGTTACCAATGAAGCGGTTTACGGTAGATTGGTCATCACGCAGCTCTAACTGAGCCAATGGATTGGCAGGAGCCAGCCTGTTGGGGGTACCATCGTTATTCACAAAAGTGAAGTAACCGCCGTAAGGACTTTCTTTGTCATAAACAGGCTGCGTAGGGTCGAAACTAACGGCAGCACCCAATGCGCCACGGTTCGCAAACTGGTTTTGGATATTCATTCCTTTCAGGTTGGCAGTCACCTGAAGGGTATTGTCCAAAAAGCCTGGTGTAAGGCTTACGCCGTAGGTGACACGCTGGAAGTTGTCGTTTAGCAACAAACCATCCTTATTGGTGTAACCCGCAGAAACGCGGTAAGGCAACACATCGGCCAAACCACCAGATAGGCTGATGTTGTGGTCGTGCGTGGTGGCGTTTTGGAAAATAACATCCTGCCAATCGGTGTTGGCATCGCCTAGCAAGTCTGTCTGGTCAGGGTATTGTTCACCTACCACGGTGCGGAACTGATCAGCCGTCATGATATCAACGGTTTTTTGGATGGAGCTGGTGGCGAAACTACCGTTGTAGTCCACGCGCAGCTTCTTGCCCAATGCACCTTTTTTAGTGGTGATGATGATAACCCCGTTGGATGCCCGCGAACCGTAAATAGCAGTAGCGGAAGCGTCCTTCAATACCGTGACGTTTTCCACATCATTGGGGTTGACTAAGTTCAAGATGTTACGCCCACCAGATACGCCACGACTTTCCACTGGCACTCCGTCGATGACGATCAGTGGGTCGTTGGAGGCGTTCAGCGAAGAACCACCACGGATGCGGATGTTCGCACCACCGCCTGGATCTGCACTGGGGGTAATAGCAACACCTGCTACCTTACCGGCAATCAGTTCCTGTGTGGAAGTGATCGCACCTCGGTTGAAGGACTCGCTGCTGATGGTCTCTACGGAACCCGTAGCGTCTTCACGCTTGACAGTACCATAACCGATCACCACGATTTCGTCCAAAATACTTCCGGCAGATAGTTGTACGTCAATGACGTTGGAGGCGCCTACTTTGATTTCCTGCGTGGCATAGCCGGTGTAGCTGTAGGAAAGCAAGTCGTAGCCGTCGGGCAAGGTCAGTTGGTAACTGCCATCTATGTCCGAAATAGTACCCGTAGAGGTACCTACTACTAGGATGTTGGCCCCGATAAGGGTCTCACCTGATTCTGCATCTGTCACTGTACCCGTAATCACCCGCTGACCAAATATAAGGGCAGGGGCGAACAACATGGCAAGCAGCAACAACTTTGTGCTCAACAATTGTTTCATACCAAAACTAAGTGTGTTAAAAAATTAAGCGTTTAAACCCATGATGATGACCACAAAAGCAGATACTTGCTTTTTGGTCTTTTTGGCTCGGTTTAGCTTGAAGATAGGACGTTGAGCTTGTCAACGGTTACAAAGGTGAAGAAAAAAAATGATATGTGCTAAATTTAGAAGCAAATATTTTAGCAGTGGTTTATCCATGTTTTTTATTCGGCTTCAATGTGTTTTTGTTACACAATAAATGGAAATGCGTTTGTCTGTTAGTTCTTTTTATATGCTTATGAATTGAATATGAAAGGGTTATGAAATCAACGGGCGGCTGGATTCTTTAGGAGGGATGCCAATCTATACAATGGCGGGAGCGTAGGAGGGTAGGGGAGCGTTGATGAAAATCAGTTGGTATTGTTGACATAATTCACCGTTGGCACTATCGTAAAAGAAGGTTATAACCCTCAAAGATAAGACCCATCAAAATAGAAGGGTAAGAGGAATTTGGATGATGGCAATACATATACTTCACCTGCTTCTCCTTGCATAATGACGCGCATATCGTTTTGCTGGCGGTATTCGGTCTCCACCATTACTTGCCGACAGGCGCCGCAAGGTGCTGCGGGGGATAATACGGGTTTGGCCGGATTCCGAACTGTTATAGCAATTTTGATAATTTGCCTACCCGGATGAGCGGAAACCGCTGTGGCAATAGCCGAACGTTCGGCGCAAAGACACATGGAATATGCCGCGTTTTCGTAGTTCGCTCCCGATACAATATCGTGATTATCCAGTAGTAACGCTGCTCCCACATGAAAGTTGGAATAGGGTGCATACGCTTTTTTCAATGCCTCCCTTGCCGCTAAGAGTAGTGATTGGTCTTCTGCTTCCAATTCTTCAAATCTATCGAAGCGCATCCAGTTGGAGGAAAAGTTTTGAAGTTGCTTTGGCATACGGTTGTTACGTTTTTTGTATCATATCGCTGCATCATTTTCAAAAGCTCTTTTGAGCCTTTTGAGGATTTAGACATACTCTTTGCAGGATTGATGATGCAAAGGTAATACGTTTGCGTATATTTGCGACGGTTAACCCCATCTAACTATGAAAAGTATCCTCATTATTGGTGCCGGACGTTCCTCCGGTGCACTCATCAAATATGTATTAGATAAATCGGTAAAATACGGTTGGTTCGTCACCGTAGCCGATGCCGATCCTGCGCTGGCGGAAGCCAAAGTCAAAGGGCATCCCAATGGCCGTCCTGCTTGGTTGGATGTTCATAAAGTGAATGACCGCCGCGAGTTAATTGGCCGAGCAGATGTAGTGGTTTCCTTGCTACCTGCCCACCTGCATTTTGAAGTGGCGCAAGATTGTATCAAGCTCAAAAAGCACCTGATTACCGCTTCCTACGTATCGAATGAGATGTATAGCTTGGCCGATCAGGTGCGCGAACAGACCTCATCTTTATGGGGGAAATGGGGCTGGATCCCGGCATTGATCACATGTCTGCGATGCAGAAGATAGATGAAATCAAAGAGGCGGGAGGTAAATTGCTTTCTTTCCGTTCCTATACAGGTGGCTTAGTAGCACCCGAAAGCGATGACAACCCCTGGCATTACAAGTTTACATGGAATCCTCGCAATGTAGTATTGGCAGGGAAGGGTACAGCCCAATACATCCACAATAAGAAATTAAAATACATACCTTACAACCGTGTTTTTCGCGAAACTTGGCAGATTGATGTACCCGGCTTATGGCCTTACGAGGTCTATGCCAACCGCGACAGCCTTTTGTATCGTGAACAGTACGGTTTGAAAAATATACCCACCCTGCTTCGTGGAACCATTCGCCACCCGGGATATTGCGCTGCTTGGAATGCGCTCATCCGAATAGGTTTGACAAATGCCGACTTTCCCATCATCGATAGTGGAAAACTGACCTATCACGGGTTGATGGAAGCATTGGCACCGAAGGCAATGGATCAGTTAAAGACCGTATCGCACAACTACTGAATGAGCACCCCGAGTCGGATGTGATGCAGAAATTGGAATGGTTGGGGTTGTTCAGTAAGAAAAAAATAGGCATTGAGAATGCCACACCCGCGCTCATCTTGGAGCATCTTTTGTTGGAAAAATGGAAACTAGGGCCATCTGACAATGACATGATTGTGATGCAGCATGAGTTCATTTACACAAAAGGTGGCAAGAAGTATCGGCTTGTATCGAGTATGGTCATGAAGGGGCATACGAGCGAAGATACCGCTATGTCGCGTTTGGTAGGGTTGCCGATGGGTATTTTCGTTGGGCTAATAGCCGATGGTAAAATAAAATCCACCGGCATCCAAATCCCCGTGACGAAGGAAGTCTATGAACCCGTGCTGAAGGAATTGGAAGAATATGGTGTAGTCTTTCAGGAAGAGGAGGAGGTGATGGATTAAGGTGTTACAAATATAAAACCATAAAACTTCCCACCATCCATATTACCCAAGCCTTTCAGGCGTATCAGTTATTGCGGCAAGCGGCACTGATTGCGGTGTCTATAGGGTTGGCGCATACAGGGGTGACAACGGCTCAGATCGGTGACTATGAGGTGCTTATGTACCTGATGTATCTGCTTACTTTCTTTTGGGTTTCTGGTGCTGTTCAAGGGTTATTAGTCTTGTTTCCCAATTTGGATACAGAGAAACGTGCCAACCTCTTCGGGCAAGCTTTCGGGGTGTTCTCCCTGCTGAGTGTGGGGATTGCCGCTTTGTTGTGGCAAAGTAGTTCGCTGTATGAGTGGATGTCTGGGCAGCGTCCTTCTGTTTACACTGGCTGGTTTGTTGGCTACCTAGCCACCGCAATACCCGCTGTATTGGTCGAACATTTTTTGTTGCTGGAAAAGCGTACCCAAGCGCTGTTGTCGTATGCTGTCTTAGCCAATATCGCCTTGGCGGCAGCGGTATTGCTTCCGCTGGTGCTGGGTTTTGATTTTATTTGGAGCTTTATTTCACTGGCTTTAGTGGGGGTGAGCCGATGGGTATTATTGTTGTTCTTGGTTCTACAACAGGGGAGATTTCGCATAGACAAAGCGGTGTTAAACCACTGGTGGCGGATAGCTTGGCCATTGGCGTTATACGCGCTTGTCAGTGTAACCAATCAATCAGTAGGCGTGTGGATGACGGGGCATTACTATCCCGATGATGCTACTGCATTTGCGGTCTATCGCTACGGTGCTAGAGAACTTCCGTTTCTCAATGCTTTGTCTATGGCGGTGGCGACGGCTGCTATACCTGCCATTGCGGCGGCACTCTCTACTGGAGTACGTGAACTGAGGAGCGAAACTACAAAACTCATACACTTATTAGGTATGGGGGGCAGCGTATTGATGGGAACCGCGAATGATTGGTTTCCCCTCGTTTTTTCCGAACGTTTCCGCGAGAGTATTCCACTTTTTCGCATTTACTTGTTGTTGATTCCAGTGCAACTCATTTTTGCGCGTTCGGTGTTGGTGGCGTTGAAAGATACCCTTCGATTGCCATTACTGGCATCGGGGTCAGTTATTGTTCATTTACTGTTGGGGTTTGTACTGGGAGCCTTTTGGGGGTTAGAGGGTATAGTGTTAGCAACCGTATTAGCTTATGCTACGGAAAAACTACTGCTGGTGCTCCTGCTGTGGTATCGACACGGGGTAGCACCTTGGCAATATGTACACATAAAGTGGTGGCTCTTCTATACGGCGCTGATGCTGGTCGTATGGTATTGGCAATGGTGAGTCAATTACATTGCAATATTTTATAGCTTTTGCTCAATATTTATCTACTTTTGTCGTTAGCAACTGGCAACTATTAAAATCAATTTCCCTTCTAAGCTACTCATCCGAGTCATTGCTTAACTTTGGGTGTGAGAAATCCTTTTCCTCACGCTTCCTGTCTAAACTTTATTTTATGCGATTGATGCTACTTTTGACCCTAATGGGGGGATTGATGACTTTGACGGCTCAAATCGGTGTGCAGGTGGTTGTCCAAAACGGGAGTGCTACTTCCGATTGTACAGATCCCTTTGGCCTCCCTCCTGATCCGCTGTTTGCGGTTTCGGTCGAGGGGCTTCCTTATCGTGTTTATCCCGAAGAGGGGGCTTGTTTTAATAGCTTGCCGGATACTGCCTTTTTCAACAATTACAGTTGCCTTGCCGAGCTACCCATTGAGGTAGAAGTATGCCTGCGTGTGACAGAAAATGACGCGCTGTTTCAGCCTCCTTTAGGTTGTGATATTGTTGAATCTTGCACCGAAACGATATGCGATAATTTCATCGTTCCACCTTTCGGTACCACGGTGGATTATACGCTTTCATTAGATGTGCCGGGTTCTACCAGTGGCACGGTTACTTTTTCCATAGAAACAGGCGGGTTTCTTTTTCCCAATAATGACCTGATTTGTGATGCTGTCGATTTGGGTACACTTGCTTATGGAGACACCATTGGCAATCAGTTTCAAGGTATTTATTCCAACCTATGCGCTACGAATACAGGCGAACCCAATCCGTTGGACATGGGCTACTATTATTTCAACAACGCCGGGGTTTGGTTTCATTTCCGTACGGCCTCTAACCCGGGTGGATATACCGTCATACAGGTGCAAAGCGACCCCCAGATGACAGGGGAAGAAATTGATATAGAATTAGGTGTTTTTACGACTGATGACGGTACTTGTAGCGGTGTATTAGATCGTATTCAAAACTACAATTTTTTCAATTCCACGTTTGATATGGAATTTCTCATCCCCTGCCTGGATCCTGATACAGATTATTATATCCAAATTGATGGTTCAAACAACAATGGTGACTACACGGGCATTTTTGGCCTCCAGATTTGGGATGTGGGTGTGGCTATGGGGGGCGACCTCCGCTGCGATGCTTGGGATTTGGGCACAGTGTCAGAAGGCGGACAGGTGATGACACCCGAACCTGTTGGGAACTTTTGCGCTACTAGCTTGCAAGATCCTTTTTTACCTACATTCGTAAGCCAACATTCTGTGTGGTTTAGCTTTGTAGCACCTCCATCGGGGCATGTGCGCATAGAGGCTGTTTCAGATACGGTGAAAGCACCTATTGATTTACAACTGGCACTATATCGACCTTTTAATGACAATTGTACGGGCTTTTTTAGCTACGTTACCAGTGCTTATGACCCAGTGGACTACGATGAAACGATGATAGTCAGTTGCTTATACCCCGGTCGTAGGTATTTCATTCTCGTGGATGGAGGTGGTGGAGCCTCGCGAGGCGTATTTGAATTGTCAGTTACTGATGCTGGCGACATAACACCCGTTACCAATCAAACCCTTATCCTTTGTGATGGGGAGAGTGTGGACGTGGGAGCTAATACCTACACCACAACGGGTATTTACAATGATACACTCCAAGTTTTCCAAGGGTGCGACAGCATCGTTATCACCAATTTGACTGTTTTACCACCTTTGACGTTAGAGGTAGTGCAAACCCGTCCTGCTATTGGCTTGGGCGGGCTGAATGCCCATGCAACTGCTACGGCAATGGGGGGCACGGAGAGCAATTATACTTTTCAATGGTGCAACGGGGAAACTGGCGCAACCGCGACACTCTTGGAAGGAGGTACCAACTGTTGTGTGACCGTCACGGATGATAATGGGTGCGAAGCTGTTGTTTGTTTTGAGGTGGAATACACTACGGCTATAATCCCTACTTTTGAAAATGACACGTTGGTCTGTTTCGGAAATACTGATGGGGTAGTGGCGTTCTCGGTGGAGAATGGTATTCCCCCCTATTCATATCAATGGCAGCAAGAGAATGGCAGCCTTTCCGGCGATGGCAGCATTGCGAATGAGGGTGGTATGGTGGCGATAACTGGTCTGCCTGCGGGTGTTTATACAGTGATGGTAATGGACGAATTTTTGGATACTACCTTCCAAGTATTAGTCGTTCAGCCCGATGAATTGGTGGTTACGCCCGTGACGGTACAGAACGTCAGTTGCTATGGTTTTTGTGACGGAAGTCTTGAAGTTGCGGTAGAGGGTGGGGTAGGAGCATATACTTTTTCTTGGACAAACGCCGTGTCCACCAATGAAATACTTACAGGACTTTGCGCTGGCAACTATGCAGTGACCGTCACGGATGAGAATGCTTGTACGGCAACATTTAGCACGCCCATTACGCAACCTGCCGAGTTCATTGCTACGGCCACCGTTGTACAAGAAGTATCCTGCTACGAGGGGAACGACGGCATTATAGCCGTTACTGACAATGGGAGCAGCATGGCTTGGAATTGGAGTTCAGGAGCACAGCAAGCTCAAGTAAATCAGTTACCAACAGGCACCTACGAAGTCACAGTAACCAACTCCGATGGTTGTATGGACACCACAGCAGTGTTTTTACCTCAACCGTTAGCTCCTTTGACGGCCACTATCGATATAGCTGCGCCTGTTAGTTGTTTTGGTTCACAAGATGGTTCGTTAGTGGTACAACCTGGGGGGCCATTCCAATCGCTGAATTACGATTGGAACTCAGGCAGTAGCATTGCTGTCAGTACAGGGCTTTCCGCAGGCGAATATGAGGTGACTATTACCAACGAAAAAGGATGCATCGCTACGGCTGAATTTGAGTTGCCCCAGCCCGATGCGATAACTGCCAATGTGTATGTAGAGGATATCAATTGCTTGGATGGTCCCAATGCAGGTGCTATTATGGTGGAGGATGTTTCTGGCGGTACACCCGGGTATCAGTATGCACTGATGGGTGGAGGTTTTGGCTCGCTGCCGCTTTTCGATGCACTGATGGCCGGAAGTTACGAGGTTGTGGTGCGGGATGCTGCTGGTTGTGAGTTGGAGATTCCCGCCATCGTAATGCCGCCGCCGCCCATCTCTGTCGTGTTGCAAAGTGTAGGTTTAGAAGAAGATGAAACCATTCGTTTGGGCGATGTACTCACCCTTCAAGCATTGACAGAGAGTAATGATGCGGTTTTCGATTGGTCGTATTCAGATACGGTGCAGACGGGTGTAGTACAATTGACACCATTAGGTACTGATTTGTACCAAGTAATCGTGACAGATACTGTTACGTTCTGTTCCGCTACCGATTTGTTGCGTGTGTTTGTGGATAAAACACCTCGAATTTTTGTACCTAACATTTTTAGTCCCAACGGTGACGGAAATAATGATTACTTCCTTCCCCTTACGGGCCAAGATGTGAGCAGGATTGTACAGATGCAGATATTTGCTCGTAGTGGTCAACTTGTTTACCAACAGGCCAACCTGCCAACAGGAATTTCTGAAATGGGGTGGGATGGCACTTTCCAAGGGCAAATGCTCAATCCGGGTGTATTCGTTTACATGGCTGAAATAGAATTTGTAGATGGCCGCCGGGAGGTGATACGAGGAGATTTGACGCTGGTGAGGTAGGGGTGAATGTTGGGTGTGTATATGTGCTAAATGTTGGAAATGTGTAAAATGTTGGAAATGTGTAAAATGTTGGAAATGTGTAAAATGTTGGAAATGTGCTAAATGTGTATATGTGTATATGTGTTCTCCTAGTAGCTATCGTGCCGATAACTATCAGGAGAAATTGTGTGAAAATATTTGCGAATCTTTCAGAAAAGTTGAACAGTATATTTCTGTCAAATTACTTGGATGAAATATTCTTATTAACTTTGTTGTCAAAGAGCAGAACTTCGCTGTGAGTGTACATCTACCGTTACGGCTCTCAATCCTAATGCAACCTATCAATGGTTAGATTGCAATAATGATTTTTCACCTATTACAGGAGAAACAAATCAGTCATTTACTCCCATCTTAGACGGTAATTATGCTGTTGAGCTAAGCGAAAATGGTTGTGTTGATACATCAGCTGGTGTAAATGTTGTTGTTGTGAGCACGGAAGAATTGAACAAGGAAAATAACGTCAGTTTATTTCCTAATCCGGCCTCTGGCATCACTCAACTTCAATTTACTTATCCTGTCAATGATGCGATTCTTTCGTTGAGCAGTGTTCATGGCGAGCTAGTTTTTCAACAGGTTTATATGGGGGCAAATAAAAATATTGTTATCGACATTTCTAAGTACCCAGTGGGGGTGTATGTTCTGAATGTTAGAGCATTAGAATACCAGTTTTCATATAAATTATTGAAGACAGAGTAAATAGTTTTTCGTGCCATTATATTAGATGGCTTTAGAATAAATGGTCTTTATGATGTGTAGGCGTGCAAATATCATAGTCTAATACGAAAAAGAACGGAGTGTAAAACCATACACTCCGTTCGTTGAAGATGAGTATTATACATACTCTATATAGTGATACTCCCTATGCAGGCGTATTTTCTTTGACAATAGGAGCGGCATCTAATATCGCTTGACTAACACCCGCCTCGTACTTTTTAAAGTTGTTGATAAAGGCTTTGGCTAGTTTGTTGGCCTGCGTATAGAATGCTTCATCATTGTGACCGAGGGCGTAGATGAGGATTTCTGAAGGAACATCTGGGCAGCTTGGCCGGTATCTGCATTCCAAAGATAGTGTGAGCTACAATTCACATTATCTAAGTCGCCATTCAAAGCAGCGGTGATCATGGCACGGGTGTATTTAAGCTTCGCGGCTTCCGACTCCGTAAGTGCATTTGCCCAGCCCGTATTTACCAACCATACATTTACGCCATGTTCTTTGCATTTTACGGCTCAACATAGCAGCATAAACGTAAGGTGTAGCGGAAGGGAAGGTGCCCCAAAACCAGCTGAAAAACTGGGTACAGGTTCTACAATACCCTCTTCGGTGCCAGCTACTTTAGCGGTGTAGCCAGAGATGAAGAAATAAGCGGCTTGCTCAGGCGAAAGCCGAGAGATAGGAGGTAAAATACCGAATGCATCGGCAGTGAGGAAGAACACATTTTTGGGGTGCTCAGCCATGGAAGGAACCAATGCATTGTTGATGAAATGGATGGGGTAACTGACGCGTGTATTTTCTGTAATGCTCGCATCGGTGTAGTCGGGTGTACGCGTGTTGGGGAAATAACCAATGTTTTCCAAGATAGCACCGTGCTTGATGGCTGCGAAGATATCGGGTTCTTTTTCAGCCGTCAGGTCGATGGTTTTTGCGTAGCAACCGCCCTCAAGTTGAAGACACCTTCGTCCGACCAACCGTGTTCGTCGTCGCCGATCAGTGAGCGGTTGGGGTCGGCAGAAAGGGTGGTTTTTCCTGTGCCAGAAAGGCCGAAGAAAACTGCTACATCTCCATCTTTGCCCACATTGGCAGAGCAGTGCATACTCAATACATCATGGAAGTGTGGTAGGAGGAATTCAAGACGGAGAATACGCCTTTCTTAATCTCCCCAGTATAACCCGTACCACCCACGATAATACACTTGCGTGTGAAGTTGATGATCGCAAAGTTGGCTTGGCGGTACCATCCACTTCCGGGTCGGCGAGGAAACCAGGGGCATTGATGACAACCCAATCAGGTTGGAAGGCCATCAGTTCTTCCGCTTCTGGACGGAACATATTGTAAACAAACATATTGCTCCAAGGATATTCCGTCACTTTACCCGAACACCGATTCTATATTTAGGGTCAACACCTCCGAAGGCATCCCGTACAAATACATCCCTGCCTGCAAAGTAAGCGGTGATTTTGTCGTAGAGTTTATCAAAGCTTCTGCTTCAAAGGGATATTGATAGCATTCCAATCCACTGCATTGGCAGTAATATCATCTTTGACGATGAATCTATCCTTAGGGAGCGTCCGGTGAATTTTCCCGTGTTGATAGCAAGCGCTCCGCTTTCCGTCAAAATACCCTGTTCCCTGATAATGGTGGCTTCTGCCAGAAATTCAGGGCTTTCATTCCAATAAGCCTTGCGGTAGTTTTGGATACCGAGATCCTCTAATCGGGCATCAGGATTTTTAATACCGAATTGTAGCATCTTTTGTTGTTTTGACACCATCCTTAAATAGATAAGCTGGTGCGTGGTGATTAAATACGGTTTATTTGGTTTTGGGAGCAAAGGTAATGTATTTTTTAATTAGAGAAATTTCTCTAAAAGAAAAATTTTCATTATTTTTCCCAAAAATTTGGCCTTACTTATTGCCAATATTCAAATTACAGTGCTAAATTAGCGGCATCCATTTCGGGGGTGATGATGAAGGTTACCTGCCGTAGGTGATAAATATACTATAGAACCTACCTTTTCTCACAAGCAATCCTGCATGCTAAAAGAATCAGATGTCGTCAAACTCATTTTTGGGCTGAAAATCCAGCATTTGCGCCAAGAAGCGGATATGTCTTATCAGCAGTTGTCGGATAGAACGGGGTTGGCTATTTCTTATTTACACAGCATTGAAAAAGGCAAAAAATACCCGAAAGCTGACAAAATCTTGCTCTTATCTGAGGCATTGGACACGGAGTATGATTATCTGGTTTCTTTAGAACCGGAGAAAAAGCTGCGTCCAATCGTGGATTTACTCCGCTCGGAATTTCTTAAGATTTTTCCTTTGGAGACGTTTGGTATTTCTACTACTAAGTTGGTGGAGTTGTTGTTACAAGCACCTGAAAAAGTAAATGCCTTTATCAGTACGGTCATCAAGATTACCCGTAATTTCAATATGCAGGGCGAGGATTTTTACAAGGCGGCCTTGCGATCCTATCAAGATTTTCACGACAACTACTTCCCTGATATAGAGAAGGCTGTTTTAGATTTTATCAAGCAACACGGCTTTGAACGTGTGGAGGTAATAGATTTGGTCCTATTAGAAAAAGTACTCAGAGAGAAGTATGGCATCAAGGTGGATCGACAAAAACTATCCAAGCAACGGGTGTTGCAATCGTTGCGGTCTGTTTACTTGCCCAAAGAAAAAACGCTTTGCTTGGGTGGGGATTTAAGCCCTGCGCAAGAACGCTTTTTAATAGCGAAGGAACTGGGGTTTCAGCACATGAACCTCACAGAACGCCCTTTTGAAACCCGTATGTTAGAGATTTCATCTTTTGAAAAACTATTAGCCAATTTTCATGCCTCCTATTTCGCCGTGGCGCTCTTGCTGCCTCAGGATGCCATTATCCGTTATTTGCAGGAAATGACCACTTGGCGCAGGTGGCAAGGCGAACAGATGTTGGAGTGGATTCAATCCATGGGTGTTACACCTGAAATGTGGTTGCAGCGGATGGCTAATTTGTTGCCGCGTTTTTTTGGTGTCAAACAGTTGTTTTTTCTCCGATTTTATACTAATGAAACCATGCAGAAATTCATAGTAACAAAGGAGATGCACTTGTCGCAACTGCACGACCCACACGCCAACCAATTGGATGAACACTACTGTCGCCGTTGGATTAGCATTGGTATTATCCGGCAATTGAGGGCGCTCCAAGCTACTGAAGCACCTAAAGAGGCGATCATCGGGGCGCAAATATCGCGTTATTGGAATACGCCCAACGCTTACTTCTGTATTGCCATTGCTAAGCCAACGAGGGAATCCTCCGACCATAGTAGTAGCTTTACTATTGGGTTGTTGGTCAATGAACAGTTGCGCAATACTTTCCCCTTCTTAGCCGATGCTTCAGTGATGACGAAAGATGTACACACTACTTGCGAACGATGCCCCGTACCTGATTGTGAAGCAAGGGTAGCTGCCCCCGTTTTCCTAAAAAGGAAACAACGGAAAAGTGCAATACGTGAGGCTATTAAAGATTTGCAGGGTAGGAAAATTAATTAGAATATACTCAAACACGCACACATATTCAGCTAT
>JAWKLL010000045.1:0-41504 GCA_041392765.1 Saprospiraceae bacterium
GATAACTACCCAGAGGAAACTACTTGGGCTATTACCAACGCTGGCGGTAGTGTTGTCGCTTCTGGTGGCCCTTATGGTAGCCAAGCGGATGGTTCTACCCTCAATACTACGGTATGCCTACCTGATGGATGCTACAATTTCACTATCAGCGACAGCTATGGCGACGGTATTTGCTGCAGCTATGGCAACGGTTCTTACACCGTTTCTCAAGGTGGCACGACATTAGCTTCCGGTGGTTCTTTCACTACAAGCCAGACAACTAATATCTGCATCGGTGGCGGCCCTGCTCCAACTTGTGATGATGGCATCCAAAATGGAGACGAAACTGGCGTGGATTGCGGCGGTTCTTGCGCCCCTTGTGCTACCTGTGATGATGGCATCCAAAACGGTGACGAAACGGGTGTGGATTGCGGCGGCTCTTGCGCCCCTTGTGGCGGAGGCGGCTGTACGACTACCCAAGTGAACTTTGCCAACTTTGAAAGCAATTTTGGTATATGGATAGACGGCGGTACCGATTGCGCCCGCGTTACCAACGCTACTTACGCTAATAGTGGCACTCGAAGCGTTCGCTTACGCGATAATACTTCTACTTCTGTGATGACTACTGGCAACCTCAACTTGGCGGGCTATGAAGAAGTCACCGTTGACTTCAGCTACTACCCTGTCGGTATGGAAAGCGGGGAAGATTTCTGGCTACAAGTATCCACCAATGGCGGCAGCAGTTACCAGACATTGGTTACTTGGGCGAGTGGCGCTGATTTCAATAACAATACCCGCTACAATGAGTCAGTCACGATAACAGGTACTTTCACCAGCAATACTCGTATTCGCTTCCGCAACGACGCTTCAGCCGATAACGATGCCGTCTATTTTGACGATATCAACATCAGCGGATGTGTGAACGGCAACCGCCTCAGCGGAGAAGAGTTTATTGCCGATGTGTTAGTGGCTAACCCAGCAGTGGGTGTAAATCACGCTGTATTGTTCCCCAATCCTACTAGCGAAATGTTGAATGTGGACTTCTTCTTCAGCGGTAAAACGGAAGGAAACGTTCAAATGATCGTCACGGACATCACGGGCAAGCAAGTCTTGTTTGAACAATACCAAAG
This sequence comes from Saprospiraceae bacterium, assembly GCA_041392765.1. Lineage (GTDB taxonomy): Bacteria > Bacteroidota > Bacteroidia > Chitinophagales > Saprospiraceae > Lewinella. The sequence continues at coordinate 1,110 of JAWKLL010000045.1, forward strand.
CACCCCGGGCGCACAACGCCGCACCGTGGATGTAAGCCGCCTCAGTGCAGGTGTTTACATGCTCCACATCGTCACGGATGAAGGACGCACTACGCACAAGTTTGCGGTAACGAAATAAGAGTATGTTTTGAAATTTAATTGGGTGTTATTGTTAGTTTTGAATGCAAGACTAAATATTCCAAAGTGCTTCCTGATTTTCAAGGATTCGCTTCGCGTCTACTTCGTGGTGGCTTCGCCGCTACTACGTGGTCGCTTCGCGGCTACTTCGTGGTTTAGAACCGTGGCGTCGGAATAAAAACTTCATTTAGCTCCTCGGCAGAGCCGAGACAAGCTACTAAATTCAGTTTTGATTCCTTAGCCAGAACCTTAAATCGTTGAACTCCGAGGAGCTTGCGACGATCAGCGAAGCTAAAATCAGTTCGCAAAATTTCAAAACATACTCTAACGCCCAGCGAAGTATTATACATTTGGGGGTGCCCCCTACCTGTACCCTTCGCTAGGCTACGGAAACAGGTAGGGGTCGGGCTTTTCGCTCATAGCCGCTCCCTCCCAAGGTCGGTAGCGGCACCCGCTTCAATCCCTCACCCGGGCGCTCTGCGAAAGTCATACTAGACACTCCATTTCCGCACAGATTAACGGTTATCAACGCAAATCCTCAACGTAATAACCCGGAAACTTGGCTTTATTGAAGCTAAAAAAGTCGGCAGCAAAGTGCTTATTCGGAGTCATCTGCTTGATTTGGAAAGTATAGCGGCTACCATCTTTGGCAAAAGCCTTCACCCGTACCACTTCTTTCGTATCGCGATTAACAATCATGCGCAGCTTGGCATATTCGCTGTAGCGGTCGGTAGGTTTGAACTCGATGATGTGTACAACCTTCCCATTTTCTGTTTGGGTATCAATCAAGCTATAAATGAACTGCCCATTATCATAAAACTGAAAGATGGATTCAGGGGAAAGCAAATCGGATTCGCCCGGTTCTGGCAAATGATTAATCTGTACCGATTTGTTGTTGTGCAACACTAAATACAAAGCCGCACCATCGGAAAAGACTTCTTGTCCACCAAAGCTAAGATGATATTTATCGCCATAGCGTGCCATGGTTCCTTGCTGGGTTTCTTTAGGCTGCTCCGGCAGTTCGATGTCCAAAGAGAACGTAGCCTCAATAGAGGTATATGTCTCGTATTTTTGGCGCACCGCATTCAGAATCTTACGTGCCTCGGGGTCAGAATCCGCTGATTTAGTGTAATCTTGCGCAACAAGCGGCGACGAACTCATCGCCACAACAATCACTAAAAAGAAAGCCAGTTTTCTCAACATAATTTGTACAATTAACAAGTGCAGCACGCAGCCACACCCTACGCATGAAAGATGAAATCAAGTAATACCCTTCCCGAAAAGATAGGGGGCATTTTCTGAAGGAAATAACGGCAAAGATCGCCTAATGTTGGAAAGCAAGTGCGTTGAGGGTGTTAATGTTTTGCTAAATAGGCGTGGTTTTGAACTATCCCACACTACATCGTTTTTATACACCCGTCCTCAATGAATAGTCTCAGCGCATACAAAATACTCCTCCATAACCTTTAATAATTTGAATTGAATATATTTGCAGGAGCTAGCAAAAATGTATTTCTCATATTACACCAAAATTACAACCTCATGTTCCTACGCTTTTTCCTCTACGTTGCTCTTTTCACCTACTCACTTCAAGTGCTACAGGCTCAAATACAATCTGCCGAAGTATATTGGGTGGGGCATAGCTTGGTAAACAGCCGCGACTGGGATGATCCAGCCGCAAGAAATATGCCCGATGTATTGTATGACTTCTCGGTTTTTAGTGGTAAAAATTTTGACGACTATCAACACGTCACACCGGGTGCTCCTATTGGATGGAACTGGGGCGCAACACCACAAGCTTGGAATGACGTTAACAGTTTATTTCCGCCATTAATTGACACACAACACCCCAGATATGGCACTTTTGATGTAATGGTCGTCACAGAACGTGTGGACATCAGGAACTTATACGACGATGGAGATTACGCCAGCGCTTTTTTTGCCCGAAAATTCTATGCTGCTGCCAAAAATGCCAACCCCGACACTAGGCTGTTTATGTATGAAAATTGGCCCTCCTATAATGGTTTGCCACCTTATTATCCACCTCCGACCCAATACGATTATGTGCAATTTATCCGAGATAGCCACCCTGATTGGTTGCGCATCATGGACGAAGCTGCCGATCCAGACGTGTTAATGGCCACTTCTTACTATCCTACTGTACTCGCTAATTACACCTATTTGGGTACAGGGCAAGACCCTGGCAATAGCGATGACAAATTTATTATTAATATCATCCCAGTTGGCACCATCTTTGCCAATATCCTAGAACGAATCGAAGCTGATTATCCCAGCGATGATTGGTCTTTCCCACAGGCAGTTGCCAATGGTAGTCTTAGTGCCTTAGATTTCTTTGAAAACCCCCTCAGATATTGGCCAAACGACCTTTCAACACTCGTTTATCCAAATGAATCACACGATGACATTCATCCTACTCCTTTGCTGATTTATCTAAATGCACTCGTTCATTATGCTGTGATTTATCGAGAAAATCCAGAAAACTTACCCGTTTATTTCAACATACCTGAACCTATTGCCAATATATTTAAAGAAGAGGTTCTGCGTGCTGGTGCTATCAAGATCCACGTACTATGTTACAACAAGTAGCGAGCTTCCTCCCGTCGCCAATCTTTCGCTACGCCCACTAGCGGCACTGCACCCCTTCAGGTCGATTTTGATGTTTTGTCGCCAATGCAACAGGAGGGCTTACTTTGCTTACAGTTCGGGGATGGTGCCACCGCTGACAACTCCTACGGTTTCCCATACCTATAATGCGCCGGGCACTTACAATGCCATCGTCACTGTTTCCAATTCTGCTGGACTGTCCGATCAACAGGCTGTTGTGATTGGTATGACGCGACTTTGTCTCCCGTAGCTGAACTTTGCTACGCCCACTAAGCAAAGTAATTTGCACCCTTCAGGTCGATTTTGATGTTTCCGCTTCCGTCACGCTAATGCACAGAGGGCTCACCTCTTTTTGCCTTAAGAAGTTCGGGGATGGTGCCACCGCTGGCAACTTCTACGGTTTCCATACCTACGTAAAAGCCGGTGACCAATGCAGTAGTCACCGTGACCAACGCTGCCGGGCTGTCTGACCACAGCAAACGTTGCGATTGTGGTGAATGCGCTGCCTTCTGGCAATTGCACCCTTTTGGCTCACGAGTCTTTCGACTATCCCGCTAATGCCGCACTTCATGGCTGCGTAACGGCGGATTCGGTTTCCAACTTGCGGCCGCCCGGAATGACAACAACAGAAATTTTTACTATCAAACAGTTAGTGGATCGCTTTCATCTGGAGGGCTGTCTGTTTCAGGCAACCATGCTTCCGGCGGTACCGACTTCCTGTCCGCAGGGCGGTTATCAACCGATGCAGGTAGCCCTTTTGTCAACTTCCATCGCACCGGTAGTGATGCCATTGGTAGTGCTACCAAACGGAGCGGAACTTGGTTGGGGGTGATCATCCGCAAAGATACCGATGATGATAGTGAGGTATCTCTCAGCCTTCATTCCCAAGACCTCCCTTGGTGCGACCTTTGCCCCGATATTGACAGGGTGAGTGTGGGGTATTTCGGTGGCGAATCCAATGTAGGTAGCAATCGACATATTTCTCTTTACCTCAATGGTGTTGTTCATAATACCCCTTATTCTTTGGAGCTAGGCAACGCTCACTTCCTTGTGCTTCGCCTTACTTTCCTCCCTAACCAAACACAGGTGGCTCTTTTTGTTGATCCTTCAGCAGGACTTGATGCCCCCAATAACAACCCATTTGTACGCAACACCACTCATCCTTATTTATTGAGAAGTTTAGCCTATTATGGTGGGGGCGCACCTGCTTCTAGCTCAATCGATGAAATACGCATCGGAACTGCCTTCGATTGTGTTGCCCCTGGTACACCCAGCGATCTTCCTCCCGTTGCCAATCTTTCTGCTACGCCCACTAGCGGCACTGCACCCCTACAAGTCGATTTTGATGCTTCCGCTTCCGTAGCCAATGCAACAGGAGGACTTACCTTTGCCTGGCAGTTCGGAGATGGTGCCACCGCTGGCAACTCCCCTACGGTTTCGCATACTTATGCTGCGCCGGGCACTTACAATGCCATCGTCACTGTTTCCAATTCTGCTGGCCTATCCGATCAGCAAGCTGTTGTGATTGTGGTGAATGCGACTTTGTCTCCCGTAGCTGAACTTTTTGCTACGCCCACTAGCGGCACTGCACCCCTACAGGTCGATTTTGATGCTTCCGCTTCCGTAGCCAATGCAACAGGAGGGCTCACCTTTGCCTTTAAGAGTTCGGAGATGGTGCCACCGCTGGCAACTCCCCTACGGTTTCCCATACCTATAATGCGCCGGGCGCACTTACAATGCAGTAGTCACCGTGACCAACGCTGCCGGGCTGTCTGACCAGCAAAACGTTGCGATTGTGGTGAATGCGACGCTGGCTCCCATCGCTGAGCTATTCGCTACGCCAACAAACGGCACTGCACCCTTCAGGTCAGATTTTGATGCTTCCGCTTCCGTAGCCAATGCAACAGGAGGACTCACCTTTGCCTGGCAGTTCGGAGATGGTGCCACCGCTGGCAACTCCCCTACGGTTTCCCATACCTATAATGCGCCGGGCACTTACAATGCCATCGTCACCGTTTCCAACTCTGCTGGACTGTCCGACCAGCAGGCTGTTGCGATTGTGGTGAATGCGCCGCCTTCTGGCAATTGCACCCTTTTGGCTCACGAGTCTTTCGACTATCCCGCTAATGCCGCACTTCATGGCCGTAACGGCGGATTCGGTTTCCAACTCCCATGGGTCGTTCAGAATGACAACAACAGTGTTCCTGGCTATCAAACAGTTAGTGGATCGCTTTCATCTGGAGGGTTGTCCGTTTCAGGCAACCATGCTTCCGGCGGTACCGACTTCCTGTCCGCAGGGCGTAGGTTATCAACCGATGCAGGTAGCCCTTTTGCCAACTTCATCGCACCCGGTAGTGATGCCATTGGTAGTGCTACCAACGGAGCGGAACTTTGGTTGGGGGTGATCATCCGCAAAGATACCGATGATGATAGTGAGGTATCTCTCAGCCTTCATTCCCAAGACCTCCTTGAGTGACTCGCTCCCGATATTGACAGGAGTGTGTGGGGTATTTCGGTGGCGAATCCAATGTAGGTAGCAATCGACATATTTCTCTTTACCTCACTGGTGTTGTTCATAATACCCTTATTCTTTGAGCTAGGCAACGTCACTTCCTTGTGCTTCGCCTTACTTTCCTCCCTAACCAAAACAACACAGGTGGCTCTTTTTGTTGATCCCCCTTCAGCAGGACTGATGTGCCCCCAATAACAACCCATTTTGTACGCAACAGACCGCTTCATCCCTATTTATTGAGAAGTTTAGCCTATTATGGTGGGGTGCACCTGCTTTAGCTCAATCGATGAAATACGCATCGGAACTGCCTTTCGATTGTGTTGCGCCTTTACACCCAGCGATCTTCCTCCTGCTGCCAATCTTTCTGCTACACCCACTAGCGTGCACTGCACCCCTACAAGTCGATTTTGATGCTTCCGCTTCCGTAGCCAATGCAACAGGAGGACTACCTTTGCCTTAAGAAGTTCGGAGATGGTGCCACCGCTGGCAACTCCCTACGGTTTCCCATACCCATAATGCGCTGGGTACTTGCTAATGCCATCGCCATCAGGTTTCAATTCTGCTGGCCTATCCGATCAGCAGGCTGTTGTGATTGTGGTGAATGCAGCCTTTGTCTCCGTCGCTGAACTTTCTGCTACGCCCACTAGCGGCACTGCACCCCTACAAGTCGATTTTGATGCTTCTGCTTCCGTCGCCAATGCAACAGGAGGGCTTACTTTGCTTGGCAGTTCGGGGATGGTGCCACCGCTGGCAACTCCCCTCTACGGTTTCCCATACCTATAATGCGCCGGGAGCACGATAATGCCATCGTCATCGTTTCCAACCTCGGACTGTCCGATCAGCAAGCTGTTGTGATTGTGGTGAACGAAGAAGACAATGGAACAACTTGTACATCCCAGCATACGTGATGGATTTTCCTACCTAGCAGACCAGCCTTTACATCTTCAAAATGGGGCTAAGGTTTTCGTCCATGGATGTTCAAGATATGATGAATCCGTCCCGGGCTATCAAATCAGTTTGGGGAGTTTAATTGGCTCCAGCAACTTGATTTACAAACGGAAACGCAATCGTCGGGGAAGTCAATATCATGTAGGAAGACGATTGAATACCCTTCCCCATGGCCTATTTAGCACTTATATAGAAGCGGGAAGCGATCTTACAGGTAAAACCGATGGCGAAGAACTTGACGAGCTTTTCACCAAAAGACGACATGGTGATGAAGTACTTGGTCAGTTTGCACGCTGATGTTACACCTGGTGTGATTTGTGTCCTTGGTCAATTCCCGTTTGAGCGTGGGGGTACTTCAACGGAATCGGAAGTGGTGATTTACAAACCGATGTGGTCGATATTAGTAGATAATACAATCTACCAAAGCAAATCTATCCCGTCGTAACAGGAGAAAGCGTATTGATGCTCCTGCATACATTGTATTCGAAGAAACTGGTAGTGAAGTGGCTTGGTATATTAACCCTACTATAGAGTGCATTGCCATCGCCTGCTTATAGTACTACGACGACCGAGGCGTTACATATCGTAGTTAGCTTTTGCTGGTGCTGTTCGAAAATGGTGCCATGGACGAACTGAGGTTTGTTTTCACTACCTATGTGCCTCAGTTATTCCCGATGATAACACCGTTTTTGCGCCACCAAATTTTGTAGCCGGCCAAATGTTTCCCCAAGTAGGGTTTGCGCCACTCACCGTTACTATGGATGGCAGCCAATCTTATTCACCGAATGGAGGCAACTTGCGTTATTTTTGGGATTTTGGCGATGGTCAGCCCATAATAGAAGGGGGTAGCACTATTTCACATACCTACTTTGAAGGAGGGTGTATATACCCTAAGCCTGACGGTGATCAATGATTTACAACAATCTGCCACTACAAGCGAAGCAGTACAGGTGTACTTGTAGTTGATGGCACGCTACCATGTGCTACAACGGCAACATCTTTGCAATGGCAAACTGTAACGGTTATGGGCAAATCCAAGTAAATTCAGCACCTAATGAGCAATATGAATTATCATTCAATGGATACCATTACCCCTAAGTTCTGATAATTTATATAGCGAGCTTTCTACTGGAACATACCAATTAGAAATAAATGGCAACAACGGTTGTGAAGAAGTTATCACTCTTCATATTGTTATAGACGAACCCACCGCCCAGATACTGGTGTTTCTTCTTGTGGGATGTTATTAGGTACCAATCTTAACGGATTTGTTGATTGGGAACGCAATAGAGCCATGCGTACTTCTTAAAAACACAAGGAGTACGCCAATACCCTACACGGATGACTGTGGTGGCTGTTGGGAGTTGCACAATGCCTGCCAAGTGCTTTCACAAATGCACTTGATGAAAATGACATTCTATAGAATCAAGCAAGCTTTGGTGGGAAATGCAAGTTGCGTTTTTTCATACATCCTCTGCCGATAATATGCCCCCTGGGCAGCGCTATGTTATATTATATGACGGTGAAGGTGAAATCTCCTTATATGGAGAAATACAGAACGAGCAACAGACAGCTGGCCGCATCCAATTTGATTTGGGCGGTGATGGTACTTTCTGGTTTCAAATAGAAAGCTCTGCGACATCAAATCACATTAGGAACATAAGAATTGTCAGGATAGAGGATGAAAACGTTGACTTAGAGGCCTACCCATTCTATCAAACGTTTCTAGACAAACTAGCACCTTTCCAAGTATTGCGAGTTATGGACTGGATGCACACCAATAATAGCCCGGTAGAGCATTGGGAAGACCGCCGCCAGCTAGGCTATTACACCTACGGAGGAGAAAGAGGAGTGCCTTTGGAAGTCATTGTCCAATTAGCCAACCAAACCAGAAAGGATATATGGGTTTGTGTGCCACATGCTGCCGACGACAACTATATTTACCAGATGGCATCTTTATTCGCGACCACTCTTGACCCGAGCATTACCATATTTTTAGAATATAGCAATGAGGTGTGGAATGGGATTTTTGAACAATCCGAATACAACGAAAGTAACAATCCATTATTACTTTCACCAGGAGCTGCATATGCACAAAAAGCACGCCGCGTATTTTCTATATGGCATGAAGTTTTCGCAGGAAACCCATGCAGGGTGAAGCGTGTGCTGGGGCTTCAGGCAGGGAATAATTATCTCAACGAAATGATTATCAACCATCTGGGGCAAAACGAATGGGATTTTGGATCTCCCTCTCACTATTTCAACTTAGACCACAGTGAATTGGGAGAGCCCCGTTTAGACCTATTGGGTGGCAACGCCAGCGTTGACGACATTATGCTCAATGCTTGGAATACTTTCCTCCGCAATAAAGATTATTTGAAAGAAGACTTTAGGAACGTCCAATTGATGGGCAAGGATGTAATCACCTACGAAGGAGGCCAACATTTTGTGGGTAATGTATTCGGGATTCCCTATGATTACCAACAGGCGATGTGGGATGCTCAGCACTCACAAGCCATGTATGATATGTACCAATCGGTTTTGGATTCTATTGCAGATTGGGGATGTATATTGGCAACGAACTATAGCCTCGTAGGTCCGCAAGAGAACATATATGGCTCATGGGGCATGCTCGACGATATTGATGTAACGGGTCCCTATCTCTTTACCGCCCCTAAATATCAAGTGCACTTAGACAACGCCCCTAATACTGTATGTATAGCGGAAGCACGCAACCGCTGGAGGCAGTGTACACCTTATGCCTTGCAATTGCAGGCGTGGCCTGATAGTGAGCCTCCTTTGATTGAGGAAGCTCCATTCTATGTCTATCCCAACCCCGGAAGCGATCATATCTGGGTTAAAGGGAATGAGGATAAGGAAGTTCAATTCTTTGATTATTCAGGGCGCATTCTTTTTTCAACCACCCAGCAATGGATTTCGACCGATGAATTACCACAGGGTATCTATTTAATAAAAAGTGGGGAACACACCGTTAAATGGATTAAGATTTAGACAATCGCTTGGTACTATCAGTATGGAAAAATAGATTCAGCATTAAAAGGACACCGGGATACTCTACAAATTATAAGCATTTGTAAAGTCCCGGTGCCAACCTTTATAGAAGCGAGTATTTGTCTTGTTACTTTATCACTTTAGTTTGGTAAATCTCTGCCCCTACTTGGAGGCTCATCAGGTAGAGGCCATTAGGTAAAGACTGAAAGGCATCTATGGAATGAGTGGTGGATGTGCTTACCCATTGCTGATGCCAAACAAGGCAGCTTCACCATATCGTAGCAATCAACCGTTACTGACTGGTCAATGCTTGTTTCTGGCACCACGATAAATAGGGTTTCCTGCACCGGATTGGGATATACCTCCAATGGTTTTACCGAGGATATACGCACGGCTACCACATCCGAAAAATCAAAAGCACCATCGTAGTCTATTTGCTTGAGGCGATAGTAATTGGCTCCGAGTTGAGGTGTATCATGCCACCAAGCGTAAAGCTGTTCCGTGGCTGAATTGCCAAAACCTTCTTCAAAATCCAGCGTTTGCCAGTTGCGTGCATCCGTGGAATGCTGTATCTCAAAGCCTTTGTTGCCAGATTCTGTGGCGGTAGCCCATTCCAACTTCACCTCCCCTTCCTGCGAGGTGGCGCGGAAGTATTGGAATTCTACGGGGAGGGCGCCAGTCGCACTACCAACTCCCAATAAATAGATCCAGAGCCATTATTAGGGTTTGGTTGAGCATCTACCCCAGATAAACTGTATAATTCCGTTGCCCCTTCAAAGAGCTTCCATCCCCAAAGTGTAAAAGGTGGAAAAGGAACTGAAGTGGACACCCTTTTAATCGTGTATTCGTTTTGATTTTCATGCCCCACCTCTGTATGCTTGTAAATTCATTGTCATTGCCATCTCCAGATGTCATAGAGGTAATCTCATAGGTACCCACAATGTTAGGCCCGTCTCCTGATTGTGTGCTGATCACATACGTTTGTGCCAACCCATGATGAGCTAATACACCTAAAAAAAAAGATAGAATTAAATAGTGTAAATGTGTTTTCATTTTATCAATGCTTATAATTAGGGGCAGGCAATCTGGTATGCAAACCACCTGCCCCTATGTGTGAATAATAGTTTTTATCGGTTCATCGACTAACTATCCAGTCAATTGGCTAGCGTTGATAGATGAGATGTTCGATAGCTTCCACTTCTCCATCTATCGTAAGCCTAACCAAATAGACTCCTGCAGAAACACCCGCATTGGGCTGCCAAATAAAGTTATGGCTACCAGGCAATTGACGCGAGGGCTTACTTCCTGTCATCAATTGTCCCATAGTTGACCAAATACTAATTTCTACTTCGGAATCCTTGGCAAGTTGGTAAACCAACTGAACCTGCTCACTAAATGGATTAGGTAACACCCGCAACTGGATACCTTTATCATCAGATGTACCTAGTATATTTTTGGTATCCACAGCAGTTTCCTCAGTAGCCTGTATGTCTTGCGCTACTAACGGAGACACGCAATACCCATTCGGATCGGTAATGGTAATGTAGGTATTACATACCGAATAGTTGTTGTAACCATCCACAAAGTAGAGAGTCCTAAGAACCGTCTGCCCTACATTACTACAATTAAAACTAGTGGAGGCTGTAAAATAAACGGCAAGCGGTGTACAATTATCTACCACCTCTGTGATAGCGGGATAAGTTGCTAAAGAAACCGTACCGCTTGGATCTAGTTCTACTTCTAGTATATCACCACAATAGTCGGGTAATGGTACATAGGTATCCACTATATTTACATTGGCAGTACATTGTGCACTGTTTCCACTTCCGTCCATGACAGTCAAGGTTACAGTTTGCATACCAATGTCATCACAATCAAATGATGTGCGATCAAGCATCATACTGGTAACACCACAGGCATCATCCGACATGAGCAACACATTCAAAGGATTGATGGACGCATTGCCTTCTGCATCCAAAAAGGCATTGACACTCCTACAAGTTACCGTAGGGGCTACATTATCCTCCATAGTAACTGTAGCTGTACATGTACCTGTATTGCCACTGGCATCTACAACCGTGAGGGTTACATTTTGTGGCGCATCCAAGTCAGCACAAGTAAACTGATCCACATCTAGCGATCTACCTACTACGGCACAATTGTCCGTTGATTCCGTTTCTACCATATCAGGCGATATGGAGACGTTGCCATCGGCATCCAACTGAACACTAATATCCTGACAAGTAGCTACTGGAGCTATAGTATCCACAATATGCACGTAGAAGTTACAAACTGTGTAGTTGTTGGCTGCATCGATGATGTAAACAGTCACCAACCTAGTAGTGCCTAAATCAGCACAAGTATAGGTAGTACGGCTTGTAAAGTACAGCGTCACCGCACCACAGTTATCGGAAATACCCAGCGTGCTTTCGTTGAGGATAGCCGTGCCATTGGCATCCAAAGCCAAGTCAAATACTTGCCCACAGAAATCAGGAATCGGTACAATATTATCCACCACCGTCACCTGAGCCGTGCAGGTACTGCTATTGCCTGCGGCATCCGTGGTAGTTAGCACTACATTGTTGATGCCTACCATTGAACAATCGAAGTCTATCTGGCTTAACGTCATACTTGCGATACCGCAGTTGTCGTAGGAGCCATTATTCACATCCGCAGTGGTAATACTGGCCATTCCGTTTTCGTCTAAATAAATGGTCACATTTCGGCAGATGGTAGTGGGAGCCGTATTATCCAACACCGTAACCATTAGGGTACAGTTATCAGCATTGCCTGCTGCATCGGTAACCGTCAATTCAACGGTGCCTCCTGCTAGATCATCGCAGCTCACTTCGGTGATATCCAAGGAGTAGGTTAGTGTAGCTGTGCCACAATTATCCATGCTACCTACACCTGCCTGTTCTGCATCAAGTGTAGCTAGTCCGTCCTCGTCAAGCACTATGGTGAGGTTATTACACTCAGCCACAGGATCAATGTTATCTACAACACCTACCATTACCGTGCATGTGGTGACATTACCGCTGCCATCCGTGATGGCTAATGGTACAGCCACAGGATCGGTATCAAGGCAATCATAGGCTGTTTGACCCAAGATGGTGACAGTCGCACTACCACAGTTATCCAGAGGTGTTGACAACATATCCACCGTCAAGACAGCTTCGCCATAAGCATCCAAACTGAGCAACAAGGTTGTTCCACAATCGGCCAATGTAGGTGCAGTGTTATCCACTACCGTCACTGTAGCCATACATATTGTCTTATTGGCTTCGTCGTCTGTACCCGTTAGTGATACCATGTTGTCTCCTAGGTTGTCACAAGTGAAATCGGTGTTATTCAACACCAAGTCAATTTCGGCATCACAAGCATCTGTAGAGCCGCCGTCAATCATAGCAGTCGTAATACTGGCCTGTCCATTAGCATCTAGGTAAACCGTTACGTCTTGGCAAACCATATCGGGGCCGATAACGTCGCGTACTGTCACGGTGGCGGTGCACTGGTCGGAGTTACCACCTTGGTCGGTCACTGACAAAGTGACGGTATTCATACCGATATGGTCGCAATTGAAGTCCGTTTGGCTCACCGTCATATTGGCAATACCACCGATATCAAAGCTACCATTGTTGATCATATCAGGAGTAATAGCGGCCTGACCATTAGCATCCAAATCGATGGTAATATCTTGGCAGATGGCCGTAGGCGCACCTCCATCCAACACAGATACGTAAATTGTACACGCTACTGGGTTGAGATTATCATCCATCACTACTACTGTGAGGTTGTCTGTGGTGTTAATATCTGCTACTGTATAGGTAGTTGGTCCAAAGAACATAACACTGTATCCACCACAGTTATCAGTAATAACCCCCAAGAGGTCTTCCGTAAATTCCGCCGTTCCACTAGCATCTAATTCAATGGTAAAGGTTTGTCCACAGAAAGTAACAATAGGTGCGACATTGTCTTCCACAGTGACAACAGTCGTACAAGTAGCCGTATTACCACTATCGTCAGTAGCAGTGGCAGTGACGGTTTGTGTACCCAGATCATCGCAGTCGAATTGATAGCTATCAAGTGCCAATGCTACTTCGATATCGCAATTATCACCTGCGCTAGTAACCACATCACCATGCTCGATGGTCGCTGAACCATCTGCACCTAATTGAACCGTGAGGTTGGGAGTACAAACCACTTCGGGTGCTGTGTTATCCTGTACGACAACTGCTGTTATACAGTTATCGGCGTTGCCACTTGCATCTATCACGGTCAACGTAACATTTACAGGAGCACTGGTATGTGAACAATCGAAGTCGGTTTGCGACAAGCTCATATCAGCAATACCACAATTATCGAAAGAACCAGCATCGATGGCATCTGGCGTTAGTGTAGCAACACCATTTGCATCCAAGTCAATCAACACATTGGCTATGCAAATAGCTTGTGGCAGCGTGACATCTATTATCTGCACATTGACATCACATAGCGAAGCATTACCATTGACATCCAAGATAGAAACACCTACTGAAACTGACGCGGATAAGTCGTCACAATCAAAGATTGTTTGCCCCAAAATGGCAATAGAAGCTACCCCACAGTTGTCCATAGATGTGCCTAAGTCGGCAGTTGTGAGTGTAAATTGGCCATTAGCATCTAAAGCAGGTTGCAAGGTAGTACCACAAGCAGCCAAAGTAGGTGCTAAGTTATCCTGAACAATAACTTGGGCAGTACAAGTAGCCGTGTTACCGGAAGCATCCGTTCCCGAAAGGATTACCGTATTCGCCCCAACATGGCTGCAATCGAATTCCGTTTGATCCAATGCCAACGTAATATCTCCACAAACATCGGCAGAACCACCATCTATCATAGCTGTGGTAATGCTAGCCTGTCCATTCGCATCCAGATCAACTGTTACCCCAGTACATACCATCACAGGTGGCGTTTGATCTATCACTGTCACGTTAGATGTACAAGTAGATACGTTGCCGTTGTTGTCGGTGACGGTGAGATTGACGGTGTTTCCGCTAAAAGTGTTACCGCCACCATCTGAAATGACCGCCCTAAACGCTAGGTCACTAGCTGCAAATGGAAAAGCAAAACCTGGGTAAACCAGTATGATATTCCCATCGGGATAGGTATCTCCATTAGGGACACCTGCCATAAAGGCACCAGTTCCACCAAGTGACAATGGAATACCCGCAGGTGGCTGGATAATAAGGGTGTAGCCTTGTCCTATTGTTACTGCTGGCGGGGTTTGGAAATTCACCGTGAAAACAGTTGGCGTTTCAGTCACATCCACTGTACCAGATGCCAAAACGTTAGTACCCAGTGGGTCTGTTCCGGCAATGAGCTTTACCGTAGCGGTAAACGTCTGGCCAGGTATTCTTGTGTATAAACGTAGCCCTTCGATACGAGAGATGTTTCCACTTCCAGCAGCTAGGAAAGTCTGCGCATAGGCAGAAGCCGCATAGAAAACATTCTCATCCGGTTGGGAATACGCAAGCGTTTCTGCGCCACCTCCGCCACCTCCAATATCCGCACAACTGAAGTCGGTTACATCCAGACTCAAGCTGGCGATTCCACAAGCATCATTCGAGCCATTGTCCACATCGGAAGCATCTAGTGTGGCGATGCCGTCAGCACCTAATACGACAGTCACGTCTTGGCATACTGCAACGGGAGGTGTAGTATCTCTCACCGTTATAGCTACTTGGCACAGCGTGCTGTTACTAGAAGCATCCGTGATAGCTACAAAGCGATTTTGCACCCCTACTTCCAAGCAAGTGAAGGAAGTACCGCCTACGATTTCTACCACAGGCGCTGGGTCGCAGTTATCAGCCGGAACACCCAAGTCTGCTACCGTCAAAGTAGCCTCGCCATTAGGTGCTAAGTAGAGGGTTATACCATCAGTACAAGCAGCCAGTGTAGGTGCTGTCTCGTCCACCACTGTAACCGTAGCTGTGCAGGTAGCGCGG
This sequence comes from Saprospiraceae bacterium, assembly GCA_041392765.1. GTDB lineage: Bacteria > Bacteroidota > Bacteroidia > Chitinophagales > Saprospiraceae > Lewinella. Next base: position 16,308 of record JAWKLL010000045.1, read on the forward strand.
TTGCCTGTGGGGTCGAAGATATCGTAAGTCACTGTATTAGTGCCCAAGTGTGTACAATCGAAAGCCGTCTGGCTCAACTGCTGGATGCTAATACCACAGTTATCAGACGAGCCTCCATCCACATCAGCATAAGCGAGTGTGGCTTGGCCGTTTTCATCCAATACAATAGTAGCCTCTTGGCAAACAGCAGTAGGTAACGTATTGTCAATAACCGTGACTTGTGCGCTACAACTAGCCGTAAGACCGACTGCATCCGTCACCGTCAGTATCGTAGCATTTACACCCGTAGTGCTGCAATCAAATTGATCGACAGATAATGCCATTTCAGCAATGGCAACGTTGTCAAAAGAGCCATTATCTATTTGAGTCGGAGTAATGCCGACTTGCCCATTGGCATCCAAAAACACTACGATGTTCTGACAAATAGCCGTTGGTGGAATCACATCTGTAATGGCCACCTGAAATTGACAAGTTTCATCATTTCCGGCAGCGTCAAAAGTAGTAGCACCATAAGTGTAAGTCTGCCCTAAATCATCCCCATCAAAGCTGAGGATAGAACTATTAATGACCACTTGTACATCCCCGGAAGGTGTGCAGTTATCGACTGGCGCACCCAACAAGTCGGTTGTCAAGGAAGCTGTCCCAGAGGCATCCAAGTAGAGGGTGATGGTTTGTCCACAAACGGGAAGTACCGCTCCCAGGTTGTCGATGACCGTTACCGTTGCCATACAACTTGCAGACATACCGTTTACATCGGTCACCGTAAGTGTTACCGTATTATCACCTATATCACTACAATCGAAGCTGGTGATGTCTAAATCGATGGTGGCAATTGCACAATCATCGAAGCTTCCATTGTTTACAGTAGCTGCTGTGATCGTAGCCATGCCATTAGCATCAAGCGCCACCACCGCATTATGGCACAAGGCGGTAGGCGGGGTCACGTCCAAGCCACCTACGACAATGGTAGCCGTGGCCATACAGCCGTTGTTATCGGTAACGACCACCGTATATTCTCCAGCAGGAAGACCTGAAATGGCAGCAGTTGTTTGTGCATTGGCATCATCCCACAGATAGGTGTAAGGAGTGGTTCCTCCAGTTACATTGATAAAGGCTACACCGTCAGTGCCGTTGTCACAACTAGCAGCAGCCGCCCCAGTAGTATAGGTGAGCGGAGCTGCCTCTCCAATGGTTACGCTAGCAGTGGTAGTACATCCATTTGCATCGGTCACCACCACATCATAAGTACCCGCAGCTAACGCTACCGCAGTTCCATCCGTCTGTGCATTGGCATCATTCCATAGGTAGGTGTAAGGGGCTGTACCGCCTGTCACATCTACCGTCGCGCTTCCGTCGGCGATACCATTGCAGGTAGCATCAGTGCTATTGCTAATGGTGGCAACAAGCATTGCTGGCACCATGACAGTCACTTGACATACACCCACGTTGCCTGCATTATCCGTTGCGGAAACCTGTACAATAGTAGAAGCCGTGGTAGCCGTCCCTGCCGGTATTTGCTGTATAGGCGATACACTTGCATCGCAGTTATCGCTGCCCGTAACTATCGCAGCTACATCAGGCATGGCATAGGTGCAATTTCCTGTAGCGACCGCAACTACGGTTGTTGGGCAATCTAATGAAGGAACTTCGCCATCCACTACGGTTACCGTAAAGGTACATGGATCAGAAACGTTGCCCTGCTGGTCTGAAACCGTGAAGGTCACCAAGGTAGCCCCCACAGGGAAGATATCGCCCGATTGGTGAGAAGCATTGACAGTGAGTCCTTCGATACAATTGTCATTAGCTTGTATAGCGGGCCAGAATGCAGGCGCATCGCAAGCACCTGTGGTAGTAAACACCGTTTGGTTAGGTGGGCAACCTGTCAAGGTAGGTGGTGTCAAATCTTCTACTGTGATGGTGAAAGAACAAGCAGCATCATTGCCACTGCCGTCCACTGCAATGTATGTAACCGTGGTAGTGCCGATTGGAAATTCTGTATAAGCAAACATACCCAAATCTGTAACTCGCACGGCGGCATCATCGGTACTGACGGTATAAATTACTTCCGTACAGTTATCACTCATCAACGGAGCCAACCAGAAAGCCTCCACTGTACATCCTGTTTCAACCACTAAAGTTTGAGGTTCAGGGCAAGCTACCAATACAGGATCTATCGCATCCTCTACCGTTACAACCGCATTACAAGAAGCCGTATTGCCAGCTGCATCGGTCACGGTGAGGGTGGTCGTCAAATCTCCTGAGGAAGTTTCATCCACCTAGGCTAGTACGGAAATGCCACCAATATCTCCACCACCGCTTGGGTTTCTAACGACAAACACCAGTTCGTTTTCACCCACTACAAAAGCACTGTTCCCCAAGAAATTATTGACATAGTCAAACACTTGGCCAGCCATAAACCCATTTTGCACCACACCATCCTGATCGATGGTAATGCGGTGGTAAGGAGTGCCTAAGAAATTGTCGATCGTCCAAGTGGACTCGCGTGCCAGCAGGTTGCCGTTCAGGTAAATTTCGCCTTGGTTATCCACGTTGAGTTGAATATCCAAAAGCACATCCTCAATAGATGCAAGGTTAAAGGTCTTACGGAAGAAGTGAATACCCTGCGTAGAGCGTATAGACTGTGTACCGGGAATTGCCTGAGCCGAGTTGCCACCAAATAAAGGTGCTACCGTATAAGTAGATACATCTGGCAAATTACCGCCAACACCATTGAAACTAGCACCTGCTGAACCACCAGGTAGTACGACTGTGCTTTCCGTAAAGGTGCTATTGGAAATGATTGCTTGGGAAATAGTGGTTCCCATGCCACCGATGTCATCACAATCAAAATTGGATACACTCAAACTCATATCCACAATACCGCAATTGTCATCCGAGCCATTGTCAATGGCTTCGGCAGTGATGCTGGCCATGCCTACTGCATCCAATTGCACGGTAATGTCTTGGCAAACGGCATCTGGATCTTCGTTATCCACTACTGTCACCATAAAGCTACACTGGTCACTACCCACCGCATTCGTAGCCGTAGCCGTCACCATGGTAGTACCCACTGGGAAGCTGGTACCTGGGTTTTGGGAATAAGTTATGGTTGACGCAGGGACACCCGTAGCATCGGTAGCTGTGAAGCTCACGATGGCCGCGCAATCACCTGTGTCGTTGCTGACGGTGATGTTGTCTGGGCAGACTACATCGGGGGCTGTGCCACTTACTGTTACCGTAAAGGAACATGGTACTGCGTTGCCACCCGCATCGGTAGCGGTGAACTCAACTGTACTTTCGCCAATTGGGAAAGTAGCACCGCTAGCCAAGCCTGCAGTTTGCGCTACGCTTACTGTACAGTTGTCGGTAGCCGTAGCATCAGCGAAGGTGGCTGTTGCGCCTGCGGCACTGGTGGCTACTACCTCGATATTGGCGGGGCAGGTGATGACGGGTGGGGTTGTATCTTCGATAGTCAGGCTGATACTACCCTCTGCCGTCTGGTCGGGCACGCAGTCCGCTGCACCATATTCGACGACGTAGCCGTCGATTTGCTCTGGCCCCACGGCGCTGGTAAATGGCGTGAACGAGTTTGGATAATCGTTCCATTGACCATTGGCACGTAAGTGCACGTACTGTTCTCTTTCACTTGCTCCCTCCAGGAGTGAATTATTAGGCTCTCCAGAACGCCAGTTCACGTATAATCCGTTCTGTGCGGTAGCCCCGCTGGAAAACAGTGTGCCGCCGTTAGCCCCTTCCGGGCCGGTCACCCAGTACCACATATTACTGCTGTTATTGGGCAGTTCTCGTCCACCCGTCCAGCCGTAACCTTCGAGTTTTTCTTCCACGAAGCCCTGCTCTTCCAGCGTAGTGATCGTCACCAGATAGCCCTGTTGTCCATTCAGCGTTCTGGCCTCAGCCGCCACCTTGGCGTCCGTCCAGGTAATGTTCGGGGCGGCTACAAACTCGTAGAAGTGACCGTTATCTTCGAAAAAGAGATCGGAACCCGCCACTTTCACGATGTAAGTCAACACAATATTTCCCGTAACGCCCTGATTAGGTGTAAAGGTGTAGTTGCCGTTACCGTCGTCGGTAATCGTTCCTTGATCAGAAGTAACTTCTTGAATTTCCAGCGTTGCGCCATTGCTGGCTATGTCACCGTCAAGCAGCGTGGCTGCCGTGAAGGGTACCGCTGCGCCCGGGCAGCTCGTGCCCAGGTCTTCGGCATCGGCCGTGATCGTAAAGAAATCGGGGTTGGTCTCAAAAGTGACTGTTACTGTACAAGTGCCCGTAACACTGTTACTGCTTTCATCCGTTGCGGTAACCGCAACATCGTAATCGCCAGATGCCGTGAACTCGGTCTGATCTAGTGAAAAAGTTACCGCACCACCGCAGTTATCTGTACCCGTGAGGCCCAAATCAGCTGGCGTTAGTGCATATTCGTTACACAGGTTAAGTGTTAAAGTAGTAGCTGCTGGACAGGTGAAGGTCGGGGCATTAGTGTCATCTACCGTTACTGCTTGCGTAGCGGTAGTGCTGTTGTTGTTGCCGTCCTCGAATGTCCAGGTAATGCTGTAAGTACCCTCACCGGAGAAGCTGGTGGCATCGGTTGTAGTGCCTGTTACTATACCAGCGCAATTGTCGGTGGTAGTTGGGGCAGTAACCGTGGCACCACAATCCACAGTGGTAGGGGGTAAGATAGGCGTGAAAGGGGCTTCCGTATCGGTACCATCTGTAATGGTGAAGATCTCGGTTACTGTACAGTTACCGTCCGAAGCGGTCAATTGGTAGGTACCTGCCGCAACACCACTCAAGTCGGCTTCCGTACTGATGACTGTACCCGGATTGACCGAATTCTCCCAAGCGTAGGTATAAGTCGGTCCGCTGCCCGTCGTCGATAAGGTAATCTCATCGAAGGACGCATCGGAGTCCGTGTTGTAATTGTACATGTAAATTTTGGCTACGTTGGCCGCGCCGCCGTTCGTACCCAAGCCTTCAAACTGGGTGTTACCACCAAACTGTAAGACATTATCTATATAGAAGTTGTAGCGTTTATTGACCCAATCAATATCGCGCAGCTCTACGTGATGCCACTGGTTGAGCGTGTAGTGACCCGTACCGCTCGTGCCGCAGCAGTTATTGAAAGAGAATGATTGTCCAAACTTGAAAAACGTAATTGTGAATACTGGTACATCATTATCATCCAACATCCGGAAATAACCGTGGAATTTATCCGCGTGCGCCTTCATGTAGAACGACAGGTTCGTCGGCTGAATCGGCGAAAAGGTGGTCTCTATGGCCGGATTATCGTGCGTGCTATTGCCACCCTGTAGGTTAACTGAATACGTGCTACCGGCTGCCGGGGCGGTAGTCGTTACTGTAGTCGTGTAAATACTCGGATTAGGCTCAGAGAATTGACCCAAACCACCTGATTCAAAGCCTTCGTAGAACAGCACCCCGCCATTCGTTCCGCCGCCGCCTGCCGTCAGCGTCACACCACCATCCATACCGTCTGGGCACGAAGGAGGCGCAACCGTTCCTGCAACTGCAAAGCGATCGGGGTTAAGGACAAAATTGACGTTTACTGTACAGCCACCGTCTGTCGTATTTGTACCATCTGTAGCTGTTACCGTAATGGTTTCCGTACCCGCACCAGAAATACTGGTGGGGCTGAGGTAAAGGTTACTTACCACCGCAGTTGTCCGTACCGCTCAGGCCTAAATCAGCGGGTGTAAGGGTGTATTCATTGCACAAGTCGAGGGTGAGGGTCGTTGCTGTCGGACAAGTAAACGTAGGCGGCGTAGTATCATCCACTGTCACCGTAAACATACAGTCATCAATACCCACCGCATTGGTAGCCGTAGCCGTCACCGTGGTAGTACCCACGGGGAAGCTGGTACCTGGGTTTTGGGAATAAGTTATGGTTGACGCAGGGACACCCGTAGCATCGGTAGCTGTGAAGCTCACGATGGCCGCGCAATCACCTGTGTCGTTGCTGACGGTGATGTTGTCTGGGCAGACTACATCGGGGGCTGTGCCTGTAATATTTACCGTAAAGGAACAGGATACCTCGTTGTCACCTGCGTCAGTTGCGGTATATGTTACTGTGCTTACGCCGATCGGGAAGGTAGCACCGCTGGCCAGGCCTGCAGTTCGAACTACACTTACGGTGCAGTTGTCGGTAGCTGTCGCGTCGGCGAAGGTGACTACTGCGCCTGCGGCACTGGTGGCTACTACCTCGATATTGACTGGGCAGGTGATGACGGGTGGGGTAGTGTCTTCGATGTTCAACGTGATGCTGCCCACAGCCGTTTGGTCGGGAACGCAGTCGACTGCGCCATATTCAACTACGTAACCGTTGATGTCCTGTACGTAATTGTTCTCCCAGTCGTTCCAGGTTCCCAGCGGGGCTTCGGCTCCATTAGGGGGATTACCCACCAGGTGCGCGTAATTCTCAAAGCCACCTAAATTATTGGGCTCAATGTTTGAAGGAGAAATATCCCAGTTATTGTAGGCTCCATTAACGGGCATCCCTCCAGCGTTTTGACCAAGGCCACTCCAGAATTGCTGGCCAGCTTCAGGGCCAGTCACCCATTTCCAAACGCCTTCTTGCTCATTATCACTTGCTCCGATCCAACCATTACCCTGGAGGCGATCAACGATAAATGCGTTCTCACTCGCGCTCGTAATTGTTGCCAAGTAACCCGTCTGCCCATTCAAAGTGCGGGCAGCAGCGGCGGCAGCGGCATCCGTCCAGGTGATATTCGGCTCCACTATAAACTCATAGAAGTGACCATTATCCGCGAAGAACAAGTCGCTGCCTTCTGTCTTCACTACATAGGTCATCGCCACACTACCCGTTACACCAGCAGCTGGTATAAAGGTGAAGGTGCCAGGACCATCATCTACTATTGTACCATCGGCAGGATTGACCAGGTTTACTTCTTGTACTTCCAGCGTCGCGCCGTTACTGGCGACATCGCCGTCCAGCAATGTTGCCGCCGTGAAGGTTACTGCTTCATCAGGGCAACTCGTGCCTAGATCTTCGTTATCCGTAGTGATGGTAAAGAACTCAGGATTGGTTACAAAAGTAACATCTACAGTGCAACTACCGTCCGTATTATTCATACCGTCGGAAGCTGTTACCGTAATGGTTTCCGTACCTGCACCAGAAATACTGGTGGGGCTGAGGGTAAAGGTTACTTCACCACCGCAGTTGTCCGTACCGCTTAGGCCGAGATCGGCGGGGGTAAGTTCGTATTCGTTACATACGTTAAGCGTGATGTCCACTACATTGGTAGGGCAAGTGAAGGTCGGCGCGGTATTGTCTACTACGTTGACAGTTTGGGCTACGTTAACGCTGTTATTGCTATCATCCGCAAAAGTCCAAGTAATCGTATACTGGCCGGTGCCGGAAAAGCTCGTAGCGTCCGTAGTAGTGGCCGTAATGGTACCGTCACAGTTATCGCCAGTAGTCGGCGCTGGTACGGTTTCGCCACAGTTAATCGTTACTTCAGCCAGTGCGGGGGCGGCAGGAGGCTCGTTATCCTGCACTGTAATGGTCTGCTGACACTGGTTGGTTAATCCATTTCCATCCGTGGCCGTCCAAGTGAGTGTCGTGGTTCCTTCCGTAAAGATATTAGAGGGATTACGCGCCATATACACGGGCTTATTAAAGCCAGTGAAAGTAGCTAGTGCGGCACCCGTTGGATCGTACTTTCTAACTTGACCCGAGCTGTAGACCGCTACGTAAATATTACCCGCATCATCTTTAGCCACCCCGTGTGGACCAAAAGGTGATCCCCCAATGCTAATGAAATTTGTCCTGACACCAGCGGAAACGCGACTTACCTGGCCACCGTTTTCTGCTACCAAAAGATCACCATTGGCTTCGAGGAAGATATCTGTTGGAGCCCCGTGACCGGTAGAATAGTCCGTCACCGTATTGGTGTTCTTATTGTAACGAACGATTTTGCCTAGATCATATTCGGAAATTAAGAGCGTGGTAGGAGATTCCACCACCACTTGCGCAGGACGATCTAAGCCGCTGACTAAGGTATCCAGAACACCACTGTTGACATCATAGCGAAGCACTTGTCCGACTCCTTCGTTTACCACCAGCACGCGACCGTCAACATCGATAGCAATACCGTGCAAGCCCGTGTTGTTAATTACCGGTACCGTAAACAAAGTAGAACTCACGCCGGTGGTAATATTAACCTCGTAAAGCGATCCGTTGGCATGAGAGGTAACTAGGGCGGTTTCAGAGTCTAGGAATACAACACCATTAGCAGAGGGAATAGAAGCGATGACTGTCCTGTTACCATTGACGTCAAAGCTAGTTAAAGTATTACCACCGCGTTCTCCTACAAAGAAGGGATCAATGGTCTCCCCACCACTGAAGGCAAGCGTGACCTCACCGCAATTGTCACTCACGGTAGGATCAACCAATTGTACAGTTACGCCTTCGCAAATGCCCGCAGAAGCGTCAACAGTAATGTCGGCGGGGCAGGTGATAGTCGGCGCTTCGGTATCATTCACCGTCACAGTAAACATACAGTCATCACTACCCACCGCATTGGTAGCCGTAGCCGTCACCGTGGTAGTACCCACTCGGAAGCTGGTACCTGGGTCTTGTGAATCAGTGATCGTTGACGCTGGGACACCCGTAGCATCGGTAGCTGTGAAGCTCACGATGGCCGCGCAATCGCCTGTGTCGTTGCTGACGGTGATGTTGTCTGGGCAGACTACATCGGGGGCTGTGCCTGTAATATTTACCGTAAAGGAGCACGTGACCATATTATTTCCAGCATCGGTAGCCGTAAACTCCACCGTAGAAGTACCCGATGGGAAGGTGCTGCCACTGATCAGCCCCGCTGTTTGGACCACATTCACCGTACAGTTGTCGGTGGCGGTAGCATCGGCAAAATTGACCGTTGCGCCGGCACCGCTGGTGGATTGGGTGCTGATATTAGCAGGACAGGTGATGGAGGGCTGCTGGGTATCCTGAATCACAATGTTCTGTGTCAGGGAGGATTCGCAACCTGCATAATTGGCTTCCCGCACGGCGATGGTATAAGTACCAGCGCCTAAACCGGAAAATGTATTGCTACTTTGGAAAGTGCCTCCGTTGAGGCTATATTGCAAGTCTGCCGTTCCATTGACACAAAAACCACAAGTAGCATTGGCGGTCAGCTCCACATCGGTATCGCCGGGGCATGCGCCGCCCGTAATACCAATGCTGCCCATTTGTGGTTGGGTCAATGGGATGTTGGCATTGGGAGCAGACAAGAAAGAGGTAGTGCCGGAAAGCCCTGCCCCCGATGCGAGGAAATAAGCATCGCCACTGCCGCCGTCGGTAGCAGCGCCATCGGCTGCTCCCCAAAAATTGTTGGATGCTGTATAGGTTTCATTGTTTGATACCTCATTCCGTATGGCGTGGGTGTTGCATGAGAAATTGCTATTACTGACTACCGTTCCCGCATTATTTTGTCCGGTAGTTGACTGAATACGTACCCCAGCGGTATTATTTTGTAGCAATGCCCCATTAATAGTTGTATTTGGGCTGTTCAAGACGAGAATGCCGCTGCTCCTCTTACTTGCCGAGATATTGGAAAACGTGCCATCGGGTGAGCTACTTATTGCCAACCCGATACCCGACACACCCGTGCTGGTCAGATAACCTAGATCCAAATGTTGCACCATTGCTCCCGTACAAGCAGATACGTTAAGCGCCGTACCCGTGAACGTCTTTTTGCCATCCGTATCAGGCAAGAACACTTCGGGGTTGCCAGTGTTGGCGATGGTCAGGGCATCCATATTGGATAAGGATATACCGTTACCGCCACCATTGAAGGTGTTGCCTGTTACTTCCAATCTCTTGGTGCCATCCGTGCTAACGCCATTGATTAATAAGCTGTATTGCCCCGCTTGCGTACCCGTATTGGTGAAGGTATTATTGGTAATGGTGCTGTTTTGGCCATTGCTTACACTAATGCCATAAAGGTTGTGATTGGTCAGGGTATTATTAGTTATGGTGGAAACGATGCTGTTCGCCACATTAATTCCTGCGCTCCTATTGGTCGCGTTGTTGTTTTGTATGGTGATATTGTCGCAGTTGAAGGTACTGAGAGCCGTGCCGCCGAACGTAGCAGCTGATAGATCGAAGTTGGCGATAGTAGTATTGTCTATGTTGGACAATGCAATCACGGTACCCGTCAACGTTGCTTTTCCGTCGTTATCAGGCAAGAACACTTCGGGGCTGCCAGTGTTGGCGACGGTCAGGGCATCCATATTGATAAGGATATACCATTACCACCTCCATTGAAAGTGTTGCCTGTTACTTCCAATCTTTTGGTGCCGTCCGTGCTAACGCCATTGATTAAAAAGCTGTATTGCCCCGCTTGCGTACCCGTATTGGTGAAGGTATTATTGTAATGGTGCTGTTTTGGCCATTGCTTACACTAATGCCATAAAGGTTGTGATTGGTCAGGGTATTATTAGTTATGGTGGAAACGATGCTGTTCGCCACATTATTCCTGCGCTCCTATTGGTCGCGTTGTTGTTTTGTATGGTGATATTGTCGCAGTTGAAGGTACTGAGAGCCGTGCCGCCGAACGTAGCAGCTGATAGATCGAAGTTGGCGATAGTAGTATTGTCTATGTTGGACAATGCAATCACGGTACCCGTCAACGTTGCTTTTCCGTCGTTATCAGGCAGGAGCACTTCGGGACTGCCGGTGTTGGCGATCGTCAAGGCATCCATATTGGCTAATGAAATGCCGTTTTTGCCGCCGACAAAGGTATTACCCACCACCGATAAGCGCTGGGTACCATCGGTAGCTACGCCGTTGATTGTCAAACTTGGAGTGTTGCCATTGGTACCACAATTGGTAAATGTATTATTGGTAATGGTGCAGTTTTGGCCATTGGATACGTTAATGCCGTTGTTGAAGTTATTCGTGAGGGTGTTACCACTTATTGTAGATACGATGCTGTTATTAACCAAAATACCTGAAGCCCTACCTGCGGTAGTATTATTCTGTATGGTGATGTTGTCGCAGTCGGTGGTACTGAGGCCGTGCCACCACCCGTAGCAGCTGACAGATCGAAGTTGGCAATAGTAGTGTTGTCTATGTTGGACAATGCAATCACTATACCTGTCAACGTTGTTTTACCGTCGGAAACAGGTAAGAGTACTTCGGGGCTGCCTGTGTTGGCGATCGTCAAGGCATCCATATTGGCTAATGAAATGCCGTTTTTGCCGCCGACAAAGGTATTACCCACCACCGATAAGCGCTGGGTACCATCGGTAGCTACGCCGTTGATTGTCAAACTTGAGTGTTGCCATTGTTACCACAATTAGTAAAGGTATTATTGGTAATGGTGCAGTTTTGGCCATTGGATACGTTAATGCCGTTGTTGAAGTTATTCGTGAGGGTGTTACCACTTATTGTAGATACGATGCTGTTATTGACAAAAATACCAGCAGCCCTATCTGTAGTGATATTATTCTGTATGGTGATGTTGTCACAGTTGATGGTACTGAGAGCCGTGCCGCCGAACGTAGCAGCTGACAAATCGAAGTTGGCGATAGTAGTATTGTCTATGTTGGACAATGCAATCACTGTACCCGTCAACGTTGTTTTACCGTCGGTAACAGGTAGGTGTACTTCGGGGCTGCCGATGTTGGCAATCGTCAAGGCATCCATATTGGCTAATGAAATGCCATTGCTACCACCTGCGAACGTATTGCCCGTAAATAACAACCTTACGCCATTATAGTCCGCAGCTCCATCAACAACAACGGCATAATTGGAAAATAGACCATTATTGATAAAGGCGTTGTCCAGCACCTGTATGCCGCCACCACTACTAATGTGCACGCCTGTGGAGGTGTTTTCAAAAAAACAGTCCTGCACGGTCACGTCGTTGCAATTGGAAGTTCGCACCCCCTGTAGGCACCTGCACTTGGTACACCTCCATTTTGAAAATGAAGCCCCGTGACCACTATTCCCGTTGCATTTTGAGCATAAATCATATCCGAAGGCAACCCGAAAAGCACCACAGAAGGGGAACCGACCGCATACCCGGGTGCTGTGCTACCGTCGATGGTAAGCCCCTCGGTGATGGTGGGTAACGTCGTAGCTAATGATATGGTACCAGAAACCGCGAAAGATATCACATCAACTCCTGGCTGGCGTTGGCATCTAAGATGGCTTGCCTAAGCGAGCCAGTACCTGTATCGTTGTTATTTGTCACGGTGAAAGCCGCCACAAAATTTTGCTTATCCATCTGTTTGTTGGGATGATTGCCTCCTGCCCACAGCGGCTGCCCTGCTAATATGGCCAAGGCTACAACTGAACAAAAAAGATGTGTCGAAAAGGGTGATTGTTGTAATAAAATGCTCATAATGAAAGTTTTAGATTTTAACACAAGGTAGATTAAGGGATGAGATATTACAGGCCACGCTACCCGCATTGGTAGTGGCAAAGGAAAAATGACGTATGTAAAAAATGGATGACCTATAATTTGGTCAGCGGTATTTACACCTACTATGGAGGTGTAAAGGGCATCGCAAGAAGTGGTCTTAGTGGGCTTCCATTCATAGCGTTATATGGGTTTTTTGACATCCATATTGGATATGACACTAAGGAATTTGGCGAAATTAATTGAACAACTTTTTCTAAAAGATTCGCAAATATTTTCACACAATTTTCCCCAATAGCTATCGTGATCAATTGTTTAGAAAATTTTTCCGAATCAAAAGTTGTGCAACTAATTTTTTCCGTCTCTAAGGTAAATGGATATGATGTGCAAGTACAAATTTCCCCCTACCCTTTGTGCTGAATGGTTGCGTATTTGTGCTGAATGGTAAGCTATTCCTCCTCCCCCTCTCTGTATAAACCAGCCTGCCCGCCTGATTGCCCCGTTAAGTTTTCCAATAATTGGAATACCTCTGCACGGCGCGAACGGCTCACGGGTATAGATTGATTTTGGATACGCACACTGTCTTTGTTCCAGCTTTCCACATATTTGAGTTGGACGATGAAACTCCTATGTATTTGAGGGAATTGCGACGATGGAAGTTTTCTTTGTAGTTCAGCAAGAGTAGAGCGGTGCAGTATTTTACGTCCGTCTTGGGTATAGATGTTAACATATACATGGTCGGACTCGATGTAAGTGATATCACTTAGTAATACTTTGATTTTTTCTGCTCCGTTAGCTAATGTTATGGATTTTTCTTTTGTCAAAATGGGCCGCTTTGAAGCATGTAAAGCCATGGCTATCGTAGCTCGTAGTGTATCTCGCTGAACGGGTTTGACCAAGTACCCCGCAGGATATGTTTGTTTAGCCAAATCTAAGTATCGTTGGTCTGTTTGGGAAGTCAAAAAAACAAATGGAATACCCAATTGCTGAGCACGCATCCAATTAGCTATTTCGATGCCTGTCCGGCCACCTTTTAGTCGTATATCCAATAATACCAGATCGGGTTGTAAGGTATTAATTTGTTGTAGTGCTTCTTCATAATGAGTAGCGAATGAAGCACATTGATAGCCATCCTGCCGTAGGTAACGGCTAATAACTTCTGCAATAAGAACTTCGTCTTCCACTACAAGAATGCAGGGACTCGTTGTTGTTTTGGGTGTGTTCATAAAATGGTAAACAGACTAAATGAGTAAATGCTTATAACTTGCAAGGGCAAAGATGTGCTACGACTCGTTGCAAAATCAGTCAATAAAGTGATAAAATCGGTCAATTAAAGAGCAAAATCAATCATTGACGGTACAAAATCAGTCAACCGTGTTTTTTATAAAAAAGCTGCTATTTTACAGAGGGAGACACACCAAAATATGCCTTGTAGTTTCTACTGAATGTGCGCACATTGGCATAGCCTACCTTGGAAGCTACTTGTGTCAATGATCGGTGTACGCGGTCGTCGATTAATAAGCGTGCAGCCTGCATCCTAGCCGCCTGAAGGTATTGGCTAGGAGAAAGCCCCGTGAGGCGGGTAACCTGCCGAAATAATGTGGAATCACTCATCGCAAATTCATGCGCCATTTGAGATACAGAAAGCCTATCGTCTGCGAGATTATTTTCCACCCAAAATTGAAACTGCTCCAACCATTCTTTATCCTCTTGAAAGAGGGTATCCTCCTCAGTTGATGGGGCTACGACGCCTGCCTGCTGCACCGCCTTCCTCATTTGCTGATTGCCTAAAAGGTTTTCCATGCGAATCAAAAGCTCTTCTTCATCAAAAGGCTTGGTGAGGTAGTCATCCACACCAATGCGCAATGCCCTGAGTTTATCGCGGGACTCTGCTCTAGCCGTGAGCATAATAATAGGTATAGCACGGGTGGCATCGTTGTTTTTCAATCTGTCCAACAGTTCATACCCATCCATAACTGGCATCATCAAATCAGAGATGATTACATCAGGAAGTTGATCAGCCGATTGCAAATACTGCCAAGCTTCCTGCCCATTGCCCACCGCGACCACCCGGTAGGTAGGGCTGATAATAAGCTGTAAATATTGTTTTAATTCCAAATTATCCTCTACCAGCAGCACTTGCGGGCTTTCTGGAGGCAAGACCTGCACAGCATCTGGAATTACCGAATATGGAACTTTCAATACTGAATCCGCTGTTGAAACCAACTGCTGATGAGCAACCAAGGTTATGGGAAAAACAACTGTAAATTGAGTTTGCACTCCGGGTTCGCTTTTTGCATGGATGATTCCCCCAAAGAGCTGGGCGTACTCTTTGCATAATGCTAAGCCAATACCCGTACCCCCTTCCGCTTTTTTATTGGGCTGCGAGGTTTGGAAAAAGCGATCAAAAACATGGGGTAGGTCATCCGGGTGAATTCCCGTGCCTGTATCGTTAACAGTGATGGAAAGTTGCTGCTCATCAGCCACAACTTGAATAGTTACTTTCCCTCCTACTGGCGTGTGCTTAAAAGCATTTGATAAGAGATTGTACAAAATCTGCCTACATTTCTCTGGGTCAATAAATGCCGATTTACCCACTAAGGAATCTACATCAACATGATAGGCTACCTGATGAGTTTTCGCCAAGGACTCGAACTGGGCACTGTGCAACGCAAAAAATGGTTGTAAGGATTCCGCTTGCAAATGTAACTGTAAATGCCCCGTTTCCAATCTGCGCAAATCCAGTATATCTTCCACCAATCGAAGCAATTTGTCGGTATTATTTTTGGCCAGTGTCAGTAATTGAGTATGCTGCGCTGTTTTATCATTTGATTGCAATAACATCTTCAGGGGGCCTCGTATCAACGTGAGAGGAGTTCTCAACTCATGGCTGACATTAGCAAAAAAGCGAGATTTAGCTTCATCCAATTGGCGAAGTTGCTCCGCCTGCTTACTGATGAGTTCATATTGCTTCGCCAACTGCTGCCTTCCCTGCCGTTGCCTCCGAAGACCGATGAAAAGCCCAAAGGCCAATAACATAGCCAATGAAGCAATGACAATCGTTGAGCGCAACTGATTGCGTTGTAGATTAAAGCGCAGGTTTTGTGTGGCTTTCTCGGACTCCAATTGCCCTTTCTCCAATTCCATGTAGTACTTTTCCATATCATGCCCCTCCGACAAGCTATCCAAAACAGCTTTTTCTGCCAAAATAGCCTGCTGAAAACCGTAGGCACTTTCAAAATCTCGATCCTCCAAAGCCATTTCTTGTAGCGCTGTCATGTATAAGATAGACCTGTCGCGCATTTGTGTGCTGTTAGCTATTGAGAGCGCCTCCTGCCAATACTGCTGGGCAGCGTCGCGATGCGCTCTGCTTCGTTCCAGTATAGCCAATCTATTCAAGGCATAAACAATCAACCATGTATCGTGATGCGATTTTTCTACGCCGTCAAATACCGCTATGGCACGCAGGTAGTGCATCTTGGCTGCCTCGTAGTTTTTTTCTTTAAACAACAAATCCCCCCGCCCACTCGCCGCATGGAATCGAATGTGTAAAATATCAGTATCAGATGGGCTAGTTTCTGCTATTTGCTCTAAGGCAACAACCTGCTCTTTAAATTCCTCTTCCAAGCCAAATTCTCACTGACATACTTTAACCGTATCCGCTCTCTATTGGCACTTTTAGTAAACCCCTCTGCTTCCATCTCAACCAATATGGCCTTCATTGCAGGATAGGTCTCCTTTCCTTTTCCTTGATACCACACATGCCCCTCCAATAGGACGAACTTGGTTAAAAGCATTTTTTCCCTATCTCCAATGCGTTCATATAATGTTTGCAAATCCGTCCGATAGGTAGTCTGCATGAAGTGATTACCCATGAACCCGTAGAAGTCGGATATCCGTATCAACGCGTTTTCCTCTGCATCAAAGTTGCCAATACGCCTGCTCAGTTCCAGCATATCTTTGGCAACGACTAACCCCGCTGTATGGTGAAAGCTGCCTTCTAATTTATCGAGTATAGTGTTGTAAGCAGCCAAAGTGCAATCGGTTGCACCCGAGCAATGAGCACGCACGAGTTCAATGATAAAATATCGGGATGTATCTCCACCTTTAGTTGTGCCAATTGGTCTTCTATGGTAAGAAGTAGTTTTTTCAAACCATCTTCTTGCTCCGCGTCGGATGATGCAGATAAAAAATGAACACAACTAAATAAACACCCTACCAAAAAAATCGCACTATCATTACAAACTTAATATCTATTCAGATGACACGCCAAATCCTATATGTCTCCAAATCGCACCTCTACTACAGCTCCTCCTTCATTATACGACTTCAATTGCCCCCCTAATTGACGAGTCATTCCTTCCATCAAGAAGCCACCAAGACTACCATCTCTATCACCAATCTGGCCATCCGGAAACCCTTACTTCATTATCGCGGTAAACCAACAAGTACCCTTTCTCTTCCCGAGACAACCGGATATTCAATTCCAATTTTTCATTTCTTCCGCCTCCGTGTTTTACGCTGTTCACAATGAGTTCATGTAGAATAATCCCCAGTGGCATCATTACCTCCAACGACAAATGATGTACTTCCAAGTCAAGCATCACTTCTATATCATCTTCAGCAGGAGTGAGCATCTGGGCATAATCACTCAATCGCTGAATATAAGCTTCAAGTGCTACCTCTTCACCTGAATCATGGTGGTAAAGCGTCTCATGTACGGAGGCCATGCTGAATACCCGCCCTATCAAATTATCCAATCCTGATAGCATCTCTGGGGTCTGACAAACTTGCTTTCTGCAACTCTAACAAGCCGATAATCGTCTGGAGATTATTTTTTACCCGGTGGTGAATCTCACCTTGCAGCATCACCTGATAGTCCAAAGAGGCGGCTAATTTGTGGTTAGCTTTTCTCAGCGCTAAGTAGAGATATAATACCCCAACCAATGCGAGTAATGCTAAAACAAACATCCCTAAAAAAGACGCCTTCTGGTTGTCTCTAGCAAAATCTTGTCCGCCTGAAGGGCTATAGTAGCAATTTTTTGCTCGTCCTTATATCGTGCCGTTATCTCTGTAATCTTCTCCGCATTGGTTAAATAATTATCTTCTAATTCCAATTGGTAACGAAGATTGACGTAATGCCAAGCTGAATCGTGCCTCCCTATACTATTGTAAATTTCCGCTCTGAGTGCATAATTCTATCCAAAAAACACTTTTATCATCATACCCTTTTGCAGCAGCTTTCCGAACACTCTCTAATGATGCATCAGAATACCTGAGAGCTGCTTGCCAGCGGCCGTTTCTATGATTACGCCTAGCTATGTTCAAACTCATAAACGAAACCGCCGAATGATTGCCTAAAGTATCCCAAATTTGTCCTGCTTTTTGAAAATAATCAATGCTCCGTTCCCATTCCGTGCTATCCATCAGCAAACCCATCAACAAATAACCATTGGCCAAAAAATCATCTTGACGATAGCGTGAGGCTTGATCTATGGCTTGTTGTGTATAATACCGAGCAGTATCTAGTGAAGCAAAAATCCGATGGTAGGAAGCCTGTCGTATAGATAACCTAGCCCCAAGACTATCAAGCTGATAAGATGTTAGTATCTTCTCCGCAGATGTGAGATATTGCCGACAAGCAACACCCATGCCCAGTTTTTCATATAACCGTGCTAGCGAAAGTTCTGCGTTGACCACCACATGCCACATCTCTTTTCGCTTAGCTTTTTCCAACAATTCAATAAGTTGCTTGATTGCTTCTTCGTCTCTGTCGTCTTTTTCCAACGCTTCTGTCCAATACTGCTGCACTTGCCATCCTAAAGGTGTATCTTCTTCTCCTGCCTCCAGAAGCAATTCATAAGCCTGAGAGAAATAATGGATTGCACTATCATTGCGAAACGCACTCAAATGCGATAACCCTTTTTCTATTAACGTATCCCCACCCCACCCGTGGCTCGTAGCGGTTCATGCCATCCACAGCACAAAACACCTAGGAACAACATAGGCAGGTAATACCTATACATGAGTAATTATTATTTGAGTCGATTTGTGTATATCTAAACAACTTACGATCAAAGATACATATTCCACAATAAGAAACACACTTTTGATTTCAACGACGATCAACTCCTACAAGCATTTATCTACAAATAATAGTAAAAGTCATCCCACCACCTCAAAGCCTAATGCCTGCCAATCTTTCCAAAAATCGGGATACGATTTCACCACCACATCTGGTTCCTGAATTTCGATAGGCCCCAACAGTGCCAACGGGGCAAATGCCATAGCCATACGGTGGTCTTCATAGGTGGCAAACGAGGGCGGCGTTTCCCAATGCGCCTGCCCTTCTTGCAGGAAGTACTGCTGCTCGCTTCCACCACTGAACCTTGCTGGCAAGGGATTCAACCACGCGTTCACCTTGGCCAATTCCTGCTGCAAAGCGGCTATACGGTCGGTTTCTTTAATGCGGAGCGTTTCCAAGCCTGTCATTAGGGCTTGTACGCCTAATCCGGCACAAGTGACGGATAGCGTTTGTGCTACATCAGGGCATGCTAAAAAATCGCATTCAAACACGGCGGGTGGTGTCATACCTGCTGCTTTGTGCAAATGCACACCAGATGCGTTAAAAGTGGATACCACTCCAAAGCGACGATACAACTGCTCAATGACGGCATCTCCTTGCACACTGTGCTCAAACAAACCGTTCAACTGTAGATCGCAGTACTCGCTGAGGGCTGCCAAACTATAGTAATAACTGGCCGCCGACCAGTCTGCTTCCACTACAAAATCGCGTCCTTGCCAAGCTTGGTGAGGTAGGTGAATCGTCTGGCCTTCCCACGTATGGCGAATGCCAAAGTGAGCCATCAAACCCAACGTCATTTCAATATAGGGGCGTGAAACGACTTTCCCCTCCAAGGTCAGCGTAAGCCCTTGCGGCAATGTAGGCCCCAACATCAACAAGGCCGTGATATACTGGCTGCTTGTACTGGCAGGAATCCGTACCACAGCCTCCCGCCCAAAGTCTTCCGAACCCGTTATACGCAGTGGCGGATACCCCTCTTGACCTATATACTCAATCTGCGCTCCCATGCCGCGCAAAGCATCTACTAATACCCCGATGGGACGCTGCTTCATCCGCTCCGAGCCTGTCAGCTCCTTAGTGCCCGGGCGTGTACACAACCAAGCCGTCAGGAAGCGAAAAGTAGTACCCGCAGCACCTGCATCCAATACGGTATCGTTGCTTTCTAATAAGGCTTGCAGCGTCGTCGTATCTTTGGCGTTTGCCAAACGGTCGATAGAGAAAGTGCCTCCACTGAGAGCTTTCATAATTAGCACACGATTGCTGATACTCTTCGACCCAGCCAAGGTGATGGTGCCCTCTATACGGCGGTGAGGACGCGATAGTCGCAAGGTTTTCATATCCTGATTTTTATCGGGCAAATGTAGGCTAAACTTTTTACAACCTAGCGGGCGAGGGGTGGCTGCTTTGGCTATATCCCCCATTGTATCCACTAAATTTTTTCTAAACCGTGGTACATATTTAATAGAAAAAAATCCCCCCAACCACCCTTTTGCACAAAAAGTGCATCTTTGCTTAGGAAACATAAGAAACAACAACTACGCAGTGACGGAACACGAACGCATAGTGGCTTGCCAGCAGCAGCACCCCACCGCACAACGGGAGGTGTACGAACGGTATGCCCCTGTGATGATGGGTGTTTGCCGCCGTTACCTGAGTAGAATCGAAGATGCTGAGGATGTGCTGGTAGAAAGTTTTTGCAAAGTGTTTGAACACATCGGCCAGTACAACGGCAACGGCAGTTTTGAAGGTTGGATTCGCAGGATTGTTGTGAACGAATGCCTGATGTTCCTCCGAAAAAAACATGCTTTGCGAAATGCGTACGAAATCCAAGAACATTTCGACCTGCGTACCGAGGAGCATACCGTGGACAAACTCGCCGCAGATGACATCCTCTACCTGTTGGATCAATTGCCCAATGGCTACCGAACTGTTTTTAACCTCTATGTGTTGGAAGGCTACAAGCACAGGGAAATCGCCGATCTGTTGGAGATTAGTATTAATACGTCAAAATCTCAACTGATCTTAGCCAAAAAAAGACTGCAAGAACTGTTGCAAGACATTAAATATCCGGGTATCCAAGCGCGTATGCGCCAAGCTACCTCCGATTAAAATAATCAACATGGCACAAAAAGATATTTTCGACCTCTTCCGCGAAAGTGCCGATGCACTGAATACGCCTCCTTCAGCTCCTACTTGGGGGCGTATCGAAAGGCGTTTACAAGGAAAACGGCCTTCCGTGCGCCGGGCTTCCGTCCACCGACTGCCTCCTATGGCTGCCGTCGCCGCTGCCTTTGCCTTGCTAATAGGTGCGGTAGTGGTCTTTTCATGGGTTGGCAACCGCCCAACGGCTACCCAAAATTCAATGGCCGTATCCACTCCTATCGTTGTGGAAGACCTTGCCATCACCTTGGGTGGGACAGACGCAATGGCGATAGCTGAAATAGCAATCTCTCACCCACAACCCGCACCTACCAAACCTATACAGGAAGGAAAAGCTGGCCAAAAACTGATGGCGCGTTCAGAGCAACCCTCTTTCCGCACTGCTCCCACACCTCGCCATGACAGCACCAGACAACGACACGAACGAGATGTTATGCGATAGGTCCAATATCTAAAAATTTGACAACCAGTAATCCGCTTGTTGCAACACCCTATCCTGTATCGCACCTTTTTGGAACATCCAATAACCCGTATCTAGGTGGGTGCCTTTATTCATAGTGATCAATTCACATGACCCGCTCGGATTCGTTATTTGGTATTGATGCCGGAAAGACAAAGCCGCCTCATAAGGCACCATGCCATCAGCTGTCCCGTGTATCAGTAGAAAAGAGGGAGCTTGACCGTGTAGATGTGTAATAGGGTTTGCAGCACGAAAACGATCGCTATCAGGCGATCCTGCTAATCTTCGAATCAGTGGATTTTGAGCCATTAATCCTAAATCCAACACGCCTGCACAAGCGATTACACCCGCTATCTTCATCGTATCCCAACCTGTTGCTGCGTGTATTTCTTTGTCTAAACCTGCAATAGAAGCTATGTGCCCCCCAGCAGACATCCCTAAAAGTATGACAGGAAACGTATGATGCCCTACCGTTGCTGACCACCAAGTCTTTATATGCTGTAACGAGGTAATCAAATCCGCTCGGATAGCACCAAAATGGTATTGCGGCATCCTGCGATAACTAGGTAGAACAACACCATAACCAGCCTCTAACCAAGCGTATGAAGATACCGTAAACCGTTCTGGGCTACCAACCTGCCAGCCACCACCGTGCCAATAGATTACCCAACCGCGAGGAGGGGTTTCTGGCAGTGCCGCTATAAAATACTGACGCGGGTGATTGCCATAGACAACCTTCTCCCAAGTATAGGGGCTGCCTTAATGCCGTGAAGTGCAGCCCAATAATGAGGTAGATGCGACAATTCATGTAGTAATGTTCCCTTCCACATCGCTTTTTTCTATTTTCACCCCAATAAAAATCGGACAACGGATAGATGGGGTGTCATGTTTAAAAACAAGAAAAGCGGGGTAGGTGTTGTAGGGTATCGACTTTTTCAAGTCGATATTGTACTATGTTTTCTCTTTTTCTTCACGGCTGTTTGGATACATGCACAAACCGCTACCCTGCCCGCAAAAACCTTGTTGGGACAAGGCATTGAACTTGCCAACAAGAACAATACATCAAAGCCGAACCTATATTAGAAAAATGCCTTAAAACTGCAAGAGAATCCCAATCGTACCAAGAAGCCTCCGAAACGCTATACTGGTTGGGGGAATGTGCGTTCGCCCGTCAAGACTATCAGCAGACCCGTACTTTGTGCCAGCAAGCTACGGACCTAGTGGATACCTATCTACCGAACAAAAAACCTAAACACTATTTTTACATTCTGGAAAGCTTAGGTGTAGCGCATAGCTATTTAGGGCGATTGGATTTACAACGGGATTGCTACGGGCAGGCTATGCGTTTTTGGCGCGAATATTTCCCCCATGATCTGCGAATGAAAGCAGATGCCATGTTCGATCTCGCCGCGTCTTACTACCGTACTTTTACCATTGACAGTGCGTTGATTTGGTTCGACTCCACACTAGTAGCCGCTTCAACCCAGGTTTTCAGGATTTATACGCTACTTCTTTACTCAACAAAGGCTTTCTCCATTCTCTTCAGTTCGATTTCACACAGGCAATTCGCTACCAGCAACAAGCATTACTCCTTACCCAGAAAGTAAACGAACAGATATTAGGCTACAACCATTTGGCACGCTACTATTATGCCATAGGCAAAACGCAGCAGGCACTGCAACAAATAGCCGTAGCCCGATCGCTTACCCACCAAAATAGCCATCGGCAAAACCACTCCTTGACGGAATTGACTGCTTGTGAGTTATTATACGAAACAGGCAACTACACGGCCTTCCAGCAAACATTAGATGACCTGTTGCGTTACCTACCGCCCAATGACCCCAACCTAGTTGCCGACCGAATGAAGGCACTCAACTGGCTAGCTACTCGATATATCGATGAAGCTCATTTCGAGGAAGCTATCCATATTTGCTATGAAGTACTCAACTTGGGGAAAGACAAGCAATATACCGACATCATCATCAAAACCTACCAATTATTGGCGCAAGCCTTGCAGCATTTAGGTTGTTATGAAGATGGTTTGTTCCAAATCCAACAAGCTTTGACGTTATCAACACCCGGATTCAAAGCCGTTCATATTACTGACAATCCAAAGGTAGCGCAAATTCAACTCATGGATTTTGCCGTCCTCATGTTTACCAGTAAACTAGAACTCTTGCTCAAAGCCTGGGAAAGTGAAAACAAACAAGCCTATTTGACACAAGCGCTCAACGTCTATCGAACCACCGACAGCCTGATTTTGGATAAAAGGCGTTTCCTTAAAAGCACAAGTTCACGTACGGCATTAACGCAGGCAGCACAGCAGTTTCATCACCTATCCATGTCTCTTTTTTATACGCTTTATACGACAACAGAGGACGAGCAATGGATCGACGAAGCCTTTCGGTGTATGGAACGCAACCGCTCCCTCATTATATCTGAACAGCTATCGCACCAGTATGCTATGCAGGAGGTCATCCCTTCTCATTTGCGCCAGCAAGAGCAAGATTTAATTCGCCGATCCGCTTACCTGCAAATGTTGATACAACACAATGGCAAAAACGACACTACGATCGTTCGGCAATGGCAACAAGAACTACGGAAGGTTGAGCACGCATGGAATCAACTGTTATCCGATTTTGAAAGGCGTTTCCCCGTGTATCACCAACAAAAATACGACCTGCCATTTGTATTACCCCAAGAAGTACAACGTGAGTTAATTACCGCCAACGAAGCCGTCATCAGTTACACAGAGACAGACACGGTGGTATTTGCCATTGCAATCAACCAAAAAAGCATCCGTTTCGATCGGCTTCAGTTGCGCCAGCCTTTGCACCATACCTTAGCTAAGATGCAAACAGCTCTATTGGGTAGAAAATCGGTTTTTTATGAAATAGCCCATGATATTTACATCGAATTATTAGCACCCCTCTCACCAATATGGCAGGGCAATGATCTTATCATCATACCTGAGGGACAGTTGTGGGAAATCCCTTTCGCTGCACTTCCCGTTGCTAAAGAACAACGTAAAAATGCTAAGCAGCAGCCCTTTCTCATCCGCAACACCAACCTCCGCTACTGGTATGCGGCCCATGCAGCCATGTTGCAGCACCAACGACCTACACCTCCTAAGCCCGACTACTATTGGGTAGGGTTTTCCCCATTTGAAACTGCTGGGCAAGTGTATAATAACAAGACATTGGCGGCTTTGCCGGGCACGCGCAATGAAATAGATCACATTTTGGATCACGGACATCAACACCCCAGCACTTACATCGCTTGGCGAAAAGAAGAAGCCACCCGCACTCAGTTTTTCAACTATGCCCACAGGACGCAGGTACTCCATTTGAGTACTCATACCATATCTGACCCCACAAATCCCGCTGAATCTGTCCTCTTTTTTGCCATTGACAGCACGGTCTTAGATACGCCTTCACTGTTATACCTGTATGAAATTCAAAACCAACACTGGCCCGCTTTGGAGATGGTGGTATTGAGTGCTTGCGATACCCAAGAAGGGCTACTAGAAGGGGGAGAAGGAATGGCAGGATTTGCACGCGCTTTTGCCTTGAGTGGTTGCCACAACCTCGTAGGTAGTTTGTGGGAAGTACAGGACGCTACCGCCGTTCCCTTGATGGATGCTTTTTACGCGCATTTGGCACAAAAAAAGGGTAAAAACAATGCCTTTTGCGAAGCCCAACGCACCTATTTAACCAGCGATCGAGAGTTACTGATGCACCCTTACTTCTGGGCGGGCTTTGTGCACATTGGCGACAATATGCCTTTACACCCTGTCTCCCCTACCCCTTATTGGATATGGGGCAGCTTGCTGGCTATCGGAGGCTGGATGTGGTATGGTCGCAAAAGCTCGAAATAAGATCATCGGTCTATGTATATCAATCGGCCACTTTCACCCGTAGTTATCGAGCTACTTTGAGTTTGATAGCTAAAAACCTGTATCAAGCAACTTCTTTTGGGCGCATCCCCGTATCGGTTCAACCGATACGGGGTCGCTCCCTTCCGGGCTGACGGCCCCAAGGGGCAGCCTTCCTGCGGGCGGCTCCCTA
>JAWKLL010000046.1:0-39672 GCA_041392765.1 Saprospiraceae bacterium
TATACAACGGCTCCTGCGGTAGCAGCATTTGCACGTACTAACTTGATTAACACGGTAAGCAACAAGGAGTACACTGCTATGCCTGAGTGGTTTAAAAAATGGGAAGAAACAGCATTACTGGGATGGACAGATAAGAATAAAGACGGCCTGATTCAGTATCAACCTGGAAAACTTTTTAGTGACGAGAAACTTGTTCAGAAAAAGGATGAATCTGGTAAAAAAGTAAGAGGTGTACACGGAGAGATTATTCTTGACAACAAGTTTACGGACAGCCCCAATGAGTTGTACATCGACAACGACATCATGGTATTAGCCAACCCTGAAATTGCCAATTTGCCTGCTTGGGTTATTGCCTTAGTAGCGGCGGGTGGCTTAGCGGCAGCACTGTCCACGGCGGCGGGATTGCTGTTGGTGATCTCAACCTCTGTTTCTCGTGACTTGATAAAGATGCAAATCAACCCCGATATCAGCGAGAAAAAAGAGCTGATGTGGGCGCGTATTGCGGCATTTGTGGCGGTATTGATAGCTGGCTACTTCGGCATCCACCCACCTGGTTTCGTGGCGGCGGTGGTAGCATTAGCCTTCGGTCTGGCGGCGGCTTCCTTCTTCCCTGCCATCATCTTGGGGGTTTTTGACAAGCGCATGAATATGCAAGGGGCTGTGTCCGGCATGATTGTAGGGATTTTGCTGATGCTTTGGTACATGCTGAAGTACAAGTTTGGCTTGTTCGATGGTGGCAAAGAAGCAGTGGCAGATCTAAAACCGGGCTGGTGGTTCGGCATTTCACCGGAGGGCTTTGGCACTGTGGCGATGGTCTTTAATTTAGTAGTATCTTTTGTAGTGTCTCGGATGACCCCTCCTCCACCTGCCGAAGTTCAGCAAATCGTAGAGGACATCCGCGTGCCACGTGGTGCGGGTGCAGCTCACGTACACTAAAAATTTTTTAGATATTTGGAAGTCAGGGGCGTTTCTTTTTCGTTTTGTTTTGTTTTGCATTTATATTTCCCTCCGCCCCTGACATTCCTTTTATCTTATATGGTTCTTTGGCAAAAGATGTGGAATCTTTGGCCTAGCGATCTCGGCAAAAGGCCGAGACAAGTTGTGCAACAGTGGCCGCGTTAGCGGACAGACAGCGACCGTAGGAAGCTGGCCGATCTAGGCTTAGCCTAGAGAGCTGTGGAACGTAGCGCCCGAAGGGAGGCCCACACTATTTGCGAACCTCTTATATTAATCTAATACTATGCCAAAAGTAAGCCTTAACAGTAAACTATCAGACTGGTTTGTAGTGGTTTATATCACCCTCACCTTAGCCGCACGTTTTATATTAGAACCCCAACTCAATGGGCAATACCTCGTTTCCTTAGGATTGGGTGCTTTTGCACTTCTTTTTCTTTGGGCACTTATCAAAAGCAAGTTCATCCAGCCTACTTATTTTGGCTTTTTCCCAACAAAAGAGCAGGATTAACCATAAAGTATTTTACTTTGGTAGTCAATTTAATCTACCTAAAGGGATGAAACCTATTCCTCAAGATACCGTATCGCGATTGTTTGTGCTGAGTTGCATCGGCTTCTTTTGCTTTAATTTTCCTTTTTTGGCCGTATTAAACAAGCCCATCCTCCTATTGGGCGTGCCACTATTATACTTGGCATTGTTTCTCATTTGGGGATTGTTGATCTTCTTCACTTGGCGTTTATTATCAAAACATCAGGAAGATAGCAGGCCTCCACAAGACTCTTCACCCTATTAAGACCTGCGATTATGTCAAAAATAGGGATTATCGCTGCTACCTTAGGCTATTTAGGGCTTCTATTCGGAATCGCCTTTGCCGTTGATTGGAATAAAAACCGAAGGTTTAAGTGGCTTAATTCTCCCGTCATTTATTCATTGTCATTAGCGGTCTATTGTACAGCTTGGACTTTTTTTGGCAGTGTAGGGCGTGCAGCAGATGCAGGTGCGGCTTTTTTGCCCATTTATTTAGGGCCTGTTGTATTAGCACCTGTCTGGATTATTGTGCTCCAAAAAATTGTAAGTATCAGCAAGCACCAGCGCATTACTTCCGTAGCAGATTTTATTTCCAGTCGTTATGGCAAAAGTACTTTCTTAGGTATTGTGGCCGTAATCGTGGCAGTATTCGGTATTATACCCTACATTTCCATTCAATTGAAGGCCATTGCAACCAGCCTCGATCTATTGACTACTGCCAACCCTTTCCAAAGCAAACACGACCCTACCCTACCCTTTTATGCTGATTCCGCTTTTTATGTGGCCATTTTATTAGCGGCCTTCTCTATCTTGTTTGGCACAAGACACCTCGACCCCAATGAGCGCCACGCGGGAATGGTAGCGGCTATCGCCTATGAATCCATATTGAAACTCTTAATTTTCTTGGCCGTAGGACTATTTATTGTCTATGAATTATTTGATGGTTTCGGCGATTTATTTGGCCAAGCTATACAGTTACCAGCACAAGCCAGTATTTTGACAATATCCGACAATATACAAGGCGGGCAGTGGTTTTGGTTGATGTTGGTTTCTATGTTCGCTTTTATCCTTTTGCCTCGACAATTCCACGTAGCAGTTGTAGAAAACGACAACCCTGCAAATCTAAAAACAGCCAGTTGGTTGTTACCCTTGTACTTATTGTTGATAAATATTTTCGTGATTCCGATAGCCGTGGCAGGCAACTTACTATTAGGGAGCGAAGGCGTTTCGCCCGACACCTACGTCCTCACCCTTCCCTTATGGGCAGGCAAAGAAGGATTGGCCTTTTTAAGTGCCTTGGGTGGTTTTTCTGCTGCAACGGGTATGGTCATTGTGGCCACTGTTTCGCTCAGCATTATGATTAGCAACAACTTCATCTTACCGCTGGTAATACGCTATGAACTCATCGACCCCAGTCGTGCTGAAATGCCAGAACGTTTGCTTGGTATCCGCAGGGTCAGCATTGTGGTGGTATTATTACTGTCTTACAGCTATTTCAAGTCAGTCGGAGAGGGATACTCCCTTGTGTCGATTGGGTTGATTTCTTTTTTGGCGGTCGCGCAGTTCGCACCTGCTGTTTTTGGGGGTATTTATTGGAAACGCGGCAATAAATCGGGAGCAATGGCCGGATTGCTTGTAGGATTTGCGGTTTGGTGCTTTACGCTACCTTTTCCTACCCTAATAGAAGCAGGGTGGTTTAATAAAACAATATTGACAGATGGGCTTTTTGGCTGCGGCTTACTCAATCCATGGGCTTTATTCGGACTTGAATATTCCGACCATTTCTCCCATGCCGCTTTCTGGAGTCTTAGCTTGAATACCTTTTCCTATGTCCTCGTCTCTCTTTACACCACCACTGACGCCATTGGTTTACAACAAGCTGATGTGTTTGTGAATATTGATAAATACCAAGGGGGGTATGATCAGACAGGTATCATCAAGCGACAGGCCAGCATAGCTGATATTCAAAAAGTAATGAATCGTTTCTTAGGTGCTAAGCAAGCCCGAAAACTATTGCGACTCTACGAACGCGAACACCAAATCAACCTCTCCCAACAAATCGAGGCGGATGCCGAACTCATTCATTTCACGGAAACGAAACTCACTGGCGCATTGGGGGCAGCCTCCTCCAAAATCATCATTGCGTCTATTACCAAAATAGACCCTATTAGCATGGAGGAAATGCTACAAGTATTGGAACAGACACGCGAAATTATCCAATACAGCAAAGCATTGGAACGGAAAAGTTCGGAGTTGGAAACACTGACCGTAGAATTGCGTCATGCCAATGTACGTTTACAGGAATTGGATCGCCTGAAAGCTGAGTTTGTTTCGACTGTTACACATGAATTAAGGACTCCTATCACATCTATTAAGGCTTTCGCCAAAATCATTGCGGACAATCCCCAACTCGATTCGCAACAAAAAGAAGAGTTCTTGGATATTGTAGTTAGTGAAAGTGAGCGCGTATCCCGACTCATTAACCAAGTACTCGATTTGGAGAAAATACAAGCATCAGAACCTACCAATTTTGTAAAAATCGATCTAGTACAATTGGTCAAAGAGGTAACTCGCACTTTCAAAGATCAGTATTTACTATCGCTTTCCATGCCAGCCGAACCCATCTTGATCTCTTGTAATAAAGATCGCATGACCCAAGTCGTAGTCAACCTACTTGCCAATGCCTTCAAGTTTTGTGACCCGGAACAGGGCAAAATTGAAATTGTCATAGATACCGAGGGGTCGCATGCTCGATTGCGCGTTAGCAATAATGGACGCGCTATTCACAAAGACCAAGAGACTATTGTTTTTGATCGCTTCACCCAGTTGCAAGACCCTACCTTAGGCAAACCTACGGGTAGTGGATTGGGGTTGTATATTTCCAAGCATATAGTAGAGCGGCACAAAGGGCAAATCCAGCTAATTTTCTTGCCAGAATGGGCTACTTCCTTCCTCATTACACTACCTTTGGCAGATTGATGTCTTCGTCTAAATCAGTATTTTAATTTTTTATTTCATGGATGTTGGCGTTATTAATTTTCCTTTTATTACATTTGCTGCAATGTACTTTTATTGAGGGAAATAAGAGCAATCTATGAAAACGCAAGGTACGGTGCTTCTGGTGGACGACGAGCCTAATATTCTGCTCGCACTTGAATTTCTGATTCGTCAGAAAGGCTTTCAGGTAGTAAAAGCGACCAATGGTACAGAGGGGGTAGCATTGGCCAAACGCTATAAACCTGACATTGCCGTTTTAGATGTCATGATGCCAGGTTTAGATGGATTTGAAGTAGCTAAGACGATCCGAAAAACCCCTGAGCTTAGTCATACCACCATTATCTTTCTGACAGCTAAGAGTGCTGCACAAGACCGTCAAAAAGGCTATGCCAACGGAGGGGAAATCTACCTGTCTAAACCCTTCGATAATCAAGAATTGGTCGATATTATTAGTGAAGTGTATCAATATGGGTGAAATGTGTGGAAATGTAGTAAAGGTGTATATGTGTATATGTGCGAAATGTTTGATGTGGTTTGATGGGCATAATTCTGTGAATTCTATCATCTGTAAATCCTGCTTCAGACAATGTATATGGGGGGTAACCACGAAAGGCACGAAAAGTACGAAGGTGGGGGGGGGGCAGTCAAAAATACCTCAAAATCCTGAAAATCCTGCTTCAGACAATGTATATGGGGGGTAACCACGAAAGGCACGAAAAGCACGAAAGGTGGGGGGCAGTCCAAAAAATACCTCAAAAAAATCCTGTAAATCCTGCTTCAGACAATGTGTATGGGTAACCACGAAAAGCACGAAAGGTGTGGGGGCAGTCAAAATACCTCAAAAAATCCTGTAAATCTGCTTCCAGACAATGTGTATGAGGGAATACGAAAGGCACGAAAAGTACAGGTTTAGGGCAGTCAAAAATACCTCAAAAAATCCTGAAAATCCTGCTTCAGACAATGTATGGAGGTAACCACGAAGGCACGAAAAACACGAAATTGGGGGCAGTTAGAAACACCTTAAAAAATCCTGTAAATCCTGTCAAAAAAATAGAAAACGTTTGCAATTGCAGAAAAAAGCCATATAATGCAAATCAAACAAACAATCGCACCAAAATAAAACCCGTCTCCTGATATCTCCTGAAACAGCGAGCGCGGACTATCATTTTTCATCTGAGTCACAAGTATATACCCCCTTGGCTGGATGACCCCGCCAGAAAGTATGCGCTTGGCGCTCCCAAAACGTTTTTCTATATGTAGACCGCATGGTGCATCCTCTCTTTGGCCGTCATCACCGCCCAGTTTTTACGAGGTAAATGCCCCGCATCCGTATTTTGTTTTTGAGTAAGAAAAAATCACAACCCATCCCAGGAGCAGGAGGTCTCAATCTGCATAAGGAATACTGGTGAGTCCGTTTCTGTGTTCATAGGAAGTTGAAGTGTACAGATCGGAAGCGTATGAACCGCATCTGGGGTCGCTCAGAATGTATGGTTGGACTTCGCTCCGAGAGCCAACAACAAGCATGTTTATTTGGATGTGGCAGATGTACAAACAGAAAATGATTACAAGCTCTATATTAGACAGGGAAAGTACCAGAACGGATGGTTTAAGTGTGGTTTTATCTCAATTACCTTTTCCTGATACCGACAGTCTGTATTACAGCAAAACGGCTTACTTCAAATTAAAAGAGAAGTAGAATTTGTGATTTCCGACATAGTTGCTTCAACGGAAGTACCACCTGATTTTGCCAATTTATTCGAAACCTACGGAGTATATGAAATCGAACGTCCCTTTTCTTCATTGAATACGTTAAATACCAATCGCATTTATCAGGTTTACCCTGAAGAGGATGATATGCTGGTGCCTTTATGGAAGCACTAAGTTTGCTGCCTTAGGTTGTGAATGTGAAAAGGGTTCCTATCATGTATTCAGATGCTGTATATCCCAACGACACTATGCAACAAGCCACGGACATCAATTAGCAACTTCTTTTGTCTATGATGCTTTGATTTTCATACAGGTGGTAACGCTAAGGTAGGTATAGTTGATAATTACATCCTTGAGACACATGAAGATTTATGGAAACATTGTAGCTAGTTATGGAACCTTAGATTTGGGAGCACGATTACAAGCCCGCCATCTTCTGGCTCATATTCACCTGATTCTTATTTTTGTTTAACCATGGAACGCATGTGGCTGGAGTGGCTAGTGCTGTGAACGCTGACAATAACAGAGGGTGGCGTCTGTAGGCTTCAATAATAAACTCATAGTAATTAAGGAGCCTTAACTGGGCAGATTGTGGTGAAATTTGGTATTGGAAGGGCAAAACAAGCAGCATTGATGGGGCGCAAGATGTCATTAATATGTCTTGGGGGACTTACGCTTTTTCCGCAAACCACTATGAAGTGATGAAGGATATCCGTGAAATGGGGGTCATTTTGGTGGCCTCTGCGAGGAATGATGCGATAAATTGGCCTCGTTATCCCGCTGCTTATGGGAGCGGACATGCAGAGGAAGAAGTGGATGAGGATCTGGTAATTGCAGTGGCATCGCTAATGCGTGGTGGTGTACACAAGCACACAGATTAGCAATAGAGGTAGCTGGGTGGACATTTCCGCTATTGGGAAGGGAATATATATTCCACAATTGCCTACGATGATGCTTTTCAGCTTGACAATGGTGCCTATGCTGAGCGTACGGGTACATCTATGGCCACTCCCTTGGTCTCTGGCCTTTTAGGGTTGATGAAATCTTACAGACCTGGCAAAACGCCAGAAGAGTTGATTAGATGTCTTTTCAGTACAGTAACTCCTTTATTTAATCCTGACTTTGGCCATGGTGGAATAAATGCTTACAACGCTATGCGCTGTCTTAGTGAGATTTGCGAAGGAATTCCTCCTATATTGCCCAACCTTGAAGTGGTTGAAAACTTAGGCCCTGGAGAATTAAGCGATGGCGTTTTGTGTCTCAATCAAAATGCTGAGATGAAGCTCCGCAAGAATAGGATATACTTACCTGTGGCATAACGGAGCAACAACCCCCTCGATAAATGAGTTTTATGATGAAGTAACCATTAATCGCCCTCAATATATTATGACGATTACAGATGCAGAAGGCTGTCCAAGTCTCATCTATGACTATGGCCCATTGGTGATAGATTGTGAAGCACCATGCACATCTGAAGAGCGCTATAGGAGTGATTTATTTACATTGATGCGGGCGATGGAACCTCATTTACCGATACCCCTTTGATGGATATATTGACACTTACACCTGATGGTTGGGTGTGTGATTATCCCAATGTGGATATTTCTGTATCAGGTAGGCTTATTTTTGACAATGTATTACTTACACAGATGTAACCTTTATTGGAAAACATAAATTGGTGATACGAATGCAACCGGGTTCTTCAATGGAAATCGTGGATGGTGCAAAAGTTCGGTTTATCAGAAATACAGAATTCGTCGGTAATTTTTACATTATGGGTTGCTTTGTTCTCTGGAAAGGAATTTATGTCAAAAATGGAGAACTAGAAATGCTGGGTGTTACGATTTCTGATGCTGAAACAGCCGTTCACTTGAGTCAAGATGCTACGGCCACTCTGAGAGATAATACTTTTTTAACAGTAACTATGTATGCGTTTATTACAATGACTTTGGATATGTCAACCTAAATGTAACGGGAAATAACTTTTCAGGAGCGGAAATAATATATCCACCTGCTACTCTTCCTCAACCCAGATACAAGGGTAGGCATTATCTATGGTGATTCGAGAAGCCATACGGGTGTCTATACATTAGCAGTCAAATCCACAACTGGTTATGCGGCGATCCAGAAAGTAGTCGTGCAACATTAAAAGGAACACGTTAACCACAGCGGCCGGGAGCTGTTCCAGCAGGGTAAAAGATGAGAATCATTGTATTGTTAGTTGTGTATAATTGGGGGGGGATGTGCCACTGCACAGGGTGTTGTTCGAAAGAAACCCGTTTGATCATCAATGGCTCTTGGGGGGGGCGAATGTATGGATTGACTTCAATCAAAATCCCCCCTTGTTTTACGACCAAACAAGGCCAATTCGCTTCGACTTCACCAATGCTAGCATCTGTGATGGGGAAGGTCAGTTGCTGTTTTACACCAACGGCATTAGCGTAGCCAACGGCAACGGGCAGATCATGGAAAATGGAGAGCGCATCAACCCCGGGAGTTTCACAGACGGTTGGGTTAATATTGGCAACCTATTGTACAAGGAGCACTAATCTTGCCCCAGCCTGATGCTGAGCATTTATTCACCATGGTTTATGGCGAAAGGGAGTACCTTGAGCTACCTGCAGGGTTGCTGGCACCTCGCGTGACACGCTTACACACTGGTGTGGTAGATATGTCGGCCAACAATGGCAATGGGCGTGTAGTAGAAAAAGATTTCCCTTTGATTGTGGATACCTTGGATGCGGGCAAGATCACCGCTTGCCGCCACGGCAACGGGAGGGACTGGTGGATTGTTGTGCCTTATTTTCGCAGCGACAAATACCACACTCTCTTACCCCTTGGAAATTGAAGATGCTGGCGTGCAAATAACAGGAAGAAGGTATGTTTGAAGGATTAGAAGACATGCTTCACCCAGATGGCAAGAAATATATCAACTATTCCCTACACATGTTCACGGACAATTATCTCGGGGTTTATGACTTCAATAGGTGTACAGGGGCATTGGAATTAGTAACCATAGTAACCAACGACATCTATGCGTTTGCCGGAGGGGTGGCCGTATCGAATAACGCTCGTTTTGTCTATGAGTCGAGCTATACTGAATTTTACCAGATAGACCTCGAAGCAGAAGACATAGGGGCTTCGAACACTACTAGCCGAATACGACGGCTATCACGAGGAGAGGCATGGATCCTTGCAAACGACGTTTTTCATGGCTGGCATCACGCCTGACGGTGGCGTATTTTGTCAACAAGCCCCAATTCGGCACTGCACCTGCGCAACGTAGCGCATCCGAACCGTAGGGGTCTGGCCTCGGACTTCCAGCAACACAGCATCGCCCTGCCTGCTATGGAACGTACTCACCCTACCGCTTCCCCTACTACGGCCTCGGCACATAGGATGGTAGCCCCTGCGATACGCTGGGCATCGACAACCCGCCGCCTACGGCTGCTTTTGAGCATACACAAGATACATCGGTGCTATCCGTGGAGTTCTTCGATGCCAGCCACTATGCCACATCCTGGCAGTGGGGATTTCGGGGATGGGGCGCCCAGCAACGATGCCCACCACCCCGTGCATACCCTATCCCCAAGACGGTGTCTATAGGGGTATGCCTGACGGTCGCCAATATCAGCGGCGTAAACACATTGGCGGAAAAACGCTGTATGTAGGCACTGTTTCTACGCAAGAAACTTTCGCACCAGCAGCAGGTTGGCGGTATGGCCGAACCCGGCGGAGGATGTGCTGCATCTACGTTTGCGAAGCCTCTCAGGATTCGTAAACGTATCCCCAGAAAGTTTCGTCACCATCAGCGGCGTACACGGGACGCATCGTGCGGCAGATAGCGTGGCCGCGTGCGAGTGAGGTGCTGATGGTAGATGTATCGCTCTGCCCAACGGCCTCTACGAACTGTACGACGAAGGCCGCCTGCTGGCCGAGCTTCAGCAAGGTGGTCAAAATGTAGGAAATGTGTATATGTGCGATCCCGATAGCTATCGGGAGTGTATATGTGGTTTGATATTGTTTGATGTAGTTTGATGTGGTTGGATGTAGTTTGATAATCAAAATTCTGGAAATTCTGCCATCCTGAAAATCCTGCTTCTGACAATGTGGTGAGTAAAATTCAAATTTTCTGCACGTTATTTTGCGGCCTGATTTTTTATTATGCAAGACTTGACTTCCGATTGGAAACAACGGATTCGGCCTCCAAAGCAAGAGCCGGTGTCATCACTACCGATCATGGAGTGATTCATACCCCTATTTTTATGCCCGTTGGTACCGTGGGTTCTGTAAAAGGAGTACATGCCCATGAGTTGAGGGATGATATTCAAGCACAGATTATCCTTGTTAATACCTATCATCTATACTTACGCCCCAGGAACTGAGGTATTGGAAAACATGGCGGATTGCATCGTTTCAACGGCTGGAAGGCTACATTCTTACGGATAGTGGCGGATATCAAGTCTATTCTCTTGCCCATCGCAGGAAAATTGAAGAAGGTGTTACTTTTCAATCGCATATTGATGGGTCGAAGCACTTTTTTCTCCTGAACGCGCCATTGATATTCAGCGAAGCATAGGCGGCGATATCATCATGGCTTTCGACGAATGTCCCCCTACCCTTGCGAATACAAATACGGCAAGGAAAGCATGGAGATTGACCCATCGCTGGTTGGACAGGTGCGTAAAACACTTCGATGCCACCCCCGATCGGTATGGCTATACGCAGAACCTATTTCCCATTGTACGGGGTAGCGTTTTTGAAGATTTAAGACGGAAATCAGCAGAAACCATTGCTTCCTACGATAGCCCATGGAAATGCTATTGGAGGTTGTCGGTTGGTGAAAAATCCGATGGGATGTATCGCATCACCGAGTTGTGTTGCGATATTCTACCCCTGATAAACCCCGCTATCTAATGGGCGTTGGCACACCTTCAAATATATTGGAAAGCATCGCATTGGGGGTTGATATGTTCGATTGTGTGCTCCCCACCCGGAATGCTAGACATGGGCTACTCTACACACGAGAAGGAATCATCAATATCAAAAACCTGAAATGGAAGGACGACCACTCCCCTATTGACCCTGACGGCCCTTGTCCTACCAGCCGTTACCATACCAAAGCCTATCTGCGGCATCTGATACATAGCAACGAATTGTTGGGGGCACAATTGGCATCTATACACAACTTGTCTTTCTTTCTTTGGTTAGTTAAAGAAGCACGCCAGCACATTATGGCAGGAGATTTTACGCGTTGGAAAGACATTATGTTGCCTAAAATTGGTCAACGGCTATGATGACGAGGATAGATCGATACATCTTGAACAAGTTTATGAGTACTTTTTTTTTCACGGTACTCCTGTTTACCCTCATCACGGTAATCGTCGATTTTAGTGAAAAAGTCGAAAAATTCATCGAGTCCGATATTACCCAACGCGAAATATACCTCCAGTACTATCCCAATTTCATCATATTCATTTATGGCCTGTTGTTTCCGCTTTTCACTTTGATTGCCGTCGTTTTTTTCACTTCTCGCCTTGCTAATAATTCAGAGGTTTTGAGTATTTTCAATGCAGGAGTTAGTTTCAAGCGTTTTCTACGTCCTTATTTAGTGGGTGCGGTGTTCATTGCCATACTCCATGCCATTGGAAGCAACTACTTCATTCCTATTGGTACAAAGGTAAGGTTGGAATTAGAGCAAAAGTATTTCGACCCTAACCGCGATGTAGGTAAAAATCGCAATATCCACATGTTTTTGGGGCCAGATACTAAGATATACGTAAATACTTGGCGCAAAACGGATAGTACCATGCGCGGTTTTCGATTGGAACGCTTTGAGAAAAACGAATTGGTTTACCTCATGAAAGCTACCAGTGCCAAATGGCAAGGAGAACCCGATAATTGGCGGCTGTCAAATTATGAAATACGCACCTTTGATGGCTTGAATGAGACCTTTTTCTCCGCCCAAGGTAAACACCTTGATACCACACTCGCGGTGCGCCCGGAAGACTTCTCTGATTATAAAGAGCAACAATCCATGATGACCAGCGGGGAATTGCTGCGCTATGTGGAAAAACAAAAGCAAGGGGCGTAGGTAATACCGCCAAATACGAAGCAGAGTTTTGGAGGCGTACCGCCGAACCTATCACAGTGATCCTGCTGGCATTGATCGGTGTGGCTGTCGCCGCCAGAAAAGTTCGGGGTGGTTTAGGCATACACCTAGCGGTAGGCATCCTTATTGGTGCTTTGTTTGTCGTTCTTTCTCGTTTTGCATCTGTGTTTGCTGCAGGCCAAGCATTGCCCGTTATTGTCAGTGTTTGGATGCCTAATGTTTTCTTCGGTTTCATAGCGCTTGTCCTGATTGCCAAAGCCCAGAAGTAGTTGTAATTAAGTAATCGTATCATCAAGGGTTGTATTTCGTTTTACAAGTTAAAACACTTGGGAAGGTGTTTGTGTAGCTTGTTGAACAATTTTCATTAAATATTGAAAATTTAATAAAAAATAATACTTTCGCATTTAAAGTCATAATCAATTGTAAATCAATTATTAATAAAATATACTAAAGAATAAATCAACCTATTAAAGAAAAAATAATAGTATAAAACAGAAAATAATTTGCCTGTTGTTTAAATAATTCATAACTTTGGTTCAACAAACAATCAGTAATCATTACAACATACACGATCATGTCAAATACAGAGTTCTACAATCGCTTGAATACGTTGTCTGTAATGCTGCATTCTTTTGCTTACAGCCTTACCAAGAACACAGAAGATGCACGTGATCTTTACCAAGAAACTGCCTTCCGTGCATTGTCCAATATTGATAAATTCCGTCCGGATACGAATTTCAAGGCTTGGGTTTTCACTATTATGAAGAATATCTTCATCAATAACTATCGCAAAAAAGTGAAGGCAAATACCATCGTTGATTCCACAGACAACCAGTATTACATCAACTCTGGCAGCAATGCCATCAGCAACAAAGCCGAGAGCACAATCATGATGAAAGAACTGACAAAAATGGTGGACAAATTGGATGAAAGCATCCGGATTCCTTTCCTCATGCACTACCAAGGCTATAAGTACCAGGAAATTGCGGATCATTTGGATCTTCCACTTGGTACGGTGAAAAGCCGTATTTTCTTTGCAAGGAAAGAATTGAAAGACTCAATCTCGAAAGGCTATGGCCGCCTCAATTTTTTCAATAAAGAGATCGAAGTGCAATAGTAAACTATTAATTTATCTAATACCAAACGGTAGCAAGTGATTACATTTGCTACCGTTTTTTTTATAATCTAAATATGTCCAAGTCGATATTCCCTGAATTACTGTTGGATTGGTACGAACCGAAAAGAAGGCCGCTGCCGTGGAAAGATATCAGCGACCCCTATCTGATATGGCTTTCTGAGATCATTCTACAACAAACAAGGGTAGCGCAAGGATTGCCCTATTTTGAAGCCTTCCGGCGTTCATTTCCCACGGTAGCGTCACTTGCGAGTGCTTCGGAAGATGAAATATTCAAACACTGGGAAGGGCTGGGTTATTATGCTCGGGCGAGAAACCTTCACCGGGCGGCAAAACAGGTCGTTGCAGTATTTGGTGGCCAATTCCCCACTACATATAAAGAGCTTTTATCACTACCAGGCGTAGGACCATATACAGCGGCAGCGATTGCGTCCTTTGCTTATGGGCTACCACATGCGGTTTTAGACGGTAATGTATTCAGGGTGTTAAGCCGTTTTTTCGACATAGACCTCCCCATCGATTCAACAATTGGGAAAAAGGCTTTTCAGCAACTTGCACAAGAGCTGCTTCCTGAGGAGCAATCGGCTTTTTACAACCAAGCCATGATGGATTTAGGGGCTACTGTTTGCACCCCTCAATCTCCTTTGTGCCAAACCTGCCCGATGTATGAGCACTGTCAAGCCTACCAAAAGGGCATCACTGCCTTGCGTCCCGTAAAAAGCAAGCGCATTGCCATAAAAAATAGGTACTTCAACTTTTTAGTCATCAATCACCGTGGAGAAAGTCTGCTTCAGCAGCGTACCGCAAACGATATTTGGAACGGGCTTTACCAATTCCCACTGATCGAAACCCCAACGGCCATTGAGCAATTTGAGGATATTTTGCAACACGATACCTTTCCTGAATGGTTGCCTACCGCTGCTATCACCTCTCATCAACACGGTGGCAGCTATACCCAACAGCTCACCCACCAACGCATACACGCCCGTTTTTGGCACATCAATCTTCTTCCTGAGTGTGAGCTGAAAACAGCAGCTATTTTTACCCGTGCAGAACCAAAAAATTGGTGTAATTTTGCCTTTCCTAAAGTCATCAGTTGGTTTATTGATGAAAAGCAGTTACATTAGTGTTTATTCTTAATATTTTCGCAGAGCATGATAAATAAAGTAATTCTGATTGGAAATCTGGGCAAAGACCCCGAAGTGAGAAGGCTAGAAAATGGTGCTGTAGTGGCTAAATTTTCGTTAGCAACCAATGAAAATTACAGGGACAAAGCCGGTGAATGGCAGACCCTTACTGAATGGCACGATATAATTGTTTGGCGGCAGTTGGCCGAGCGAGCCGAAGCACAGCTTAAAAAAGGTGCTCAGGTATATGTGGAAGGTAAGCTTACACACCGTACTTGGCAAGACCAAGATGGCAACAACCGCAAAACAACGGAGGTAGTGGCCAATAGTTTTCGCCTGCTAGGTAGCCGGGAAGGTGGTACTGGCGGTGGTGGCGGTGGTTACTTCCCTTCAGCAGATGATGAAGTGCCTTACAGTACTACCACTCGGGCGGCGGCTCCTACTAGCACGCCTGCATCTTCCAATGACTTTCCTGCTGATGCGCCACAAGCCGGAGCAGAAGATGACCTGCCCTTCTAGTGCTTCAGCACGCTATTGTTTAACAACAACGTTGCCTTTTGGAAACTGAGCCGGACAGTTATTTATCTTTGTTGACCACCTCAGATTTGTTGTGGATAAGTTCGTTGGGGCAATTAAGCCTTGGGCTTGCTGCTTTGATGTTATTACTATTTGCCTCTGCCTTAATATCAGGCTCGGAAATTGCTTATTTCTCTTTATCGCCCAATGATATAGAAAGGTTAGAACAAGAAGATAAGGATGGCAGCCGACGTATTTTATGGTTACTTTCCCAGCCAGAAAAACTGTTGGCTACGATCCTTATTGGAAATAACTTTGTCAACATTGCCATCGTACTTTTGGCAGAGATGGTAGTGGGGTCTATACTTCCGGATGCTACAACCCTTTCGTGGGCCACACACTGGCAGTCGGTTTGGTCTTGGCTGGAAAGATACAGTACAGCAACCATTGCCAATGGCATTTATTTTGGTATCACCGTAGTCTGTATTACTTTTTTGTTGGTACTTTTTGGGGAGGTAACGCCCAAGGTTTATGCTACTTTAAATGGCATCAAATTGGCGCGTTTTATGGCAGGGCCACTAAGTTTGTTGATGCAAGTGTTTTCTGGTCTATCAGGTCTTTTGGTCGCTTGGTCGCATCGAATAGAGAAGCGGCTGTCTGAAAAACAAACAAGCGTAGGAGTAACCAGTAAGGAA
Organism: Saprospiraceae bacterium; assembly: GCA_041392765.1. Taxonomy (GTDB): domain Bacteria; phylum Bacteroidota; class Bacteroidia; order Chitinophagales; family Saprospiraceae; genus Lewinella. The sequence continues at coordinate 15,773 of JAWKLL010000046.1, forward strand.
GATATTGATGAAGCTTTAGAGTTGACCGTTTCATTGGAAGAAGATAGTGCACAAGAACTAGATATTCTTCGTAGGATTATCAAATTTCCAGAGGTAAATGTGCGTCAGATCATGCGGGCGCGTGTGGATGTAGTAGCAATCTACGATAGCGCTACCTATGCGGAAGTGTTGGTTACTATTCGGGAATCTGGCTACTCCCGTTTTCCTGTGTATGCAGAAGAAAACGACGAGGTGAAGGGCATTTTATATGCAAAAGATCTGCTTTTGCATCGCGAAGAAAAAGATGACTTTGACTGGGTTAGCTTAGTGCGAACCAACGTATTATTTGTTCCAGAAACAAAAAAAATCAATGATCTACTAAAGGATTTTCAAATAGAGCGGGTGCACATGGCTGTTGTGGTAGATGAGTACGGCGGTGTGTCTGGTATTGCGACGTTAGAGGATGTAATGGAAGAAATTATAGGCGAAATACAAGATGAGTTTGATGACGAACCAGATGTTATCTACCAAAAAATTGATGACCGGAATTTTGTATTTGAAGGAAAAAGCATGTTGAATGATGTGTGCCGTATCATGGGCATAGAATCAAATTCATTTGATTCTATCAAGGGTGAATCGGAATCACTGGCAGGTTTGATACTAGAAAGATTAGGAAGAATCCCAAGAAAAGACCTAGAAATCAATGCAAGTACGTTCAAATTCAAGATTATGGCGGCTAGCAAGAGGCGTATTGAAAAAATCTTGGTAACCTTGGTGCCTGAATCAGAAGAATAAACCACTATGCAGGTAATTGTTTTTAGCAAGACATTCAAACAAAAAGACCTGCCTGCCAGTCAGGCACTTTTCGACGCGTTGGCTGCTTGCCAAATCAATACGTACGTTTATGGCCCCTATTTGAAACAGATTAAACCTTTTTTGCAATTCACTAAAGATGTAGGTATTTTCGAGGGCTATGTGGATTTTTCTGTAAAAAAATTCGACCTATGTATCACCCTTGGTGGTGATGGCACCATTTTAGATGCCGTAACCCATATCCGGGATAGTATGACACCTATATTGGGGATTAACTTGGGGCGATTGGGGTTCTTGGCCACTATTGAAACAAAGAACATCTTGGAAACCGTCCAAAAAATCCAACGCAATATGTTTCGCGTTGAAGAAAGAAGGACACTTTATTTGGAGTCGAATCTACCACTTTTCGACGATCAGCCATTCGCACTGAATGACTTCACCATCCTCAAGCGCGACACCTCAAGTATGATTATTATTCATACTTACATCAATGGTTCTTACTTAAACTCTTACTGGGCTGATGGTATTATAGTTTCTACGCCCACGGGTTCTACGGGATACAGTCTCAGTTGTGGAGGGCCTATTATTTTTCCTGGCTCTGGCAATTTTGTCATTACACCCGTAGCACCTCATAATTTGAATGTTCGCCCTATCGTCATCAGCGACGATGCCGTTATATCCTTTGAAGTAGAAGGAAGAGCCGAAAATTTTCTCTGTACCTTAGATTCCCGATTTGAAACGATTACGGCGGCTCATCAATTAGCCGTGCGGAAGAACAATTTCAATATAAAGCTCATTTCCCTTTCGAATGTCGATTTTCTCGACACCCTTCGCGACAAACTCAATTGGGGACAGGATGTGCGAAATGACTAATTTATCCTTAAAAATTCACATAAAGATTAGCGATGGAAGCAATCATCCACATAGCAGGAAAACCTTGGGTTGCTAATCTTGGACTCCCCCACCCCATCGGCATACCGCTTCGATTCGACGGCAGCGACCCCAACTGTTTTTTTGCCCCCATTCCAGCAATTGAACCTGTAGTTGCCGGTGATTTTATTGGCTCAACAGCAAAAGGTGGCGCTGTCAACTTCATGAATGTAAAGATGAACCCACACGGGAACGGTACGCACACCGAATGTGTAGGACATATTGCAAATCAACCTTTTTTTATTTCGCAAACCCTAGACCGATATTTTTTTTCCGCAAAATTGATAAGTGTCTATCCGCAAATGCTCGACAATGGCGACCGCGTCATTCTAAGAGATCAGTTAGCGGAAATTTTACGCGCAGGTGAAACGGAAGCAGCCATCATCCGTACACTGCCCAATGATGAAACTAAGCAAAGCCGACAATATTCTGGCACTAACCCACCTTATTTCGAGGTAGCAGCCTTGCAATTATTAGTGGATTATGGTATTCAACATCTCCTGACAGACCTACCCTCCGTGGACAGAGAAGAAGATGGTGGCGCATTGGCTGGGCATAAGATGTTTTGGCAGTATCCATATAGTACTAGAACACAAGCCACTATTACAGAGATGGTATATGTAGATAACCGTTTAACGGATGGTTTGTACCTACTACAAATGCAGTTTGCCTCCTTTCACTTAGATGCAAGCCCTGCCAATCCTGTGATTTATCCATTGGCACAAAAAGGGTAAAAAATTGTAACCCTTTTGATAGTCTTGTGTTTACAATTGTTACGTGCAAAATATCAGAAAATGGTTTAACCTCGAGAGCCAATGTACAACACATCAGCACTACATTCGCTAATATACAGGTCGTTTTTAGCAATACCCGATAAAGATTATTATGGGTTAATACATTTTTTCGAGGAAAAAGAAGATGCAATTGATCAGCTTGAGGATCACGAAAGACATCATATTGTAATAGACTATGTGCAAGCTTTATTTGAAATAGGGGCTTACCAGCAATTTTTAGGCATCGTTGATGAGGCAATTTTAATTGTACTGGACACATCTTCAGTCTATGACGAAATAAAAGGTATGGCCATATTTCATCAGTTGCTCTTCCGAAAAGCAGCAGCTTGGCTGCAAACGGGGCATTACAGAAAGAGCAGCCCACATCACTGAACAATTATTGAAACTATCGCCCAAGGATACTTACGCTAAGTTGTTGTTGGAAAAGATCTACCGAAAAAAGCATGGGCGCACATTTACACGATGGAAAGCATGGGTCGTGGTGTTATTGGCATTATCTGGTAGCCTATTTTTATTAGAAATATTAGTTCTCAAGCATTTCTACTATCCTTATTCTATAACTGCCGCACAAATACGATGGTTGCTGGCTTTATCAGGCATAGGTGTATCACTATACGCTTTGATTAGCCAATACCTCCATGGGCATTACCTAGTCATAGCTTTTTTAAAGCAAGTCTCCCTAAAAGACACAGCCTTGGAAACGAAGGATAGATGATATATTATCACTTTTTTTCGCTACCATTGTGTCACCAATTAAAGCAGATGATAAAAACAGGGGTATTCGGCTGGATACTAGTACTTTTGTCATTGCTTCCGTTCGCAGCGACAGCACAACTCACGGTTGTTATCAACCGTGCACCTACTTATACCCCCACAGAAGACACCTTATATATTTCAGGTATTTTAATAAATGGAAACTCAAAGACCCTAATTTTCAATTTAAGCGTATTGGAAAAAATCGTTGGGTATATAATTTCCTGACAACCATGCCTGATTTTGAGTATAAAATCAACCGTGGTGATTGGGAATCGGTAGAAGGAGGGCAATTCGGCGTAAAAATTGACAATCGCGTTTATAAAAGCAAGGATCAGGAGACCGATACTATTTTTATTGAAATCCAAAGCTGGGAAGACCTGATTGACAGCTTGCCCTCCTTGGATACCATGACACTGTGCATTGATCAAATCCCCGATCAAACCCCGGATGATGCATCTTTTTATGTAGCTGGCACCTTTAATGGATGGTATCGGTGATACTCATTATCGTTTTTCTCTCGATAGTACAGGTGCGCTTTGTGTAAGAGTACCTGTTAGAGGAAGTGTGACAGAGTATAAAATCAACAGAGGTAGTTGGCATACGGTTGAAACCCGTCTGAAAGGAACACCATTACCCAATCGCATTTATCAATATTCACCAAGGGAATCTAATAGTAAAGTCGTTGTCTCCGTAGGAAATTGGTACGACCTTTCCGTATATCAATTTTCTTGGATAGGTGTGTTTTCTGCTCACCATCATACAGGCGTTATTGCTCGTCATTGTACTGAATAGTTTTAGAAATAAAAGCCAACCAGCCAACTGGCTGCTTTCAATCATGTTAATCCTATTATCCATAGGGTTGCTTTCTCGAATTACTGGCTTAAATCAGGCTTTTTTTGAATCATGGCCTAAGTGGGTTTTGCTACAAGATTTGATCCTTTTCCTGTATCCGCCCGTTGGGTGGTTATTTGTAAGGTATCGGTTTTTGCGTCATCTAAAGCCTCGTTTTGTTTTCTGGCAATTTGTTCCTATCGTTTTGGTGTTAGCTGTTTATTATCCACTTTTAACCACAGATGATAACGTGTTTGTGGTATCCGTAGCCAATCTGGAATACCGCAATCTGTTTTTTGCCACAATGACCGCTGCATGGGTATTATGTGGTGGCTACTTGTGGTATGGTTTGCGATTGATTCGGTCAGCGCCTCCCTCGTCTTGGGTGGAGCCGGTTCAAATGGCCTTCATGCGTTTCTTTGTGCAAGTTCATGCCATTGCGTGGGGTATGTGGGGCATAGCCATTTTTATAATTGGCTTATTTTTAGTATTAGACAAAGATTGGGCTATTTATAGCGACCGTTTTGGTCACTTGATTTGGTTAATTTGGGCAAGTAGTGTTTATGTATTGGGCTTTTTCCTCTTGCGATATCCTTACTTGTTCCACAAGTTGGAAGACTTACAAATTGTGAAGCAGGAAACGCCTACTCAATCGCAAAAAGATATTCCACTGTTTGCTGTTGATAAAACAGCAACTTCTCTCGCTCCCCCACTTGATGTAGAACGTGTGGCAGTGCTGGAACACGTCATGCAAACAAAGCGACCTTACCTCAATCCTACACTCAGCATGACAGAGTTGGCTCAAATGGCAGACATCCCCGTGCACCAATTATCGCGCCTCATCAATGAATCTTTTGATAAAAATTTTTTTGATTACATCAATAGTTATAGAATAGAGGAATTCAAACAACGCATTTTGAAAGGGGAACATCAACAACATACCATTCTCAGTATTGCTTTTGAAGCTGGGTTTAATTCTAAAACCGCTTTTAATCGTGCATTCAAGAAGCATACAGGCATGACACCGCGAGAATTTCTGCAACACCACTGAATGATAAAGCATTGATTACCTGCATCTTAAAAAGTGCCACTTTCTAAAGTGCCACTTTTTTAAGGAAAATTCATACCACCTTATAAATCGGCGCGACTGGCAGCAAAACTGTCGGTATGTTTGTCTTATCAATAAATCGATTACCCCGCTGCCTGAAATGGCTCATCGTTTTGTTAGCAATTACCTTTTGCGGGGTCATCGGTTTTAATTGGATAGGACGGGAGAGTAATGATTGCTATCATTGCTCTCTTGCTTTTTTAAGTCACTGCTTAACGTTCGTTAGCGTAGTCAAAGCTTCTTTAATTGAGCGAAAGTGAACACCGCTCGGTAGAGCTGATTACGAAAATTTAGGCATTCCTTAAACAAAACTCCCAAAATCAAGTAAAACAGCCGTCAAATAAGGGTGATTTTTAGCACCTTGTTTAACGATGTAAAGAAATATCATTAGTTTTGCTGCGAAAGTTTACTAATGCACTTTTTGTTACAGGGCACTTTGCTATAGCAAGGCGCCCTGTTTTTTATGCAGTAAAACCAGCAATAAGTCACACTGTATTACTGAGCGGTAAGGTATTCAACCACCCGCAGGGATTCATCATACAATACCCCCCTTTGTGTGAGATGAAAGGGTTGCTGGATCGTTGCTTCCGCTGTTTTCAATGTAAAGAGGTAACTTCCTTCCTCCATTCGCTCTAAACTAAAGAGTGCTCGAAAATTATCATGGGCAATTCGCTTTGTCAGTACTACTTCGCCATTTGCCTTGCTAACGGTGAATACCGCCTCGGATGCTTCGAGTCCTTGTACACTCAATCCAAATTGTTTCCCATTCCGGCAGATACAATTGTCAAGTCGGGTATGGAGGTTGCTGCTTGCGCACTTATGCTTGCCGCAAGTAAGGCAATAATCCATGTAGTTTTTCTAAAAAGTGTGTTCATGTCTCTTGTTTTCATTGGAGCAACTATATCTTCATAGCTGCTAATTGGGATCACAAAGTTAGTGTGAAATAAACACTAACAAACATAAGACGTTCATTCCGGGTTAAAAGTTCCCCTAAAACGAGGAAACAATCCACTTTTTTTACGATGTCCAAAACGTAAATAATACCCACCATACTAAATTGAGAGGTCACCGTTAGGAAAATGGAAGTACAAACGATTAGCATATTGTTAATTTTGCGGTTTCAAAGTACAATTCTCCCAAAACATCCTCATGAAATTTCATACGTTCCTTTTATTGCTACTCTTGCTTTTGCTATCCTCCTACCAAGGAGCAGCACAGGGGTATTACACCCCTACTCCAGGTACGATGCTCGCGGCGCATTTTCAAGATGGTAAGGCTGCACTTTTAGCGAAAGATTACAAGGCGGCGATCCGCCATTTCAAAAAGACACTAGAAATTAAGGAAGATTTTTTAGTAGTCAGGAGGTTCATTGGTCAATGCCATATTTTACTTGGGCAGTACCCAGAAGCAGCTAATGAATTTTTGCAAGTTCTCAAAAAGGACTCCCTCTTTTCCCGACTTCTTTACTACGAACTCGGCGACACGTATTACAAAATGGGAGAACCCTCAATAGCACTCAGCTATTTTAATAACTACCAGCGGCTTCAGGATTACGATGTGTCTCGATTTGGCCTACATGGCGTAGAAGAACAAGTAGATGAACTATTGGTGTTAGATAAACTTCAGAGTACGATACGCGCCTGCCAACTTACAATTGATTCCGTGAAATTCATCAACATCACAGAAATACAACACCTTGGTTCTGCTGTCAATAGCCCGCAGAACGACTATTTCCCTTTCTTACTAATAACCAGCAAACCATTTTTTCACCCGCTTGAATAAAGAAAAGGACGAAGATCTGTATAGGAGTGAATGGAAAAATGGGAGTTGGAAAAACGCCGAAAAAGTCAAAGATTTCAACACAGATGCCCCCGAGGGAATGAGTACACTCGTACGCAATGGGCGTAACATGTATTTCACTGCTTGCATGCGAGATAGTGTGTATGGCCCATGTGACATTTGGCAAGCGCTCGTCGAAGGGGCAACGATACAAGATGTTAGTAGCCTTGAGGGTGATATCAACTCTGTTTATTGGGAATCCCAAGCCGCTATTAATTGCGATGGTACAAAGTTATTTTTCGCTAGCAATCGACCAGGCGGGGTTGGAGGCACTGACCTTTATGTCTCCGAATTAAACCCTAATGGTACTTGGAGCCAACCACAAAACTTAGGAATCCCTATCAATACCACGGAGGACGAAGAAGCACCTTTTATTTCCAACGACGGCCAAACGCTCTATTTTTCCAGCACGGGTCACTTGGGCATGGGCGAACAAGATATTTTCATGAGCTGGTGGGATATACGACAACAAAAATGGAGTGTACCAATCAATGTAGGGCCTCCCGTGAATGGCCCCCACAGGGAGTTAGGCTTTTTTCTTTCAGCGGATGGGAAAACCGGATTCTTTTCCAGCAACCGCCCTGGTGGGCAAGGAGGGATGGATATTTACCAATTTCAACTGTCGGAGCAACTGTTTGGAGAACCTATTACCTTCTTAGAAGGCACCGTCAAAGATTCTGTATTATTGACGGGAATACCCCATGCGACAGTATTCATCAATGGTAAAAAACCAGTTGTTGCGGACGAGCAGGGGCGTTTTTTTGTTTGTGCCGGAGCCGATGAGACCCTTGATCTTAGCCTAGAAGTGACTGAATACCACCCTTATCACAACCAGTTTTTTATACCACATTGGGAAAACAAGGAGTTTTACAACATAGATGTTTTGTTGCAACCTGAATTAAGTTTTCTGGCTGAGATAGAAAAAGAAACGCTTGCGAAAAACAAACGAGAGAACCCTAAAGAATTGATGGTTAGGCATAGTCTATTGTTTGGTTTTGACAGTGCGAATATCAACGAACAAGAAATAGAAGGACTGGAGGCGTTGGTGCAATCTTTATCTTCCCTCCGTGTCATAAAAGTAGAAATTATTGGCTACGCAGATGATATTGGCTCTTCGGTGTATAACCTGCAATTATCGGAAGACCGCGCCAAGAATGTGGCTATTTTCCTATTGAATAGGTCTGTTCCGGTGGATGACATTCATATCAAAGGAAAAGGCTCGCTGGTGAACGACAAAGAAAAATCCATGAATCGACGGGTTGACATTCAAGTGACTGTACTGGAATAAAGCACTTGGAGGAACGAATAGCAATAGCTACCTTCGCCAAAAAATTGGGCATGAGTGCACAGGTATTAGAAGGAACTGCTTTTCAGCTAGGGGGGCAGACGAATTATTATAAAGGAAAAGTAAGGGATGTTTATACCATTGGTGATAAAATGGTGATGATAGCTACCGACCGCATTTCCGCATTTGACTATATTTTACCTCGAGCTATTCCCTACAAAGGGCAGGTGCTCAACCAAGTTGCTATCCATTTTTTGAAAGCAACAGAAGATATTTGCCCCAATTGGCTGGAAGCTTCTCCCGACCCCAATGTGGCCGTAGGTATTGCTTGTCAACCATTCAAAGTAGAAATGGTGATACGTGGCTATCTTACAGGGCATGCTTGGCGCGAATATCAGGCAGGGCGGCGCGTACTATGTGGCGTTCCTATGCCAGATGGTATGCAAGAAAATCAAGCTTTTCCTGCGCCCATTATCACACCTGCTACCAAAGCCGATGAAGGCCATGATGAAGATATTTCTAAAGAGGAGATTATCCGGCAGGGAATCGTTTCCGAAGCGGACTACCTTCAACTAGAGCAATACACCCATGCCCTCTTTCAGCGTGGCACAGAAATGGCTGCTCAACAAGGGCTTATCTTAGTAGATACAAAATACGAGTTCGGCAAAAAAGACGGCACGATATACCTCATTGATGAAATCCATACGCCTGACAGTTCGCGATATTTTTATGCCGACACGTATCATGAAAACCAAAAAAACCGGGAAAAAAGCAGCAGCATTTATCCAAGTTTGTACGTGAATGGCTCGCAGCCCAATAATTTCCAAGGTTTAGAGGGGCAAACTATGCCCGTAATGGATGATGCTTTAGTAAACAGCATTAGCGAACGATACATAGAATTATTCGAACGTGTAACGGGTCGCTCTTTTGATAAAGCAGATACTACGAATATCCTTCAGCGAGTAGAACAAAACATTAAAGCCTATTTGGAGGGTTAACGATTTTTCCTCGTTAAAGCTGCACACAAAATGCCGGTAGCAACAGCTACATTGAGCGATTCAGCTCCCCCACCTGCTGGCGCAGTGATAGCGATGAGTTGGGTGGCCAATTGTTGCGAAAGTTCAGTAACACCTTGCCCTTCGTTTCCTACCACTAATACGCCCGTAGTAGGAACGGTCAGCTCAAAAACATCCGTTCCAGCCATGTCTGCTACCCAGACAGGTAAAGCTGGATGAAACTGTTTCACCTGCCGCAAAGAAGCTTCTAGCCAGGTCACACGAAGAAAAGCACCCATAGTGGCTTGTAGTACCTTCGTATTATATAACTCCACCGTGCCAGGGCCAGCAATCACACGAGGCAAACCAAACCAATCTGCGATGCGAAGGATGGTGCCTACATTGCCGGGGTCTTGTACGCCATCTAAATAAATAGACCATCCGCTCAGCGGTTGTTGGATGGTGCTAATGGCTGGTTTCTTTACAATAGCCAATACCTTATTTGGGGTGGACATCTGCGAAATAAGAGACAGCTCTTTGTCGTTGATAACGGTGAAATTGATAGCTCGGTTTTGCAACAAGCCAATGTGCTTTGATGCCCATTCCTCCGTTCCAAATACAGCTTCTACCTCATAAACCGATTGCGAGAGCAACTCTTGTACAATCTTCTCGCCTTCTGCTATAAATTTATCATACTTTTGCCTGAATTTCTTCAGATGCAAAGCCGTAACTGATTTGATGATATTCTTGGATAAAGGCATACAACAAGGGGCATTTCGGTGCGCAAAATACACAATTCCGGTAATCTTTCTGGTTTTGATGCTTGGGAGTTGTTCTTCTGCTCGTTTCTTGAAAGAGGATGAGCAACTATTGACTAAAAACAAGGTACATCTGAAGCAAACGGGTAAAAGTAAAGAAGATTATGCCTATCAACTGACCACTCTCTACAAACAACGACCTAATAGCAAACTTTCGGTATTCCGCGTGAGCGATTCTACTTCAAAACCGAAGGCATTGATACCCTCAATGCTTTTCAGCGTTTTTAAACGATTTACGCTGGAGTGAATTACCCGCCATCTATGTTGATAGCCTTACCTTTGCCACTGCACATGATATGCAGCGTTACCTTCAGTACAAGGGTTTCCTCGAGGTGATTCCACAACGCGTGCGCGAGAGCTGCAAAATGAAGGTGACTTACTACGCAATCACGGGTAAGCGGCATCTTTTAGACACTATACAGTTTTACAGTCAAAGATAGCAGTGTTCATCAGTTGCTCCAAGAGCAGACCGGTGCCAGTTATTTTCAATCAGGTGCCCCATTGGATCTGAGCCTTTTTAACTTGGAAAAAACAGCGTATTACTACCTGCTAAGAGATTATGGTTACGCTGAGTTTTATCAAACCCAAATCGATGATGTGGGGAATGATGGTTCCAACGATCAGGTTTTTGCTAATTTATACCTAACGGTTTATCCTCCATTCGGAGACAGCTAAACAGCAGTACTACATTGGAGACATCCACATCTATCAAGATTTTTCCATTGTTGACGATAGCAATATCGTTAAGGATACAACGATTGCGGGGGCTTCAGTTTTCTGAGTGACAGGGGCTTTATTGTTAATCCCACCACCATGCGAAGGGCTATTTCCTTGCGCCCGGGGAACTTTTTAGCCAAAGCAATTACAACCAAACCAATGAATTACTGACAGAATTGGGCGTTTTCCGCTTTTGTGCGCATCAAACAAGTACCTGATCCAACCAACACCGAATGTTGTTCATCTGATTATACAATTAACTCCCAACTACCTCTTTAACATCAACGCAACTCCTGAAATCAACTATACCAACCGTACTAATAATAATCTAACGCCCAACCTAATAGGTCTTTCCTTTGCAATACAGGTGCCCAACATCGCAACCTACGGCATGGTGCTGAATTATTCACAGCCAGTCTATCAGCGGGTGTAGAGGTTGCGCCTAATGAAATAGGCAATTCTCGGTTTTGGAATACAGTAGATATCCGTGCCGAAACTGATTTGCGTCTTCCCGAATTTGCTGATTATTTAAATATCTGGCGATTGTTGTACCGCATTCCTATTGGTAAAGATAAGCACCTTATCAATCGTCAATTTTATCTTGATTTGCGGCAAAAGGCAAAAACACACATGACTGCAGGCTATGAATATCTGCTGATTTTCGACTAGTATCGGTACAACCTACTCAATACTTCTTTTGGTTTTGAAATGCAGCCAACGCGGAACGAACGTTATTCATTCACCCATTTTGCCATTAACTATTTATCGCCACGCACCTCGGAAGCTTTTGAAGAAAGGCTCAAGGAAAACGGATTTTTGCAACGCAGTTTTGGGCAACAGGTGTTTTTCAGCTTCCTGCTCCGAGAATTTGACTATATTAAACGATCAACTCCTAACTTAAAAGGCAGAAGCGGGTATATCAACACGAACTTTGAATTGGCGGGGGCAGAAATCCTTGCACTCAACGAAATAGCCAATGTTGTTACGGGGCGGCAAGATGTCTGGAGATTGGGAGATGGAACGGAATTTAGCCAGTATGTAAAGGGTGAAGTTGATCTGCGATACATCCAGCAATTAGGTGAATCTCAAGGATTTTCCGCTCGAATGAACCTTGGTATAGCACTGCCTTTTGGCAATACAACAGATGTACCTTATGTGAAGCAATTTTTCGTAGGAGGTGCGAATAGTATGCGAGCGTGGGCACCTAGGGGGTTGGGGCCTGGTGGGTTTCAAGACCCCTTAGCCGCGGATCCCGCCAACAATTTCAGACTGTTCCAAACGGGTGATGTCAAATTGGAACTCAATGCTGAATATCGTTTTCCTATTTTCCTGTGGTTCAACGGAGCACTTTTCGTTGATGCTGGCAATATCTGGACGTTAAAAGATGATGCCGAACGCCCTGATGCTCGTTTTTCCTTGATAGGCAAAGATAAACGCCCTTTCTACAAGGAAATGGCCGTAGCGGGTGGCTTCGGCCTGCGCGTGGATCTATCCTATTTCATTTTTCGATTCGATGTAGGCATGAAACTCCGCTATAATACCCCTATCTTGGATATTCCGAACCCCGTGGAGAGGGATTGGTGGAATGATTTCAAGGGTATTAATTCACGTGACTTTGGCTTTAACTTTGGATTGGGTATGCCATTTTAAGCTACCTTTTGGTTGTTAGCCATTATCAGATTCTGTACCTATTGCCTTTCGGACGGCCTCTGCTAATTCCACTGGACGAGCTGAGCCTATGAAATAACGTTTACCATCCTTTGTTTGTATGGATAAACCGTTGCGACCATTGACAGAAACTACCTCTTCTTGATCAAAACTAATGTTACTACCATGCCAATGCGCTGCAAGAGGTGTTTCTACTAAAATACAAGAATCAATATCGTTCAAAGGGATTTGAAGGGATTTAGACTGCAAAGCATTTACTTTGCTAATGATGCGCTTTTCAGTCAATTTAGTCTTGGATTTCTTCCGGGAAAAATACCACAACCAAACCCCAAGACCTGCGGCCACTACTATACTCAAAATACCTGCAAGTATCGGGTGATGCCCTGTTTGTGCTGTTATTAACTGACTAATGCCGTGTACCAATAAGATCAAGGCTACTGCCCCAACCATTACCAGAAGGTCTTTTTCCTGATTTTTCAACTCTTCTTTAAACAACTTCTTTGCCATGTTTTACATTATGTTTACGCAAAGTTAACATTAAATTTACATTAAGTCAAGATATTGGTTGCCTTTAACTAAATTATAAGCTATTCCTACTGGAAATTTTAGTGCTTTGGCAATAAAACGCTATAACTATTTATGCGATTTCACAGAAAAATAATCTACCGCACCAACATCTTATTAGTATTTTCTGCTGTTTTGCAGACTAAATTTTAATTCAGTTTACATGCAACGAATCATCATAAAACAGCCCGGATATTTTGACCCTGCGTCCCATTGGTACCAAAAAGCCCTAAATGCTACGATACACCCCATGGTGCATTTTTTTCTCAACCTAAGTCAACAGCGTATTATCAGTCGGTATTGCCACTTGCACCCTAAAGTAGGCAAGGAAAAAATGGAAGAATTACTGAACTGACCTTTCGCAAGCGAAAGGTTTGGATTTTTGATAAAAAAATAGGATGCATTATCTTCGTGTTCAAGGAATTCGGATAAAATCCAAAATTACTCGATCTGTACTCAGACTATTTGTTGTCGTCGTTTCGCATGGTGACGGCCACAGGGATGTCGGAGTTATTAGATCATGTTAGCCACGACAAGATTAGTCGGTTTAGACAAGAGGCCTTTGATTCTAAAGACTACTGGCGTTGTATTAAACGACTGGGCCAAGTGGAGCATCCTGATGCAGTTCTCAAAATTGATGACACCATTGAGGAGAAGCCTCTACGGAAAATGAAGTTATCACTTGGCACTGGGATCACTCCAAAAAGCCAAAGGCGGGTCATAAGGGTATCAACATCCTCAACTCTTTATCAAAGTCCACTGGGTATAGAAATTCCGGTAAGCTTTGAAATTGTGCGTAAAAGCGAGGTATCTTGATACCAAAAGCGGCAAGGTTAAGAAACGCAGCCCTAAAACAAAGAATGAGATGAGACCAACTCTTCGTGCTGGTGAAGTACAATCGTGTTCCTTCCGCTACGTGGTGTGGGACACTTGGTTTTCCGCTCAGAAAACTTTAATTTCGTACACTACCAGTTGGAAAATTTTTATTGGTGCCATAAAGAGCAACCGTAGGTGGCTCTGATATGGAAGACAAGCTGCAAGGCCGATTTCACCGAGTCGATAGGCTAGACTTACAAGCAGACCAAGCCATCACCGTTTATGCAAGGACTTGACTTTCCCGTTCAACTACTTAAACGGGTCTTTATAAACAAAGACGGTTCTTCTGAGACTTGTCTGGTAACTAACGACCTAAAATGGAGCCTCAAGCCATCTGCACGACCTACGATAAACGCTGGGAGTGGAGGTATTCCACAAATCACCAAAAAATTGGGTTTAGAAAAATCACCCACTAACATGAGACCTCCCAATGTAATCATGTGTTTGCCGCATGATTGCTTAAAGTTAGAGTTGCTCTCATCAAAGAGCAGACTAACCATTCGCCCAAATCAAACTGTATGTCAAAGCACTGCAGGCAGCTTGGCAGGAGGTACACTTCTCAAAGTACATAACCTGCAACTAGAAGCCCAGCAGTCGTCTATTCCTCTTTTGGGATAGACATAATTTACACATGCAACCAACTAACTGCAGGGCACGGGCTGTCTAGGCTATGCCTCGTTCACTGTGTACTGTTATTCTCATTTTCAAAACCTTCGCTTGCGAAGGTCAGTTTGAACTATAAAGCTAAATACTTTCATGGCTGGGACTCTGTTAAACGTCACATCGGCAGGCGGAAAAAGACAAATGGTTGTCATTGAAAATAACTCATGCCCTTCTGGCAAAAGTCAATGCCTTTATTGGACGATACACAGGAACAAGGAGGCTACCGATTGTTGATAGAACGTACTTTTAAGCCTTTGATTCCCAAGCAAGGAAAGGAATTTCAAGGTGTGCTAGCTGTTGTATATGATAAAAATGAAATGGAAGCCTCGGGATATGCAGAATCGATGGCGGATGTGATGCAAGAACCTGTTTATATAGCACCTTTTATGAAAACACGCCAAACCCCCGTTGTGAAATTCGAGGAAGGGATCATGTTTATCAAAGACCATTCGGGTGAATGGTTACCTGTACGTGCCGCATTTAGGTATGTTACGCAACGTCCATGGAATCGGATTCCTTTGCTCACAAAGACAAAAGTATTTAATCCTGTTTTAGCTTGTTTAGCTGGTGGGCGCAATAAGATGGTAGCAGCTAAGGCGTATGATATTTTCAATGCTGAAATTGAGGAATATGGTTTAAAAATTAACACCCCTGAAACAATCTGGGATGTGAGTAAAAGCGAAGTACCATCTATGGGTAAAGAAAATGGGTGGGCAAGCCGTTGTAAAAGTTCCCTACAGTAACGCTGGGCAAGGCGTTTTCACTATTGTCAACAAGGGTGAATTAGAACGTTTCATGGAAATGGATTTTCACTATGATCGATTTATTGTGCAAAGCCTCATTGGAAATTACAACTGGAGTAGTACCACCTCAGCGGGGAAACTATACCACGTAGGTGCCATACCTAACACAAAGGGACAAACTTACGTTACTGATATTCGTATGATGGTTAGCGCTACGAAAGATGGTATCTTGCCATTGTGCACGTATGCGCGTCGGTCGGCGGTGCCTCTTGTGGATCACATCGAAAATGGTACCGATAGTTGGCAAATGCTGGGTACTAATTTATCTATTAAAAAACCAGATGGTTCATGGGATTCTGATACCAATCGCTTGGTGCTAATGGATAGACGCGACTTTAATAAACTCGGCCTTGGTCTTGATGATCTCATCGAAGCTTATATCCAGAGTGTTTTATCTATGATTGCTATTGATAAAATGGCAAAAAGATTAATGAGCAAGCAAGGAGTCTTTAAATTTGAGCTGTTCAAAGACATAAACAACGATCAGCGTTTGATAGATGAAATCATGGAACCATAAATCTCATACATCTAGCAAAAATAATAGTTGATAACCAACCAAAATTCACCAATGTATAAGCAGTTCTTGGCCGTTTTATTAATAACGACACAACTATTTTCTGGCTGTAATGCTCAAAACTCTACTGTTGCTGTCAGTGGTAAATTGGAAATAACCGAGGGTTGGAAGCCTATTGTGTATATCCTGCAAGCAGAAAGACTATCTGCTCTTGCGGCTAGCTACCAAGCAACCATCTTAGATAGTGTTGTTGTTTCAGCCAAAGGTTTTTTTGAGATAAACGCTGATCAACTGCCCCAATCCCCTACCCTACTATTTTTGACGACTCAGCCTACTAATAATCAGTACCCCAATGCGCTATGGGATGAAGATTTAACAACGAGTAATTACATACCAGTTTATTATGAAGCAGGTATTAGTATTCATTTAACTTCCAGTATTAATAATTTGCAAAGAAATTTTCATCTGAGTAAAAGTAGTTTTCATAATAATGAGTTAGCTCAAATTACATCCATCCGACAGCAGGCATGGGAAGAAGAAAAACATGGCTACTACAAGCCCCCACGGAAGAGAATTTATTATCAATCGAGGCGGCGCGCACCAGATTCAGGTCAAAGCTTATGGCTTTTGCCGACACCACCGACTTTTTCCCTGCGGCTATGCTAGCATTGCGATGGGCAAGCCCCACAGGTGACTACGAACGGATACCAGAGTTTATCACGCGTCAGTGTATAAAATGGGAAGCAACCGTCTCCCACCCTTGGGTTGCTGAGCTGTGTGAAATGGCGGAGAAAGAGAACTTACCCGTGATGGAAGGCCAGGTAATCCCCAACTTTGATCTTCCTATGAGCAATGGCGATACTTTAGCTATTCATAATTTACTAGGAAGCCGATTGACCCTATTGGATATATGGGCGGCTTGGTGTGGCCCTTGCCGGGTAGAGAATAGGCAGGTATTATCCCCGCTTTGGTCGCAGTGGCAAGACAAAGGGCTGCAAATAATTGGCTATTCCATTGATAGCGACCGTGACTATTGGTTAAATGCAGTTGCTAAAGATCAGGCAGTTTGGCCGCAATCTTCTCACTTGTTGGGCGATGATACCCCCTTTATGGAAGCCCTTAGAATTACTACAATACCAGCGAATTTCATTTTAGATGAAAAAGGTAAAGTCATTGCAAAAAATCTACATGGTGAAGAACTGACCTCTTTCATAAATGAATATCTGTCAAAGTAGCCGATAACGCAACCGATACCTGTCTTTTCAAGACCGTTCCCTCATTCTACTTCCGTTCACTTGCTTTTGTCGGCCTTAACGTAGTATCTTGGCAGACCCAAAGACATAATCCATGAACATCCCTTCCACTCGGCTCGCGTTGCTGGCCTTTCTGCTTTGCTTTTGGATGCCCAAAAGTTTGCAGGCTTTCCCTTGGTCAGTAGGCAATGTAGGTGATGCTATAAAAGCAGCCGCTCAAAAAGACAAATTAGTACTGCTTTACATTCATGCCGATTGGTGTATGCCCTGTCAATGGATGGAAAAAAACACCTTCACGGATGCCACTTTGAACCAATACGTAGCAGCTGCATTTGTAGCCATCAAATATGACGCGGGTACAGCGTTAGCTAAAGAAGTTCTATATAAATATGAAATTGAACACATTCCAGCCTTCCTAGTGTTTGATGTAACGGGCAGAATGATAAGCCATCAATCGGGCAGTCTGCCTGCTGAAAAGATGCTCACTTGGCTTCAATCCCACGATATACCTGCCCATCATCTCGCCAATCAAATACAGGCTGTCCAAGCACCTATTCAGGAAGCCCCTGCTGCTAATATCGCCTTCTCAGTGCCCGCGCTCCAAAAGGAGGACGTGCTGGAAGACAATTCATTAGCTTGGGCACACACGGCATCGTCTAGTTCTACTATCCTTGTTATTTCCCGAAAGGAGCAACATACATTCAGCCCTAAATCTACCCTTCAATATGCCGTATTGCTAGAACAGCCACCTGTTGACTACCAAACTGCTGTTCGATTGGTGGGTGAATTGGAACGAAAATTCGAACAACGCGTTGAAATAAAGCCCAAAGGAGATGGCACTTTTGGAATAACCATCGGTAATTTTGACACCACAGGAGACGCGCAACAATTCCTAATATTGCTACAAAGAAATAACAGACAAGGAAAATCGTTACCTTGTGACGTTTTTCGACTTTAACACAGAGATTGCCTGCAATGATTGTAATTTTGCGCCTTAATGCGGCGTTAGCAAGTGGAATGCTCACCCAAATCTTACGGTTTTTGGCAAACAAAATCCGCTACTTACTCCTTAATTCACACATTGGAACCATGAACAGGATCCTTACTTTTTTGGGCTTAATGCTCTTATTCAATTTGACATTGGAAGCCCAACGGCCAGATCAAATCGTCCTGACGCCTACTCATAATGGAGGTGCAGCTCGAATGTGTAACAACGATGCCGGCAACATTGTATCCTTTGGCCTTTGGTAGGACAGTCAAACGACGCAATACCAGACACCATATATATGCTGCTTGGGCGATCAGCTACCCATCAACCACGATGAATCCAGTGTTGATTTAAGCGGAGACCCCAATATTACAACACCTGCTGGAATTGGCTATGTTTTTTACAACTGCCCACCTAGCACGGCAGGCACTAGTACAACGGATATCAGCATGGATCCCTGTGTGTTTAATGCGGGCAGCCCCGCGTATGGTTTCTATGTTTATACCGGTGCAACGCTGAGTGGGGATGTGATGTTCTTCAACGATGGTTCACTCATTAACACTTTCAATGCAGGTGATCCTGTCATATACTATTTTGCCCCCATCACCTTTGATGCACTTGTGGGAGGAGCGTTGGCAGAATACGAAGGAACACCAGCTGGTGATTGCGTTAATGTCAGCACCGACCAAGCCTTTGCCGTAGCCTATCTGAATGCTATTACCATTTCCGATATATCGTCTGTGGGATGTCAGGGTACTTTTCGTGTCAGAGGAGGATTGTCGGAATTAGACAACTCCAGCTACACTACTATTAATATTTACAATGAAAACGATGCAAGTATAGTAGGTACGATCAGTTCTGGTGCAGCGGATCACGATGATATTGTAACCTTCAACGTACCAGAGCCTGGTACTTACATTATTGAAGTGGAAGACGGTAAAAGTTGCGGCGGTATGGCCACGATTACGTTAGATGGTTCATGCGATGTGGTTTCCCTCTACCTACCTTTGCGCAACGCACTGCCTAACAGCAACATCTGCGTTCCGGTTATTGTAGAGGATTTTGCAGATGTACTTTCCATGCAATTTTCTATCAACTGGGATCCTGCTGTGTTGAGCATTACTGGCGTACAAGGATTTAACCCACTGATGCCCGACTTGGGCAGTGGCAACTTTGGCTGGCAAAACTTCCCAGTTGTCAACACAATTCCTCCAGGGGTATTGACTTTCTCTTGGTCGGATCTATCGTTTACTGGCCTCACGCTACCAGACGGTGCCACGGTTTTTGAAATTTGCTTTGATGTATTAGGAGAAATCGGAGATTTTTCCCCTCTAGATATTACCAACAGTCCTGTGCCGGTAGAAATAGTAGATGTGGACGGTAATCCGCTAACACTCAATACACGCCCAGGTACCGTGCAAGTGTCCAACAACCCTTTCTTTGTATTTATTACACAAGATAGCCTTACCTGTCCCTCCTTTGACAATGGGCGTTTCACGGTGTTGGTGGATCAAGGAACAGCTCCCTACCAGTTTGTATGGAATACTGTTCCACTGAGCGGCCCCAATGAGGGTCCCGTCGTGATTGGAGCCGATGGAGGTTCATCTACTGTCAGCAATTTGGCAGCCGGAAGGTATCAGGTTACAATCACCGATTCAAGCATCCCGCAGTTGATGGTAACAGATACCATCGAAGTACTGGCTGGCCCTGTGTTAGGGATTACCATTCGGGATACCATACCCACTTGCTTTGGCGAAAGTGATGGTTCACTACGTTTTATTCCCACTTCAGATGGGCTTCCTATTGAAAACCCTGGGCCTGAATATTCATTTACTTGGGGTGTACCCAACGGCGTTACCAATCCCGGTAATGTCAATTACATTAGTGGTATTCCATCAGGTTCTTATGGGATAACAGTAACAGATGGTTCAGGATGCCAAGAAATAGCACTCATTCCATTGGGGCAACCACCTGCGCTCAGGGTACTCTCTTCCAATGTTATTCGAACCGATGCGAGCTGTACAGGAGGCGAAGATGGCAGTATAACCATCACCGCCACAGGTGGCTTTACACACTGGAGGTATTTACCGTTATCAATGGAGCACAGGGTTAGATATTATGGCTTCAACCTCTACGTTGAGCAGCCTGAACCCTGGGCAATACTGCGTGACCGTGACGGATAATAATGGTTGTGAGTTTACAGGTTGTTACAATGTCAATGCTGTCAAAACGCTTGCTATCAACGAAGTTATTACCAACCTCGATTGCAATGGCGATAACAGTGGAGAAATATTGGTAACAGGCACTACAAGTGGTGCTCCGGCTGACCTCCCATACACTTTCGCTTGGAGTGCATCCGCTTCGGCTCCTATCAATACTAATACTACCAGTCAATTGCTCGGCCTCGCTGCCGGTACATACACCGTAACGATGACGGATGCCAGTACGGCTGGTTGTGAAGTCATTGAAACTTACACAGTAACAGAACCTGCCATATTGGTTGTCAATGCCCTGAGTTTCAACAACGAAACCTGTATCGTTGGGAACGATGGTAGTATAACGCTTGGTGTAACGGGAGGAACCGCCCCTTATGCCTACACGTGGATGCACGATGTAACACTCACCGACTCCATTGCAACGAACTTGAGCGCCGGTGATTATACCGTTGATGTGACAGATGCGAATGGTTGTATGGCCTCCTTTATGCAATCCATCTCAGCCCCTACCCCACCATCGGTCATCATGCTGGCAGACGATAGCGTGACTTGTTTTGATGATATAGATGGCGTACTACAAGTGACAGCGGCTCCCGCACCCGGCACCACTATCACTTCTTACGCTTGGAGCAATGGCCAAAATGGCAACACCATCACAGGGCTTTCATATGGGCAATATATTGTTACCATCACCGCCGATAATGCCTGTATAACCGTGGATACGGCCTTCATTTAGCTCCCGATCCCATCACGCTTGATTCTTTTATGGTGAGAAGACCTGCTTGTCCGGGTGAATCCAACGGTCAAGTATCTGTATTCGCGAGCGGTGGCACTGCGCCGTATCAATACCTTTGGAACGGCAGTCAGGTGCCTTCATTACTGAACCCTATCACATCCTTGCCTGCTGGTACTGTCACGGTGCGCATTATTGATGCAAACCAGTGTCTTTCGGATGTTTTCCAAACGGAAATAATAGATCCACCTACCATTGTTGCTACATTTAGTAACGTGCAGAATACCAGTTGTCCCGACGATACCACTTGTGATGGCCAAGCTACCGTAGTCGCGACCTATAGCGATGGTACCACTGGAGATTTTGTATTCTATGGGCTTCAGGTGAAATGACAACGGGAGGTAACACATCTACAGCTACCCAACTTTGCGAGGGTACACAATTGGTTAATATCAACGACGGGTGTGGATTAGAGGCGGAATTCACCATTGCTGCGCCAGTGCCTATCACAGTAGCAACCGAAATCACGCCCGTGAGTTGTAATGGTTTGTCGGATGGTGCAATTACTATTACACCAGCAGGAGGAACAGCACCCTACGATATCCTTTGGTTGGAAACCCTCAGCACTGCGAACAGCATAAACAATCTCGATGCGGGCAACTACACTGCGTTGATTACAGACGACAATAACTGTACTTTCACACAAACCATTGTTGTAAATGAACCTGCTGTGTTGACGGTAAACGTTGATCCCAATACCTCCACTTCTTTTGTTTCTTGCCAAGGTGATAGCGACGGCATCATCAGTGTCATTGCTACTGGAGGTAATATTTCACCGACAGCACCCTACCAGTTCCAGTGGAGTAATGGTGTAACAGGCGCTACCAACGCTAACCTACCCGCTGGCACCTACACCGTAACAGTAACAGATTTTAAAAACTGTACCGACGATGTCAGCTTTACTATTGCTGAGCCGCCTGCTTTACAGTTTTCATTAGATCCAATAGAACCGCCATTGTGTTTTGGCGATCCTACTTTCATTGCCATAGATACTGTTATCGGTGGCGCGGGCAATCCTTTCGAGGAATACACTTTCCAAATCGACAACAACGGACTGAATTTCTCCGTGCTACAGCCTGCCACCGTCTTTGCTGGCGACCATACCGTCACGGTAGAGGACATCAATGGCTGTACGGCAGAAACAACGGTTTCTATTGCCTCCCCTGCTCAAATTACCATTGATTTCCCTGAATCACCCTTAGTGGTAGAACTTGGTGATAGTAGTGTTCAAATACTTCCTACCATTGTACCCAGCGACAACTATACCTACAGTTGGACACCAGCCGACTACCTGAGTAGCGACACGATTCGAGCCCCCTTCGTGTTTCCTGAACGCAATGTAAATTACACCTTGACGATTGTGAATGAAAACGGTTGTACGGCCACTGCCAGCATTTTTGTAGAGTTGGATGCTAATAGAAACGTGTATATTCCCAATATCTTCAGCCCCAATGGGGATGGGCTGAACGATGAATTCCGCGTATTCACCTGTACAGGTGTGAGGGAAGTTCGTTCTGCACGACTATTCGACCGCTGGGGTGGTCTGCTTTATGAAGCCACTCGACTAGCTCCCAACTGTTTGAACGGCATCCCCCTCTGGGACGGCAATAAAAGCGGAAAAGAACTACTGCCTGGCGTATATGTTTACATCATAGAAGTCGAATTCCTCGACGGCGTGGTTCTCGTCTATCGAGGTGATGTGGCTTTGATTAGGTAATTCTCTCAAAGCACTTTTCAATAAAGGGCTTGATAGTGCAAAATAGTACTTTCAAGCCCTTTATTGCTTATTAAAACCAATATATCCAACCCCATCCATGCAGTACATTGCACAATCCATTCCCAATAAAGGCAAACTCAAAAACGGCGACAGTTATCGCTTTTTTGAAGACGAGCATGCCGCCATTGCCCTCGTAGCGGATGGCGTGGGTGGCAATGCTTGCGATTGGAAAGCCTCCGAGCAAGCCTGTGAAGACCTCGTATATTATTATCAAGCCGCACCCTCTGGCACAAGCGTGCTGGATGCTGTAGCGCTTAGCTTGCGTAAAACCTACGCACGCTTGTACCAAACCAAAGGAGAATGTGAAGGCATGCTTTCCACCTTAGTGGGGGTGGTATTGGACAAAACCACCTCCGAGTATTTCTATTTTGGGGTCGGCGACAGCACTATTCTGCGCTTCCAAGATGACCAAATGGAGGAATTGCCCACCCAAAGCAGTTTCTACCTCCCCATTGATTATCTGCCCACCAGGGTGCAAAATGGTGGAGTATGGGAGCCCAAAATGTCCTTCGCCCTCATGACCGATGGAATAACGGCTAACAGGAAAGCGTATCAAAGCGAAATCGCTTTAGTACTCCGGTCACCCGATTGGGAAACCCGCCTCGGCGAACTCATGCAACTCAACCAACTCACACAATCAGACGACATGACGCTGATGCTGCTGCGGGGGTAGTTTTTTGTGCCGCATTTTGCAAAGGCATATTTTGAAGAAGCATCCCAAACATTGCACCGCGTTGCCATGACTGCACAAGGTTTCCATCTACTGACCGCAAAACTACTCGAATGTGGTATAGCGATAAACCCAGCACCTATCGTAGAAGTAGGGCCGTCCATGCTGAGTCTCACTGAAAAGTTATTGCGGCGCAAAATTGTATTGAATCCTTATGAGGCTTTATTTACTCCTCCCCCCGACACCGGTG
>JAWKLL010000047.1:0-37902 GCA_041392765.1 Saprospiraceae bacterium
TCAGTAAGCGGATATTCCCCGTTGGAACGAATTTCTTTAGATATATTGAAATAGAGGGCATCTAAAAATAGTTGCACTTCATTAATCTTGTACAACCCTACCATTGCCAGATCAGAGCGTGGAATACGTGGTTTTTCCACTAAGCGATGCACCCTACCGTCCTCGTTCAGTTCAACGATGCCAAACTGTCGGGGGTCAGGCACTTTTTTTACTGCCAGGCAGGAAGTAGGATTATGCACAATAGCCGACCAATCCGCATCAATAATCACATCACCGAAGACAATCACAATTTCAGGAGCATCTTCAAACGCCGCTTTGGCCGTCCAAATAGCGTGCCCCGACCCTAACCGCTCGGCTTGTTGCACAAAAACCGCCTTGAGGCTGGGATAGTGGTCTTTTACGTAATGTTCAATTTTTTCTCCTAGATAACCGATGATAAATACGAACTCATCCACCCCTACCTCCTTCAGCTGGTCGATAATAAAGGAGATGATCGGCTTGCCCGCCACTGGAATCAGCGGTTTAGGTTGAGTATAAGTCAGTGGACGAAGCCGCACTCCCGCCCCGGCCACCGGAATAATCGCTTTCATCAGATTATTGGATTTAAGGCCGCAAGGTAAGTTTTTTTGATCGTAATGACATCCTGTTTCATCTAGGTTATCCGTCCAAGCGACTTTCGTGCGAAGTGCCTGTATTCGCTAAAAAACACGCACATTAGGGTGGGGGAAAATGAATTCAATTTTTTCTTATTAACGCAGAAAAATTATCTTAACGATTTCGACTTTTGAATAGCAAATCCGCTTAAAATGAACCGCTTGGCTTACTATTCAAAAGTCTTTAAAGAAATCGTCATACTTCATCAAAAAAATCGGATAAAACGCTTGAAATGAATGCAGCTTCGCACCTCCCGATAATTATCGGGATTGCCAGTCGCGCACGCCAGACTAGGAAGGGATGGCAGTACATCCGATTAAATCCGTTTGAAATTCTGCTTTAAGGTGTTGGATTTCAATGGTCTAACAGTGTTTGGAAGGGGCTTTTTGTCGCACCGTATGCGCATTGTTGGCTGACGTTAATTACTCGAAAAGTAGACTTTTATAGAATGAACCCATTGAGATTCTTCATTATATTCAAATAGCATTTTAATATCACCTTTTTCTGTGATTACAAAATAGAGCTCGATAAACGATTTTGAATAACCAAACTCAGGATACTCATACGACACTGCCTGTATTTCCTTAGCCATTTCAACGATTAATTTACTTAATTCTTCAGCCATACTTCCTTGCAGTTCAGTATCTAATTCTTTTGGAATAAAGGTGATATTCATTGAGGTAGTTTTTTCCTCTGATGAATTCTTACTAGCACCTACTTTTATAGGGCCGATAGAAGCTGAGGCATCAATACCTGCTGTTTTTCCTACAATAACTTTTAGTGAAAGATCAAAGCTTGTAATTTTTATTCCGGCTTCTTGCAGGTCTTCGCTTGCTTCATTTATTGCAAGTTTAATTTCTGATGCTAATTGACGAGCACTTATCATAATTAATATGTTATTTTATATGGATAC
The DNA here is from genome assembly GCA_041392765.1 of Saprospiraceae bacterium. Lineage (GTDB taxonomy): Bacteria > Bacteroidota > Bacteroidia > Chitinophagales > Saprospiraceae > Lewinella. The sequence continues at coordinate 1,568 of JAWKLL010000047.1, forward strand.
ATTACTGAATTATAGGCAAGCAAACAATAAGCTCTAGCCTTTTCTTCACTCCACAAATATCTCATTTTTGTGTCATGTTTCATTATAAATTGCCTATGAGGCCCATGAAATACTTTGTCAAAATTTTTCTTAAGAATTAGTTTCAGAAACTTGACAAAGGTATATTTAGAGAAATATTTGCACACAATATCAATATCTATATACCCATAACCAACCTCATTCATTGAATATCCTTTTAGTTTTAATGCAATCTCCTTAATAAGAAAAATTATGTCAGCAGGCCAATTTGCCAAATAGAAACGCGTATGGCCTATTTTGTCTAGGCCATATTTTAATTCATCAATCCAGTTTAACTCTTCTAGGGTTGGCACAACATGAAAAGTAAAATCTTTCTTATTGTACATTTCTCTAACTAACTTTGGATATTGTTCGATGTCTAAATCATTAGTAGAATCAGGTAGGCCAATTCTAGTCAAGTGCACTTTTCTTAATTCTTCGTTAGTAATAGAATGATTAGTAGAATACTTGATTAAAGTACCTAATATATCAATCATAAGAAAAATAGAACAGATGCTTCTAGAAACTTTAGGAGCAGCATAGCTCGTTGCCGGTTTTGGACGCTTATACAGAGGTGAAGTGTCAATTAGTTGTTCAGGTAAATTGGTATTTCCATTTGAGACACAAGTTGGCCCGATTTCGCCTTTCTCTGCAATACTAGACTTTGAAAGAAGTTTTTTATTGTCATCAACTGCTCCTACTGAAATCACTTCCGGTATTCGAGACAATTCATTAATCGAATTTTTTTTTTCCCTTTATTACCTATTGCACATACTATGCATATTTTATTTTTCAGAGCTATTCTTATTAATTTTTCCACCAAGTTGCTAGGATCTTTTGACTTTATAATTAAACTAAGATTAATTACAGTAACCCCTTCTTGAATAAAGAAATCTAAAGCAATACATAAGTTTACATATAACCTTCCTAAATCGGGAAATACACTATCAGAATTAAGCTCTAAACAATCTAAGATACCACTAATTTCTTCATTAAACCGGGAAGGAACAATAGCATATTTCAGTGTTTTTAAGACAACTCCTTTACGGACAAGGTCTTCTTCAATTTCTTGTCCTTTAAGATCAATAATAGTAAAAGTTTCCATTTAAAATACTGAATTATGTTGATCATACCCAATGTCAGCCAACTCCGGCTAGGGCGCAGTGCTGAGGAACGAAGCATTGTCGCACTAGCAAAGTTCTACGCTGTCCTTATATTTTCAGCTACAGTGTCGATCTTTCTTTTGAAAGATCTCAAAAAAAATAGATCTATTCTGTCCACTGTTTTATCTTCTAAAGTCTCTCCAAACCTCAAACTTAATCTCTCCAGTTTTTCTAACAAGTCTGGATAAATACGATTCGCATGTAAAAAATTGAATTCAGATTCAAACTCTCCCTCAAGTTGCTCAATGAAATCGCGATTATCCAAAAGCTCTAGCACCCTATCCGCAATTTGATCGGCAGCGCAGTACCTAAACACAATTTTAGTGTCTAGAATCAAGCTACTTCCCCAATTCTGTAATTTTAGTTCGGCACTTTCTTTCTGTAATACATGCTTATAAGCATTGTACTTTTCAATTAACGTATCATAAGCTTCCCGACGACCTTCCCAGATAGTAGGGCTAAGCATTCTGAAGTTTACCCCGCTTGTTTTTTGCTGTAGACTTAGTCCTTCTTCAAAATTGTACCCTTCTATATATTCGTTAAATGTCTGTTCTAAATCTTCGGAATTGTGTGTCACAAGTTCGGACTCCGCGAAATAGAACAAAAAACTAAACCCTCTAATTGCATCTGCTATGTTAAGCTCTGGTAATCTCTGAAGAAATCGTTCAATGGCTTGTGATAGTTCTACAAATGATAATGTTTTGTATTGAGTCATTATAGAAACATCTTCGTCTACTCGCTCCCTCACTTCTTCTTCTTGATTCCTTTGGCGATAGTTTGAAAGATTCTCACACTCTGCGAGAAATGCCGGAGAATCAAGTTTTCCTGTGGTAATGTACACATAGAGCGACCTAAAAAAGTGATATTCACCTTTATATCCAATATCGTTGTTGGGATCTTCTCTGGAATAGCTTTCGAATGACTTAATGAAGACATCCAAGGGTTGCTGCGGCTCTTCCGCTTTTTTTGGAGCCTCTTCGACCGCTCCAGTCATTTTGTTAATCTTATCAAAAATGATTTCGGCATAAAGAAAATTATCACTACCAGATGTTTTTACTTGTGGCGGTAGATTATCTGGACCATCAAAATAATCAGTATGTCCTAGTTTGTATTCTACAGAAAATATGAAAATGAATAGAATGATTGAATTTGACAAATCATTGTACTTATCATTTAACACTGAACCTACAGTTGAACATACTTCCAAAAAAAAGCCAAGTGTTCTATAGTTCCTAATGTCATTCCTCCTAAATAGGTCCTGAATTGTCTCCTTATTTTTAACTATAAAATTAAAAGACTTCTCCTTCTTATACTTAGCGACCATGTCATCTAATACAACTTTGAAATCCGACTCAAAATCAATTATCCACTTAATGTACTTTTCTTTTATTATTCGAAACTCTGAACTTATAATCCTAGGCCTACTAATGTCGCCGATTAGGATAGTCTTGAACTTCGGTTTACTTAGGAATGTCCTACTAATATACCCAAACAGTTCTCCATATGAATAAGACTCTGGGATTCTCTCTAAATCATCAATCACAACAAGGATTTGATGAGGAAAGTGGAAATCTGAAAAACTAAGGGAATCTAATACTGCTAAAGCCTTGGGCATAGCCTTGATTGCTTTACTTGCTCTACTCCCAAAAGATAAAAATCGATCCAAGCTTAAGTGATTCACCATTGCCTTTGATATTATTGCTCGGTGTAATTCACTTGTAGAATTCATGCCATTCACACTGACATAGAAGATTTCTAGTGATTCGATCTCATTTGGCAGTATGTTTTCGATGAAATAGGTCTTTCCATGTCCCCATTTTCCATTAATAAGCAGTCCATATTCGTCTGTCTCGCTTTTAATGTAGCTTTTAATTATATCAAGCATAATACTATTTTTTTATAGCGTAGAACTCTAAGGACTGTCTGCGCCCCCACCCCACGAACTATTCCCGATAGCTATCGGGACGACCGACTGTCTGGCGCAGACAGTTCAGTTGAACGAACCGACCGCTAGGCTACCCACTTTCGGCTATAAAGACATCGCTTTTTTGCTCCTTGCCGCAACGTGGTGATTTAGGGGGGGGGCAAGTTACGGGTTTTTCATGTTTTTGCTTCCCGTTTTTTTGGAGTGTGTAACAAATTAGTGGCGAGCAATAGAATCTTCGGTAATTCTCAAGCATCCACTCCTTCTTGCAAGGGGTGGATGCGGGGTTTTCTCCAAAAGAATATATATAAGTGCCACTAATTTGTTGCACACGCTGTTTTTGAGGCAATCCCGTTAGGATTGCATCTCTCAATAACGATGAAATGCCGTACCCAAGCCCCACATTCCGATAGGAATGTATCCCTCATTAATTTTCAAAAAAAAAACATATTAAATTTCATTTTTTTGCAAAATATCCAAATATTTTTCTCTGAATATTTTGCTTTTAGGATGCATTCCTAACGGAATGCGAACCGATGATACCATTGTTTTTACCAAAGGCGTACCATTCCTATCGGAATGTTGTTCAAAATCACACGATGAATTTCCGTCACGCTCCAATTTTGGGGGTACTTCATATTTTCACTTCTTGCTGTTAGCAGGTAAATCTGGCTACAAGTAGAGACGTTACGCGCAACTTCTCTACGTTGGCGTTGACGTTTCCCTCATCCCGTTTATTTGAAATCAATATCCTATGAATATGATTGGGCACGAACACAAACCTGTCCCCCCCGTGAGCGATAGGAACGGGTGGCCGCCCTCTGGCCTTAGCGGGAGTGGACTACGAGTGGATAGCGCGACCCCTGCTCGGCGTTGGGTCGGCGCGGGGACGGCAGGGGCACGGTATCACAGCAATGAGCGGGAGAATATGATGGGTATCAAAGAAAGGAGCAGCTATGAACAGGAGCGCGCACGTATCACACATGGGTTATTGACCCTGCTGGATGATGTGGGAGAATCCCCCGTACCTCCTATTTCTCCTGTTGTTCCTCCTGTTTCAGCATCTAAAAATACCCATCCCGATGATGGTATTATGAAAATCCTGTTTTTGGCAGCTAATCCTTCAGATACGGCTCGCTTGCAATTAACCACAGAACACAGTCGCATAGCCACTAAATTACAGGAAGCATTAGAGCCTGAGCGTTTTCCGTTGAAGTTTTACCAAGCGGTGACACCTTCTCAGTTTCAAGAGTATTTGTTTTTAGAAAAACCAGACATCGTACATTTTTCTGGTCACGGCGATCGTTCCCGCCCCGATGTGGCCAAAGTATTTGAAGAGAGCCGAGGGATGGGAAGAGAGGCCGATGATATGCCTGCCAAAGCACAAGAGCCGGAAGAGTCAGGCATTTACTTGTTGGATGAAGAGCAACGCCATGCTCATTTTGTCAACAGCAGTTTTTTGTCACGCATTTTTAAAACGATGGTAGAGCGGCAGGGTATTCCCATTAAAGTGGTGGTATTCAACGCTTGTCATTCCAGTGCTCAGGCTGAGGCGGTTTCGCGTCACGTACCCTACGTTGTTGGTACCAGTTGGAGTGTGGGCGACCGAGCTGCTATCGCTTTCGCTTCGGGGTTTTATTTTGGCATTGCTAGAGGCATGGATATCGAAGATGCCGTTGATTTTGGTATCAACCAAGCCTTAGCATTTAATGAACCTGAAGACCGCTTTATCCTTTACAAAGATGGTGTGAAGGTAAGTTACTAATCAGCTATCGCACAACTCAAATTTGTCCGATAACTAAACGCCACTTTTATATAAATTTGTTGCACACGCTTTGTTTTTTGAGGCAATCCGTTAGGATTGCATCTCTCGGTAGCATTGAAATGCCGTACCCAAGCCCCACATTCCGATAGGAATGTATCCTCATTTAATTTTCAAAAAAAACATATTAAATTTCATTTTTTTTGCAAAATATCCAAATATTTTTCTCTGAATATTTTGCTTTTAGGATGCATTCCTAACGGAATGCAGACCGATGATACCATTGTTTTTTTTACCGAGCGTACCATTCCTATCGGAATGTTGTTCAAAATCCACGATGAATTTCCGTCACGCTCCAATTTTGGGGGGTACTTCATATTTTTCACTTCTTGCTGTTAGCAGGTAAATCTGGCTGCAAGTAGAGACGTTGCACGCAACTTCTCTACGTTGGCGTTGACGTTTCCCTCATCCCGTTTATTTGAAATCAATATCCTATGAATATGATTGGGCACGAACACAAACCACCTAACCCCCCCCCCCGTGAGCGATAGGAACGGGTGGCCGCCTCTGGCCTTAGCCGGGGTGGACTACGAGTGGATAGCGCGACCCCTGCTCGGCGTTGGGTCGGCGCGGGGACGGCAGGGGGCACGGCATACGCATCATAATACGATACGGCTTATCGGATATAATAATTAGATTTTAAAATAGGTAAATATTATAATTTTCGGCTATTACATCTTAGGGTATGTCTAAAATTTGCTCGCTTTCGCTCAATCAGAAAAATTTAGACATATCCTTAAATCAACCCCTCCCGCACCAGATCGTGCAAGTGAACAAAACCCAAATAGGCACCTTCCTCGTCCACGACGATTAATTGGGAAATGCTGTTGCTGCGCATTTTTTCTAATGCTTCTACGGCCAAAGCATTGTGTACAATCGTGCGGGGAGAGGAATACATCACGTCTGCTGCCTTCAGGGAGAGCATATCGTACCCATGTGTCAACATTCGCCTCAAGTCACCATCGGTGATGATGCCTCGCAGTTGTCCGTCTGCATCCGTCACAGCAGTAGCGCCCAGGCATTTGGCCGTCATCTCAATGATGGTTTCCTGCAGCGGCGTTTCGGGTAGTACTTGCGGGCGTTGGTTGTGGGTGTAGAGGTCGCTGACTCTCAGGTAGAGTTGCTTACCCAATGCACCGCCGGGATGATACTGAGCAAAATCGGCGGAAGTAAACCCGCGCACCGCCAATAAAGCGGTAGCAATAGCATCCCCCATCGCCATTTGTGCGGTTGTGCTGGCGGTAGGTGCCAAGTTGTTGGGGTCAGCTTCCTTGCTCACGGGCGTATGTAGCAAGAAATCAGATTGCCGCGCCAAAAAGGAGTCGGTACGGCTGGTCATACCAATAAGCGGGTTGCCCATCTGTTTCACCAAGGGGGCAAGCACCTTTATTTCGGCAGTGTCGCCACTTTTCGATAAACACATCACCCAATCGTCGGGGCGTATCATCCCCAAGTCTCCATGAATGGCGTCAGCAGCGTGCATAAAGAGCGCAGGGGTGCCCGTAGAGTTGAGGGTAGCAACAATTTTTTGGGCAACAATAGCACTCTTGCCGATACCCGTAACGACCAATCGACCCGGAGATCGATAAAGCGCCTCTACGCATTGTACAAAAGAGTGATCCAATGCCCCCTTCATGCCTTCAAGCGTGGCCGCCTCAATGGCAATGGTGTGGCGGGCAGTTTCTAATATAAGGTTGGAAATCGACACAGAAATACCGCTTTACAGTGATAAATAAGGGTAAGTAAAGGAGAAATTAAAAAAAATCTTCCCTCTACTCACAAAAAAAACGCCAAGATGCTTTTAAGTCTGGGAATTTGTCTAAATTTAGCAACCGAATAATGTGTATCATCACAAAATTTGGCTACAGACAAGTAAAGTAGAACTTAGTAATGCCGGAAAAACCTTTGCCCTTATTTGCATAAAGGTAAAGACATCTGGCATACACCCAGACATTGGTCTGCGGATCAATTGGAACACAAATTTAGCCAATTTCCAAAGGAAAAGCTTTGTTGTTATGACAGATACGAAGTATTCCCTTCATGAAGCCTTACAAACTTTTTTTGGTTTCGACCAATTCAAGGGGAATCAAGAAGCCATTATTAAGAGTGTCCTCGACGGAGAGGATACTTTCGTGATTATGCCCACAGGAGGCGGAAAATCACTTTGCTACCAATTACCAGCACTCATGCTGGAAGGTACCGCGCTTATTATTTCCCCCTTGATAGCTTTGATGAAAAATCAAGTGGATTCTATTCGCGGGCACAGCCAGAAAGATGAGGTGGCGCATTTCCTCAACTCTTCGCTTAATAAGTCGCAGATGAAGTTGGTAAAACAGGACATCACTGATGGAAAAACCAAGCTCCTGTTTATCGCTCCGGAAACGCTGACCAAAGAGGAAAATATTGAGTTTTTCCGCCAGGTGGAGGTATCCTTCGTGGCCGTAGATGAAGCCCATTGTATATCAGAATGGGGGCACGATTTTCGCCCGGAATACCGCCGCATTCGCGCTATGCTGGATGCCATAGGTGAAGATATTCCCGTGGTAGCACTCACCGCCACTGCTACGCCTAAGGTGCAATCCGATATTATCAAAAACCTAAACATGGAGGAGCATAACCGTTTCATCTCCTCCTTCAATCGCGACAACCTCTATTATGAGGTGCGACCCAAGAGAAAAAAAGAACAAACCATCAAGGATATCATCCAGGTGGTGAAAGGGATGCCCAACAAATCGGGCATCATCTACGTCCAAAGCCGTAAATCGGCAGAGGAAATCGCGCAGGCATTGGTCGTAAACGATATCAAAGCGGCACCTTACCACGCGGGTTTGGATGCCAAAACACGGAGCGCTACCCAAGATGCCTTCCTCATGGAAGACATAGATGTAATCGTAGCCACCATCGCCTTCGGGATGGGCATCGACAAACCCGATGTGCGCTTTGTCATCCACTACGACATCCCCAAAAGCATCGAAAACTATTATCAGGAAACAGGACGCGCCGGAAGGGATGGCCTCGAAGGTCGTTGCGTGGCTTTCTACAGCTACAAAGACATCCTGAAGTTGGAAAAATTCCTGCGTGACAAGCCCGTTGCCGAGCGCGAAATGAGTGCCCAGTTGATGCAGGAAGTCATGGCTTACGCCGAAACAACCGCTTGCCGCCGACGCTTCCTACTCCACTACTTCGGAGAAGAATACGACGACTCCAGTTGTGAAAAAATGTGCGACAACTGCCGTCATCCTCGCGAGAAAGTAGAAGTTAAAAACGAGGTAATCATTGCCCTCAAGGCCATCAAGCAGTTGGATGAAAACTATGGGATCAAAACGTTCATTGACTTTGTTAGGGGGAATGAAACGAAGGAAATGAAAGATTTCCGCTTTGATAAACGCGAAGGATTCGGTGCCGGCAACGCCAAAGATGAAACATTCTGGAGTAGCGTTTTCCGCCAGTGTATGCTCAATGACTTCATCTACAAAGACATAGAAAGCTATGGCTTGCTGAAACTTCGTCCCGCAGGGCTGGATTTCCTGCAAAACCCTCGGAGCTTTATGATCCCTATGGATCACAACTACGAAGCAGAAATGGCAGAAGCCCGTTTGGAGGAAAGTGGCAAAACTGCGGTTCTCGACGAACAGTTGCTCACCATGCTGCGCGACCTGCGCAGGAAGGAAGCTAAACGCTTGGGTGTACCTCCTTTTGTTATTTTCCAAGACCCCAGTCTCGATGATATGGCCACTCAATACCCCATTTCGATGGATGAAATGGCCAAGGTGTCGGGCGTGAGCATGGGAAAAGCCCAGCGTTATGGCCGCCCATTCCTGGATCTCATCAGTACCTACGTTGAAACAAACGACATTGTCCGACCTACTGATTTTGTGGTCAAACAGATTGCAAATAAATCACGCACCAAGGTAGCCATCATACAAGGTATCGACCGCAAAATAGGTTTGGATGAAATTGCAACTTCCAACAACCTCTCCATGGAAGACCTGATGGAAGAATTGGATGCTATTGTTACCTCTGGTACTAAAGTCAATATCGACTACTACTTAGAAGACAATATAGATGAGTACGCTCGCGAGGATATACTCGAATATTTCATGCAATCCGACACCGATTCGGTAGAAATAGCTTTCAAAGAACTCAAGGAGGATGACATCACCCGCGAAGAAATACAGATGATGCGCATCAAATTCCTATCGGATATGGCAAACTAATGGCAGATATGGAACTCATCATTATCAATGGCCCCAATCTAAATCTATTAGGCAGAAGGGAACCGGAGATATACGGAGAAGATACCTTCGAGGACTTTTTGCTCCACCTGCAAGGGATGTTTCCTCAGGTGAATATCCACTATTTCCAAAGTAATTCCGAAGGTGCGCTTATCGACAAACTCCATGAGGTGGGCTTCTCTTTCGATGGCATCATCCTCAACGCGGGTGCCTACACCCACACCTCCGTAGCATTGGCCGATGCTATCGCGGGTATAGATACTCCTGTCATAGAAGTGCATATCTCCAACGTACACAAACGAGAGGCATTTCGCCATCATTCCTACCTATCTCCGCATTGCGAAGGCATCATCGTCGGCTTCGGACTAAGAGGGTATGAATTGGCAGTGCAGTATTTTTTGTAGCTGATATTTTGTCAATCTAAATTTCTTCTACCTGTAAGTCTTCAAATAGATTCACAAACGCAAACGGGTACTTTTTCCACTCCCTGCAAAAAACACACCATCCACAGCAAATAAGGCAGCGGAGCAACTTTTTTTTTCTCCCATCACAACAATGTGGGCATTGACAGGTTCTTTGTTGGTTGCAAACACAACTTCTTTATGTCTGCTATTACAAAAGGTGTTGATCCATTGTTATTCCTTACCGCCCGCTTAGGTAGGTTGGTGGCCAGCCACATCCAAAATAGATTGGAGGAAGAAGATCGCGACATGATAGGCCCCAATATGGGCATACTGGCCGACCTAATGGAAAAAGATGGCGTTCGGCAGCAAGACTTGGCCATGTCCAGCATCAAGGATAAAGCCACCATCACAAGGGGGATTCAGGCATTAGAACAAAAAGAACTCGTGCTGCGAGTGGATGACCCAGTGGATAAACGCACCAAGCGGATTTATATCACCCAGAAAGGGAAACGCTTTTTTCAACGCATCAGCCCAGTGGGAAAAGAGGTCATCGACGAGGCTTTGCAGGGAGTGGCTGCCCAAGACCTGCATATTTGCCTGCGGGTGCTTCGGCAGATGTATGATAATTTGAGTAAATAGTTGCTTGCGCAACCTGTTTGATAACGTATTTATATTTCACCATGACAGATTTAACAAAACGTCGTTTGTCTATTGTTGGAGCCGGGTTGGTAATTATACTGGCTATCGCGGGTATGAAATTTTTGGCTGGACAAAAAGAAGCCCCCGCCCGCAAACCCGCCGAAACGCTTCGCAAGGAAGTGGAGATACTCCCCGCCCAAAATGGCAAAATTGCCAGCACCTTGGAAGTGCAGGGGCAATTGTCGGCTTTCGATAAGGCCGAGATCTATGCTGAGGTTGGCGGTTTGGTCACAACCACCAAACAACCTTTCAAAGTAGGCACTCGTTTTGCCAAAGGGGCACCCATGCTCGTATTGGATAATACCGAAGCCCGTTTGGCGCTATTGGCACAAAAAAGCACCCTGCTCAATGCCATAGCACAGGCCATGCCTGATTTGAAAATTGATTACTCGAACAACTTTTCCGCATGGGAGGATTACCTCAATAATTTTGACGTAGAGAAGCCTATCACCCCCCTGCCCGCCACAAAATCCGACCAAGAAAAGCGGTTCATTGCGGCAAGAAACCTTTATACACAGTACTACAACATCAAAAGTCAGGAAGAACGACTCAGCAAATACACCCTCTACGCCCCCTTCAGCGGTGTGCTGACCGAAGCAACGGTAAACGCGGGAACAGTCATTCGAACAGGCCAAAAATTGGGTACACTCATGGCTACGGGCAATTATGAAATGGTCGCCACGGTACCTATGGCCGACTTGGCCTACATCCACCAAGGTGGCACCGTTCAGTTGGTATCAGAAGACATCCCCGGCCAATGGAATGGGGTGGTCAAACGCATCAGCGACCAAATTGATGCAGGTTCTCAAACGGTACAAGTTTTCATCAGTGTATCGGGTAGCGAACTGCGCGAAGGTATGTACCTACACGGCGATGTCACGGCTAAAGATATCGACAATGCCATCCGCCTGCCGCGTTCCCTCCTCGTCAACCAGCGTGCGGTGTATGAGGTACAAGATAGCATCCTCAAACTCCGTGAAATCGAATTGGTGAAAATGGAGGCCGAAAGCGCCATCGTCCGTGGCATACCCGATGGAACACCTCTTTTGGCCAAAATGGTACCCGGTGCCTTCGACGGCATGAAAGTTAAAAGTACTTCTCCTTCTATTGCCCGGCAATAAGTAATTTGACGGAAAAACTGTTCAACTTTATCCGCATCAAAAGTTGAGCAGCTTATTTTTTCCGTCTCTAAGTCCAAAGCATAATACCAGATCGCCATGCGTGGAATTGTATCTTATTTTATCAAATACCCCGTTGCTGCCAACCTGCTCATGTTTGCCATCCTCATCATGGGCTACTTTGGGGCAACCAGCATCAAAACGACCTTCTTCCCAGAAGTGGAAAGTAGGATTATTTCTATTCAAACTGTTTATCCCGGTGCCTCTCCCGAAGAAGTGGAAGAAGGTATCGTCAGCAAAATAGAAGACAACCTCAAAGGGCTTACTGGTATTGAGCGCTACACCTCCGTGAGTAGTGAAAACGCCGGCTCCATCACGGTGGAGGTTCTCAAAGGCTACGATACCGATGTCATTCTTCAGGATGTCAAAAATGCAGTCGATCGCATCAACTCCTTCCCCGTCGGCATGGAACCGCCCGTGGTATATAAAAGGGAAAACCTCGGCTTTGCTATCAGTTTCGCCCTCAGCGGCGACGTGAGCCTCGCTACCCTCAAGCGATACGCCCGCGAAGTAGAAGACGACCTGCTCGCTACCGATGGTATTTCCAAGGTATCGCTCAGTGGTTTTCCCGATGAGGAAATTGAAATTACTTTCCGTGAACGCGACCTCCGCGCCTTCGGTCTTACCCTTCAGGAAGCAGCTACTGCCGTCAGGAATTCTAACGTGGATATTACGGGAGGAACTATCAAGGGTGGCAAAGAAGAGCTGCTCGTCAGGGCCAGAAATAAGTCTTACTACTCCGATGGATTTCGCGACATTGTGGTCAAAAACACACCAGCAGGTGGCGTCGTTCGCCTTCATCAAGTAGCCGACATCAACGACCGATGGGCCGATACCCCCAACCGCTCTTTCCTCAATGGCAAACCTTCTGTGGTCATTACCGTACAGAATACCTTGGAGGAGGATATGCTCAGCATCAACGAAAACGTAAAAAACTATATTGACAACTTTAATAAAACCCACACCGAAGTCAAAGCTACCATTTCTCGCGATGGTAGTACATTGCTCGTGCAGCGCCGTGAGCTACTGACGAAAAACGGCATCATCGGCTTCATTATCGTGGTGGTTTTCTTGGCTATGTTCCTCAACTGGCGCCTGGCTTTTTGGGTCGCATTAGCTATTCCTGTTTCCTTCGCGGGGATGTTTGTATTGGCGAATATGGCAGGCGTTACCATTAATGTTGTGTCCCTCTTTGGTATGATTGTCGTAATCGGTATCCTCGTGGACGACGGCATTGTCATTGGCGAAAACATTTACCAACAGTACGAGGCGGGGATGCCCCCCGTCAAGGCGGCTATCGAGGGCACTATGCAGGTATTGCCCGCTGTATTCGCCGCTATTACGACCACCATGGTAGCTTTTGGTAGTTTCCTTTTCATCGAAGGCCGTTTGGGCGACTTCTTCTCCGAAATGGCTACTGTGGTTATTTTCTCACTACTACTCTCCCTTATCGAAGGGGTTTTGATACTTCCCACCCACGTGGCACATTCCAAAGCGTTGAGCCACGACCGCACCCCCAATCCAGTACAAGCTTGGTTCGATAGGGGCATGGATTTCATGCGCGATCGCATCTACGGGCCGCTCCTTACTTTTGTCGTCCGCCACAAACTATTTGCTACCAGTGTATTTTTGGGCATTCTATTGGTTTCTGTCGGTATGCTACAGGGAGGTTTCGTGAAGTCCACCTTCTTTCCCGTTATTGAACGCGATGATGTTTCTATCACCCTACAAATGCCGGCGGGTACCCGAGAAGAAATAACCACCCAGTGGCTGCAACACATCGAAAAAGCGATTTGGGAAGCCAATGAACAATTGAGTGCCGATTACTTCAATAATGAAAAGCAGGCTATTGAAAAAGTAGAAGTCACCGTAGGCCCTTCCACCTATCAAGGTACGGTAGCCATCGCTTTGTTGGACGGAGAAAACCGCGAAGGTTTATCCATGCGAGACATTATCAACGTAATTCGGGAAAAGACAGGCCCTATCAATGATGCAGAGGTGCTGAGCTTTGGGGTACAATCTGCGTTTGGTAAACCATTTTCCATTTCCTTGGTCGGCAACAACTACTCAGAACTTCAATTAGCCGCCGAGGCCGTGAAAAATGAGATGAATTTGCTATCCGAAATAACGGATGTCACGGACAACAACCAGGAAGGACTCCGCGAAATCAACATCACCCTCAAGGACAAAGCCCGCTTCCTGGGCCTTGATGAACAGGACATCGTAGGGCAGGTGCGCCAAGGTTTCTTCGGTGCCGAAGCCCAGCGCCTCCAACGCGGGCAAGACGAGGTGCGCGTGTGGCTGCGATATGCAGAAGAAGACCGCCGCACCATTGAAGACCTGTCCCGTATGCGGGTGCGTTTCCCCAATGGAAATGCCTACCCCCTTTCGGAAATCGCCGACTTAGATGTCAAACGCGGTATCATTGGCATCAACCACATCGACGGCAAAAGGGAAATAAAGGTAGAGGCTGACGTCGCCAGAGATGACGTTTCCGTCAGTGATATGACCGCCAGCTTACAAACGGAAATCATCCCCCGCGTATTGGCCAACTTCCCAACCGTTTCCGCCCTGTATGAAGGCCAAAACAGGGAGCAAGCCAAATCTTCCGCTTCTATTTCGGTAGTAGGTAGCATCTCATTAGCGTTGATGTTTTTCATCATCGCCATCACCTTCCGCTCCATTGGCCAAACGATTATGGTGTTCCTCCTCATACCTTTCTCTTTCATAGGTGTTATTTGGGGGCACTGGTTCATGGGGGCACCCATTAGCTTCTTTTCTTTCTTGGGTATCATTGCCCTGATCGGTATTTTGGTGAACGATTCTTTGGTATTCGTCAGCACATACAATGATGAACTCCGGCAGGGCAAAAGCCAAATGGAGGCATTATTGGATGCCGGGCTAAGCCGCTTCCGGCCTATCTTACTTACGACGGTCACCACTTTTGCGGGGTTGGCGCCCTTGCTGTTGGAAAAGAGCCTTCAGGCGCAATTCCTCATTCCTATGGCCATTAGCGTCAGCTTTGGTTTGCTGGCAGCCACCTTGTCTATCTTGGTACTACTGCCCGTATTGCTGATTTGGCTCAACCGCTATCGGGTTTTCATCCGCGTGTTGTGGAATGCCCACCGCCCCGAATACCACGAAGTGGAACCAGCCTTCAAGGAAACACTCCCCATCGATAACGACCACTGATGATATGAAAAGGAAAACGATTGCCCTCGATATGGATGAAGTAGTGGCCGATGTCATGCCCAAATTTTTGGATGCTTACGAGCAGGAATTTGGCATCCGCCTAAAGCGTTCCGACTACTGGGGCAAAAAAGTCTATGACATACCAGGGGCTGAACACATTCGTGGGGTGCTCCGAGACAAAGGCTTCTTCCGCGACCTGCCCCTCATGTCTCACTGCAAGGAAGTAGTGGAAACATTGACCGCATCATACGATGTGTTTTTCACCACGGCAGCCATGGAGTTTCGCAATTCGTTGGAAGATAAATACGACTGGTTGTTGGAGCATTTTCCCTTCATCAGTTGGAAAAACTTTGTCTTTTGCGGGGATAAAAGCATCATCCGCGCCGACTATATGATTGACGACCATGTGCGCAACCTTTTGAAATTCCAAGGCAAGGGTCTCCTCTTCACTGCTTCGCACAATGTGGACGAACAACGATTCACCCGCGTTGATGACTGGTTGGCATTAAAAGCCTTTTTTGAACAGGAACAACAGCGGCATGGATAAAAACCGACTCTACGAACTGGGAGCTAAGAAGATGCGCTATGCCATAGGAGGTGCTATCGCTACGGGCGTGGATTACCTGATCTACTTCGCACTCTTCAACCAAGGCGTAAATCCGGTAGCGGCTCAGATGGTAGCTTACCCTGTGTCGGTTTTAGTAAATTTCGTATTCCAACGGTTGTTTGTTTTTGAACTCAATCGCCCATTGGGTACTACCTTTGCCCTGAGCATGATGGTATCCGCTGGCGGGCTGGCACTGAGTTCAGGACTCATTTATTTGTTCAATCTCGTTCCCCTGCTGCATCACTATCAGTTGCTGACCAAGCTCATGACCAGCGGGATCGTGTTTTTTTATAACTTTTATTGCAAACGCTATGTATTCGAAAAGCGGTTCTACTAATGGGAGGTTTTTCCTCACTTTGATGATGGGTTTGGGCACCATGTTTGCTTACGCCCAACAAAACCTTAGCCTCGACGACGCGATCGCACGGGCATTGGCCAACAATTACCAAGTACAAGTGGCACGAGCTGCCGTCGCCGTAGCCGAAAACAATGATTCGTGGGCACTCACAGGCCGCTATCCTGGGGTGGAAGTTTCCATCGCATCCGGCAATAGCTACACGGGCACCAACAACCCCGCCAGCGTAGTAGTCGAAAGCGGTGTTATTGCCAATGGTCTCACCCCCGGCATCGCCACCAATCCGGGTATTGTACAACGGATCCCGTGTGGAATATACCAAACCAATTGAGCACCCAACGCGAACTGACCAATGAGCAACTCCGCGTACAAATGCAAAATACCGTACAAAGCGTCATCTCGGCCTACTACGGTGCCTTGGTTCAGCGCGACCAATTGGACGTGCTGGAGGAAGTCCTCACCCTCTCGCGCGACCGAATCCGCTATCAGGAAACCCGCTTAGAGTTTGGGCAAGCCGGCACCTTCGACCTGCTCCAAGCACAGGACGCTTATCTCAGCGATTCCACCACTTGGCTCGTCCAGCTGAACAACTACGAAAATGCCCTTCGCAACCTCCAACTCCTCATGGGCAGCACCACGCCCGAAAACTATGTCCTTACCGACAACCTATCGTCCATAGAAACCGCCTACTCCTACCCCGAATTGGAGCAGCGCATGCTACAAAACAACCCCGACCTCAAACCAGCACGGTCAACCAAAAATTAGCGGCCATCAACACCCAACTACAAAGCGTCAATAGGCTGCCTACCATCAGCCTCAACGCAGGTGCCAACTACAACATCAACGTCAGCAATGGTAGCCAAACCTTCAACTTTGGTGGCAATAGAAGCGTACAAGACCTGCCAGGCGTAGCCAGCAAAACCCTCCGTGGCTTCGTCAACCTCACTGCCAGCTATACCATCTGGGACGGCAACGCCCGCAACACCCGCATCGAAACCGCCCGATTGCAAGAAATACAGGCTGCCCTACAATTCAACAGCCAGGCACAGTCCCTGCGCACCCAATTGGCCAATACGCTGGCTACCTTCGAGAACCAGCAAAGATTGGTCGCCATCACCACCGCGCTGGTAGAAAATGCAGGCCGCAACATGGCTATCGCCGAAGAACGACTCAAAGGCGGCCTCATCAACTCCTTCGACTACCGCACCATTCAGCTCGGCTACATCAACGCCACACAATCCAAGCTCAACGCCATCTTCAACCTCCGCAACACCCAAACACAGCTCATGCGCCTCACTGGCGACTTGATGCAATAACGACCTTCGTTAGCGGACAACTTCGCGATGTAGGGGCGTTCAAAATTTTTTTATTAGGGCGCCCCGTCGTTCTCCCTGCTGCCAAAGCCAAGCTGGGAGAACGACGGCGGGTCGTCCGCTATTACCAGCTCCGCTATCGCTACGCTGGTACCGCTTCCACCCCTGGCGCAAAAGCCGAATAATAATCCGTTCACCCCTTCGGGGTTTGGTTAAAAAGCCTACATGCCCTATAAAAAAATCCCGAAGGGATGGCAATATTAAAGTTCTATCATCACGAACAGCCTTGAACCCCGAAGGGGTGATATAGCGTAGGATGCGCTTTCTGGCAAAGAAGCACAACGGCTTGCAGGCCTTAATTAACAATTCTTTGAAAAAGAGTGCCTTGTTATGTGACACCCCCATTTGTATCCACACGTAATTCATAGAAGGCTTCGTATGCGGTGCCGCTTTCGTAATATGCCTTATCCACAATTCGCCTTATATTTGTCATAAGGTATCGGGCAACTTGGATTGATCTGATAGCTGCGTGTTACAAATGACTTGAGAAAAACCCTGTCAAAATAAGTTTACACATTATGGCGCACGACAACACCACAACTGCCCAATGGCTGACACAAGCCCGCGACCTCATCGCCAAAGACCGGATAGATGAGGCACTTGGTCTGCTGCGTTCTTTGCTCCACAACAGCCCGCTGTTGGACGAAATTATCCAACAATCCAGTCGTTTTGCCAACATCCGCCAGCACATACGCCTAGGCACCGTCAGCCATGCGGAGGCGAATTTGACGCGCAACCAAATCAGCCACGCCCTGCTGGAACTGCTCCGAGAAATTGAAGCACAGGAGCGCCAACAACCTGCCTTGCAACAGGAAATAAAGGCCGCCATCAGCATCGTGAACAGCAAAAACGTCGTCGCCAACAGCCATATCCAAGCTGGCCGCGATGTGCACAATGGCGACAACCGCATCGCTCAACAAACAAATATCGAAACCCAAATCATCCATTACAGCGACAAAAAAATCCCCCGCGCCCTCACTGCACCGCCTTCCTCTCCGAAATATTCCTCGGACGCGAAGACGATTTGACCGCCATCCACCAAAAACTATTTGCGGGCGACAATATTCCTTTGGTGAACGGACAGGGCGGCGTAGGCAAAACTTCCATCGCTGCCCGATACTACGATAGGCACAAAGATCACTACGCACACACCGCTTGGGTATTGAGCGAGCGCAGCATCGCCAATGCTTTATTGTCTAATTTGGCGGCACCTTTGGGTTTGGTATTTGAACAAACCGCAGCGGAAGCCGAGCGACTCAACCATTTACTCCGGGCTATGGCCAGCTTGGACAAGCCCTGCCTGTTGGTGATTGACAACGCCAATGAACTGGAAGATTTGGAGAAAAATTATATACTGTTGCGGCGGTGTAGCAACTTCCACCTGCTGCTCACGAGCCGCATTACGCATTTTGAGCAGGCTGCCACCCACGCCATAGAAGGCTTGCCCGAAGCCGAGGCATTGGCCCTGTTCAAGCGGCATTACCCCAAGATGAAGGCGGAAGAAGAACCGCTTTTTGCAGCAATCTACCACGCCGTGGGCGGCAATACCTTGGTGGTGGAATTATTGGCTAAAAATGTAGCCTTGTTTCACGGTATTAGGCAGCAATACTCCCTGCAAACGCTACTCGATGATTTGCAACAAAAAGGGGTACTCGCCTTGACCAAAAGCGCGGAAGTCAAAACGGGCTATCAAGCCAAAGATGCCCTGCGCAGCGAAACACCCGAAGCCATCATAGCCGCCATGTACGATTTGAGCGACCTCTCAAGGGAAGAAACGGCTTTATTGTCCGTCTTTGCCGTTTTGCCGGCGGAAAGCATTGGCTTTGAGTGGTTAGAAATGTTGCTGCCCAATACCGTAGATATAGAAAAAAACGCCCTCGCCCTCGCCCAACGAGGTTGGATAGAATACGACGAAACCAACGCCTCCTTTAAATGCAGCCCCGTTATTCAAGAAATCACCCGCAAAAAGAACGAACAGCTACGTGCGGACTGCGAAACGTTGATACAGCATCTGATTGAAAAATTAAAGCGTGACACCCTGCACGAAGAGAATTATAAATATTCTGCAATTTTTGCTCGCTATGCAGAAACGGTAATTTCTATCTTTCAAGTGCCAAATTACGAAATAGCCTTGTTGTGTGAACGAACAGGTGATTTTCATGTAGCTACAGGTAATCTTGAAAAAGCTAATGATAATTTTGAAAAATGTAGAGATATTTCAAAAAAACTCTGCGAAATAGGGCCTGATGAACCATATAATAAAAATGAATTGGCCATTTCGTATTCAAAACTCGGGGAAACGCACGCCGCCCTCGGCAATTTGGACTTGGCTTTGACTTTTTACCAAGACGATGCAGAACTAACTAAACAACTCTATGACAGCTACCCCAACAATGTGGCGTTTAAGAACGGATTGGCCATTTCGTATGAGAGACTTGGCTTAACCCACGCCGCCCTCGGCAATTTGGACTTGGCTTTGACATTTTACCAAGACTATAATGAATTAGAGAAACAACTCTATGACAGCTACCCCAATCATGTGGCCTTTAAGCATAATTTGGCCATTTCGTATGACAAACTCGGCGACACCCACGTCGCCCTCGGCAATTTGGACTTGGCTTTGACATTTTACGAAGAACGTTCCGCATTAGGAAAACAACTCTATGACAGCTACCCCAATCATGTGGAATTTAAGAACGGATTGGCCATTTCGTATTACAAATTGGGGGCACTTAATGCAGATAATTTGAAGGACAAAGCCCAAGCGAAAACCTACTTCCAGCAGGCCGAAGCCCTCTGGCTCGAATTAGTGCGCGATGCCCCACAGGTGGTAGAGTTTCAGCGGTTTTTAGGCATAGTGCAGGAGGATTTACAAGACTTGTAGCCTGGGGCGAAATTTTTTGGGTTCATACGGTATCGGACAACTTCGGGTTGTCCGATAATTACGGTATTTATCACATCAGGATTTCATCCATGCGGCCGCTGCTTCCAATGTGGCAGGCTTCCCTACATCAAACCACGTCGCCGTATCGTGTAACATAGCCTGCACACGATGCCGGCGAGCCGCCTCCAACCATACATCAATAATGGAAAATACGTTGACACCTACGGGGAAATGGGTGAACAATTCGGGGTCAATAACGGCAATGCCACTATAAGCAAGCCGTTGGGTTGCTGGCACATTGCGGCTTATTTTGCGGTCACCTGTGCGGGTATTCACCCAGCCACAAAGCTGGAGCGCATCATCAAATTCCAAATACCGCGATGTTTCCCTATGGCGGGCGGAGAGTGTAGCCAAAGCAGGGTGATTCAAATGGTATCGATACATCGCCCACAAGTCGATGTCGTGTACAATATCCACATTGTGTACCAAAAAAGGAGCATCCCCCAACCAACGCCGCGCCCGAGCCAAGCCGCCACCTGTGTCCAAGAGAAGATCTGTTTCGTCGGAAATATGGATGCGCAGCCCAAAATCGTCGTTCTTTTGCAAATGCTCCCGCACTTGATCGGCGAAGTGGTGTACATTTACCACCACTTCCTCTACGCCTGCGTGGCGCAAGCGAGTAAGCGTAATTTCTAATAACGACTGCCCGGCCAGTTCAACCAAAGCCTTCGGGCGGTCGTTTGTATAAGGGCGAAGCCGGGTACCAAGGCCGGCGGCAAAAACCATAGCTTTCATGCACAGGGGGTTGTTCCTCGCAACAAAAGTAAGCAAACGATGATACAAAGCAGACTAATTCAATTGTTGTTGGCACCGCTTTCCCTGCTGTATGGGTTGGGTGTGAGTCTGCGCAATGCTTTTTACCGCATGGGGCTGCTCAAGTCACTAAAGTTTAGCGTTCCGGTTATATCGGTCGGCAACCTGTCGGTAGGAGGTGCTGGCAAAACGCCCCACGTAGAATACCTCATTCGCCTGTTAGATGGGTATATCCGCGTAGCTACCCTGAGCCGTGGCTACAATCGAAAAACACGCGGGTTTATTGATGTAAAGCACCAACATAACGCTGCCATTGTGGGCGATGAGCCTTTGCAATACCGCCGGAAATTTCCCAATATCGGTGTGTTTGTAGCAGAAGACAGGGCGTTCGCCATCCCTCAAATTATGATGAATCACCCCGACACCCAAGTGGTGCTCTTGGACGATGCCTTCCAGCACCGCACCGTGAAACCGGGGCTTAATATTTTGCTCACGGAGTATGCACGTCCCTATACCCGCGATTTTTTGCTGCCCTCAGGCCGCTTGCGGGAGTGGCGCAGCTCCGCCGAAAGAGCCGATATCATCATCGTGAGCAAGTGTCCTGCCAACCTGTCGGAAGCATCCGCTGCACGTATGCGTACGGAAATAGCTCCTTTACCCCACCAGCGGCTCTACTTTTCTTGTTATGCCTACCAATCGCCGTACTATGCGTTCAACCCGCGTTATCGGCTTCGTTTAGATGAAAATTTAGATGTTCTCCTCATCAGTGCCATTGCTAATACGGACTATCTAATTGAATACTTAGAAGCGCAAACGGGTGCTATCCGCAGTTTGGCATTTGCCGATCATCATTATTTTACGAAAGAAGATATTTCCGGTTTGCTGCGTGCATTCCAACAAATGGACAGCCCTCGCAAAGTAATCATCACCACAGAAAAAGACGCTACCCGATTAGAATTGCACCGAGATTTCCTGATTCAACAACGGTTGCCTATATTTGTCTTGCCTGCTGGGGTGGAAATCCTTTTCAACGAAGGCAGCCGGTTAGATGAGCAAATACGGCAATACTTACTCAATTTCAAGGTGTGATGCGGAAAGGCTTTTTATGGGTTTTGTACCATGTTTTTAAGGTGCTGGCACATTTGTACCAGTTGGTGTACTATCCTGCTACCCGGTTTCGGAATAAACGAAATCTGCGGTTCAAAGGCCCTGGTATCATTGTTTCCAACCACCCCAATGCCTTGGTGGATCCCATTCAGGTAGCATCGCGCACCCCCCGACAGACGTTTTTTTTAGCCAACTCCAGCCTTTTCAAAAACCCGGTGGCTGGTTTTTTACTCAACCACCTATACTGCATCCCCATCCAACGCCCCGGCCAAGGATTTTTATTATGTTTAGAAGAAAGAAACTCTTTAATTCAATAACGATGAAAGCTTCTCCAAAGCTTTCACCCACTTGGAAAATGGCGGCGTGATATACATTGCACCAGAAGGAGGTAGCTATGTAGAACGAAGGTTGCGCACCATCAAGACGGGTACTGCTCGCATTGCCCTCGGCACTGAAGCCAATAATGATTTTCGTTTGGGTCTCCACATTTATCCAGTAGGGCTTAACTACGAACACCCCACCCTTGGAGGCACCCGCTTGTATATGGAGGCAGGCACTCCCCTTCGCGTTGCTGACTGGCAGGAAGCCTACGCTATAGACCCCGTGGAGGCAGTGCGAGACCTTACTGCTCGCATCACTACATCCCTTCAAGCACTGATGTTGGATACTGCGGACGAAGCACAGGATCATCTGCTATATCGTTTGGAAAGTATGCATCAGCACGATGCGCCACTGCCCGTGGATGCTCACTACCGCCGCACCCGTCAACTGCTGAAAGGCTTGAAACAACTTCAAGCTAATGACCCTGTAGGATACCAGCAATTGGCCAACGAAATATCCACTTACCAATCTTGGTTGCAAACACATCAGCTAACCGATGCCGGGGTAAGCCGGGCCAATGGGCGTTTTTTCACTTGGTGGCTTATTCCAGGGGCTTTAGTGGCGGCCTATGGGTATATCCACAACTTGCTCCCGTTCCGCACGCCTGTTAGGTTGGAAAAAATACTTGGTCTGCATATCAGCTACCGTAGCACTACCAAAATAGTGAGTGGTTTGGTGTTAGTGCCCTTCTTTTACTGGTTGCAATATCGCTTGGCTTGCATCTGGCTGCCCACTTCTACCGCTATGGGCTATGCACTTAGTTGGCCCATTACCGGCATCATTTCATGGTTATTTGTTCGCCATACCCGCCCCCGTTATGAGGGTTTCAAATGGCGACAATGGGCCGCAAAGCATCAAGCGGAAGCTAAAGAAATTGTAGTGTTGCGAGAAAAATTAAAGTCGTTTGGGTGATGTTTTGTCAAAGCTAATAAGGGTAAGAAAAAATAACGCTATTGTTAAACACACCTCCTAAAAAAGGCAAGTAAAACGCTGTTAAGCCTTTTAGCTTTTGGTGCTACCAAAACATGCCCTTACCTCACATACCGTTTCAATAGGTCCACCCGATGAGCCAGGTATGCATCATCGGGTGCCTTTTCCAAAGCAATTTGTGCATAAGAAAGCGCCGTATGGTAATTCCCCTGCCTGAAGTAAGCATAAGAAGCGGTGGTATAGGCTGTGGTAACCCAAGAAGTATGACGAGGGGTAAGCCCAACGATAGCTAGTAC
This sequence comes from Saprospiraceae bacterium, assembly GCA_041392765.1. Classification (GTDB taxonomy): domain Bacteria; phylum Bacteroidota; class Bacteroidia; order Chitinophagales; family Saprospiraceae; genus Lewinella. The sequence goes on from JAWKLL010000047.1 coordinate 24,988, forward strand.
CCGCTCGAATTCTTTCAGGTAAAGCAACCCGCTACTGAAGTCATCCTGATCGAAGTAGTAGCGCACCCGTTCCGCTTGGTAAAGCAGGTGTTGATCTTGGAATTGAGTATTTCTGTGCAGGAATCGATATCGGTTTTCATAAAAATTAATGCGTTCCAACCCACGTTGAAAATCCCTTTCTTTTTGCAACGACCATACCGTCATGCCTGCAATTACCCCTTGCACCATTTCATCGGATGGGCACATCAGATACAGGCTATCCATCATATCCATGACCTGTACCGTAGCACCGACTTGGGCGTGTAAAGTAGCTTTTTGCAGGAAATACAATTCTCGCAGCTGTGTTTGTGCATGAGGATACCCCTCAAAATGTTCAAGATAGTCCAAGTAAAGGGAATCCAATGGCCAAACATTAGTAGTAGGTAGGTGGCTTGCCTGCTGAGTAAAGGTTTGTAGTAAAACAGATTGCCAAGGATGTCCCGGGGATTCCTGCCAAATATCCCACAAATACTGTAGGGCTTGGCTACTAGTTGTGCCTGATTGTTGCTGAGCCAACTGTATCCAAAGTGCCCGCCGGAGTACCGTGTAAACGGGCCAATCAGCCAAGGAGTGCCCGCGGTCTAACCATTGTTCACATTGCTCCCAATGCCCTTTTACAAAAGCGTAAATGGCTTGCCTGTAATACAAAAAAGCACCCAATTGTTGTATATTCAAAGCACCTTGAAACCCCAGGTAATGCGTGCGAAACAATTCATTAGGTGGTTGATGCCAGGCAGATTCTGGTATCATTCCTACTGATTGCAGCAAGTTGAGGTACGCTGTTTGAAACCAAGCTTCTTCATTATCTGTGCGCTTTGACACGCCGGGTATCGCTACGGTTTTGTTGATATCATCGGGATAAGCAACCAAATAAACATCGGTTTCGTGAACCAACAAAGCATAAGGAATATCCAACTGTTGCAGCACCAAAGCTATCACCGCCGAAGCCGACGATTGGTCATATAGCCCATTTTTGAAGAGGTCGCTCACGGTTGCTTGTGTCTGATACTGTTGCAGTAACTGCTGTTGCACGGTTTCTTCTATCTGCTGGATGGCTTTGGAGGGCTTTTTCTTGCGTACTTTTTTAGCTTCTAACATAGCAATCACAGCCTCCATCCTGTTTCGGGCATAAGCACGAGCAGATACCGCCTGCCCATCGGTGCCAGGAAGCAACATTTCCAATTCCGTATCCATTTCCCTGCTGATTGGATGAGCGCCCTCTGCTTTGAGGATACCAGCGGTGAGAAGCAAAAAAAACAGGCTGCCGTACAGTACGCTCCTGCTACCAAGGTTTGAAAGCATGACGGATAAAGTAATTTGAAGCTTTGAAAAATAGGTGATAGTAACCACGTGCTAAGTTACAACCATTTGTGGACTTGAGAATAAACAGCTCAACTGGTAGCCAATTGAGGAAATTTCAGACATACTCTTAACGCGAGCCTACCAATAATTTTGATGTTGGCAGGAAAAAAAGCCCTGTGGCCTTCTTCCCTTGTTGCCAATTTGCGTACCTTCGCACCGTTTGCAGGCAAAACCTGTGACAAGGAAGTTTAACTCAACAACTTAGCAGTACGATGAACTTACATGAGTATCAGGGAAAAGAAATACTGGCCAAGTATGGCGTTCCCACCCAACGCGGCATAGTTGCCGAAACACTGGAAGGTGCTATGACAGCTTACGAACAGTTGCGTGAAATGACGGGTAGCGACATTGCCATCGTGAAAGCCCAAATCCACGCAGGTGGTAGAGGTAAAGGCGGTGGGGTGAAGCTCGCCAAAAACGCCGAGGCCGTAAAAGAACACGCTGGCAACATCTTGGGAATGATGCTCAAAACCCCGCAAACGCCTGGTGGCTTGAATGGCCCTGGTAAATTGGTACGCAAAGTATTGATTGCCGAAGATGCCTACGCTCCCGACTTCGGCGCATGCAAGGAATTCTACGTGTCTATCCTCACCGACCGCGCCCGCAAGTGCAACGTCATCATTTATAGCACCGAGGGCGGTATGGATATTGAAGAGGTTGCAGAACACACTCCCGATAAGGTGTTCAAAGAATACATCGATCCGGAACTAGGGCTGCAAGGCTTCCAAGCCAGAAAGATTGCATTCAATTTAGGGATGAGCGGCAACGGGTTCAAGAATATGGTAAAATTCATTACCAATCTTTACCGCGCCTTTTTAGGTGCTGATGCCAGCCTGATCGAAATTAACCCTTGCATGTTCAACCCCGCCGACGATAGCGTCATTGCCGTGGATTGCAAGTTTGCTTTGGAAGAAAATGCACTCTACCGTCACCCAGACCTCGCCGAGTATCGCGATATACACGAAGAAGACCCTACCGAGGTAGAAGCTAAAAACTTTGGCTTAAATTATGTTCAGTTGGATGGCAATGTAGGATGTATGGTCAATGGTGCAGGCTTGGCGATGGCGACCATGGATATCATCAAACTCAGCGGCGGCGAACCAGCCAATTTCTTAGACGTTGGGGGTACTGCCGACGCTAAAAGGGTAGAAAACGCCTTCCGTATTATCCTGCGCGATGACCGCGTAAAAGCGATTCTTATCAATATCTTCGGGGGGATCGTTCGTTGCGACCGCGTAGCTCAGGGCGTAGTAGATGCTTACAATAACATCGGCGACATCAAAGTGCCCATTATCGTACGCCTACAAGGCACCAACGCAGAGATTGCTAAGGAACTGATCGATAAAAGCGGGTTGAATGTTCGTTCTGCCATCGCTTTGCAAGATGCAGCCGATGCCGTAAAAGAGGTAGTTGGCCACTAATTTCCTACTTTGAGTATGTCTAAATTTTCCTGATTGAATGAAAGTGAGGGAATTTTAGACATACTCTTCTCAATTTGACGGAAACGACTGATCCCATTTTTCCTGAAGGCTTGCCTTTATGCAAGTATTCCTACGCTTAGTGATTTGACGGAAATAACTGATCCCATTTTTTTCTGAAGGCTTGTCTTTATGCACACGCTTTGTGCAAGTATAGCCCCTACGCTTAGTGCATAAAGCCAAGCCAAAATGGGATCACTTATTTTTTTCCCGTCCCTTAGTGGATAAAGCCAAGCCAAAATGGGATCACTTATTTTTTTTCCGTCTCTTAGCGGATAAACTCCTATCCTCTCCTCGCTCTGCTATCTCTACTTCACCACCCACTCCTCAATCTGCTTGGTCTCGGAGGAGTAGTCTGCACCGATGGCTACCACTTTTTTGTGTGAATCCGCGTAGGGTGTCAGATAGCCTTTGTCATGGATTTGTTGTAGTGCCGCTTGGCAGTTTGATCGAGCTTGAACTCGAAGATATAATGTGTCGGTGGTTTCTACCAATGCGTCGCAGCGGCCACGGAGCACTACGTGCTGGAACGAATGTAAGTACCCAATAGTGAAAACGACAGGTGTACCACCCTCCCACGGTAGAAGTGCTCCGTTTCACTTCTACACCGTCGGGGATTTCAGCCAGCAAGGAATTGAGGATGGTAAAAACGGTGTCAATATCTTGCTGACGCAGGGGCATCGCGCAGGTTGACGACACGCACCTGTGGATCTTCCAATGGAAAATTGAGGTAGTCCGACAGGCAGGTTTGTTCCAACGATTGGCGCACCTCCATATTGGGGTAGTCCAAGGTATAGAGGCGGTCTTCTGGCACATACTCCACGATGGTGAGGTAGCCCGTTTGGAACAGCACCGTGATAGGGTTCAGTTGCGCTACGTCGAACGCGTGAGCCCGCTCGGTCGTGCGGTGCGCTGCACATTGTAATAGTACTGTTTTCTCATTTCCTTGACCAAAAAAGTAGGCGTACCCGTTTCGAACCAGAAGTTTTGGTATTGGCCGCTGTTCAGAAAGCGCAACAGCGAGAAAGGGTTATAGACCCGCTCGTCGCCTCCCCAGCCGTAGCCGTTGTACCATTGCTTGATCTGTTCTTTATCATGTTGTACCAATGGCTCGGCGAATACTGTTTCCAATTCCGTTTGGGTAATTCCCAAAAGGGTGTAAGCATGACGGTGGAGCGTCAAGTTGGTCAGGTGGTTCAAATCGGAAAAGATGCTCACCTTGCTAAAAGCAGACACGCCTGTGATGAATATTTTTTCCAACAGCGCATCGCTATCCTTGAGAACGGAATAGAGCCACTTTAATGTATCACGATTCGCTTCTGCACGGGGAATGTCGTTGAGAAAGTCGATGATGGGCTTGTCGTATTCATCAATCAGCAAAACGGCTTTTTGGCCATACCGCTCATTGACTTTTATCAACAAATCCTCCAGCGGATGATCCATATCATTATCGGGCGGAGTGACTCCTAATCTTCCTGCTTCCTTCGAAAGACCTGCGAAAATGGCATCGCGCAACGGATAATCCTTATACTGAAATGTGGCAAACTTCAACCAAATCACCGGACGTTGATTTGCCTCCCAATCCCATTGGTCATAAATCCAAAGCCCCTCAAATAGCTCTTTAGCTCCGCAGTACATTTCATTCATCGTGGAGAGCAGTAGCGACTTGCCAAACCGGCGTGGGCGGGAGAGGAAAAAATACTTCCCACTCTCCAACACGCGGTGGATATGTGGTGTCTTGTCCACATACACATAACCGCCCGTGCGAATTTCGCGGAAGTCCTGTATGCCGATGGGGTATTTCATGCGGTGAAGATAGTTTTTTTTGGAATATTTAGCCGCATTGACATCGAAAAGTAGCGACACCTCAAGCAACATTAAAAAACCAAATATTCTTTAGTCACACTTATCAAATAGGTGAATAGCATCCTTGAAATAGACAAAGTCCGTCCAATTTTTTATGACTTGATAAAAATCACATGTTCTTTGAATATCTCCAATCATACGGTAGTCAAGTAAAAGTGAAACTTCTATAATGTAGCTTCCAATATCTTGTGGTAGATGGCGTGCATATTCAAAGCGTTCTATGAAACTAGGCCTAGGCTCAGCCATTAATGCGTCTAAATTGTACTTGACCTCGTAGTACATAAAATTATTCGGGACAATTTTAATAACGTTTGAATCAATTTGTGTCCTTTGGATGATTGACTGTATTATTTTTTTGTTATTTTCTTCTGGCAACATCGATTCTGCCAAAGAGTAGATAAAACTGCAAAACAAGTTTGTGTAATAAACCTCTAATAGCTTGTTGTTACACCCACCTCTTTGCAATTCGTCTTTCATTAAGAGAAGTTCATTTGCGACAAATTCTTCTAACTTCATTTCATATTCAGCCTCGTTCGTCGCCGAAAAGAACCAAGAAGGATCTTGATCCGCAAATAATTCATAATGATACCTCATGTAAAACCTGAATATTTCATTGTATGAAGTATGGCATTGCCCATTATCCCCACTGATTACCAACCTTGATGCTGATTGATCATAATCAATTTGAAGTTCATCTCCTTCTTTAATATAAATATCGCACTCCTTGTTCTTAAAAAGAAAACAAACGATTTTGTCATTATTATCGAAAAGTTCAAATTTGGCTTTATTGTCAACCACATCAAAACTATCTGTTGTAAAGGCAATATTGGAATAAGTCACTATTGGTGGAAAATACAAAATATCTCTTTTTGTTGAAACATCATTGAATGTTATGGTCTGACTTCCTAACAAACAAGTTTGAGCAACAAACGAAAGCAGAAATAAGTCTTTTTTTCTCATACTGGGATAAACTTTTAATGAAAAAAAAGTACAGGGCTAGGCAGAAAACGATACAAACGAAATCTATAATACTATGACCATTTTATGCCAAGTTTATAGAAAAACACGAATATCTCAATTCCTTATTGTGCTTTTATGCCTATCCCGCATTGAAGTATCAAACTTGCCTAGAAACGCTATCACTGATTTGTTGAAAGCTACCTTTGACGGCGCGTTGAAGTATCAAACTTGCCTAGAAACCCCACACATGTCTGTATCGGTTCAACGAGTAGTTGTTTTTAGTAAACACTTTATTAGAGAAAAACTCATCCTCTCTACCCGCCCATTTTCACTTCACCACCCACTCCTCAATCTGCTTGGTCTCGGAGGAAAAGTTCGCGCCGATGGCTACCACTTTTTTGTGTGAATCCGCGTAGGGTGTCAGATAGCCTTTGTCGTGGATTTGCTGCATGGCAGCTTGGGCAGTTTGATCGAGCTTGAACTCGAAGATATAAAGGTGGTCGGCGGTTTCTACCAATGCGTCGCAGCGGCCACGGGCACTACGCGCTTCGGAACGAATGTAAGTACCCAATAGCGAAAACGACAGGTGTACCACTGCATGATAGAAGTGCTCCGTTTGACCCTGCCACAACTCGCCAGGGATTTCAGCCAGCAAGGAATTGAGGATGGACATAGGGGTATCCACATCACCTGCCTGGAGCGCGTTGCGCATCTTCACCACCCGAGGCAGTGGACTGAAGAAAGCGTCGTCTAAATATTCGCGCAGGAGGAGTTGTTCCAAGGAATGTTTCACCTCCATATTCGGGTAATCCAATGTATAGAGGAGGTCTTCGGGCACGTATTTGGTAATGGTCAGGTAGCCCGTTTGGAAGAGTACGGAAACAGGATTAAGGCGGGTAAAGTCGAAGTTGAGCAGATCCCGCTCGGTGGTTTCCGTACCTGAAACAGCATAATAGCGGTGCTTGATCATTTCCTTGATGAGGAAAGTGGGCGTACCCGTCTCAAACCAAAAATTGTTAAACTCCTGCCCGTTCAAGAAACTTAGCAAGGAAAAAGGATTATACACCCGCTCGTCGCCTCCCCAGCCGTAGCCGTTGTACCAGCGTTTGACTTGCTCCTTGTCGTATTGCGCCAATTGTTCGGCAAATACTGTCTCCAATTCTTTTTGGGTAATACCCAACAGGGTGTAAGCATGACGGTGGAGCGTCAAGTTGGTCAGGTGGTTCAAATCGGAGAAAATGCTCACCTTGCTGAACGCAGACACGCCTGTGATGAATATCTTTTCCAACAGCGCATCGCTGTCCTTGAGAACGGAATAGAGCCACTTTAATGTATCACGATTCGCTTCTGCGCGAGGAATGTCGTTGAGGAAGTCGATGATGGGCTTGTCGTATTCATCAATCAGCAATACGGCTTTTTGACCGTAGTGTTCATTAACTTTTTTTAGCAAATCCAACAGCGGATGATCCATATCATTATCAGGCGGAGTGACTCCTAATCTTTCTGCTTCCTTCGAAAGTCCTGCGAAAATGGCATCGCGCAACGGATAATCCTTATACTGAAACGTGGCAAACTTCAACCAAATCACAGGACGTTGATTTGCCTCCCAATCCCATTGGTCATAAATCCAAAGCCCCTCAAATAGCTCTTTAGCTCCGCAATACAGTTCGTTCATCGTAGCCAACAGCAGCGACTTGTCCAAACCGGCGCGGGCGGGAGAGGAAAAAATACACACCGCTATCCAACACATTGTAGATATGCTGGGTCTTGTCCACATAGACGTATCCTTCTGTACGGATTCTGCGGAAGTCCTGTATGCCGATGGGGTATTTCATGCGGTGAAGATAGGAGTTTGGAGGGAGAAATTACGTCCCCTTGCTCTAAACATTTTCCTTATTACACTTATCATTCGGCTTTCATGCTTTCCAATACGGTCAAGACAAACGAGATATTTTCCGTCTGCTGCAGGCGTTTGCGAAGCGGCTGTACCGGGATGCGTACCATTGGGTGCCGTGGAGCAGTATTTCCGAGTTGCCTGTGTGGTTCATCCGAAGTTTGGCCACGTATTTCAATATTTACCAATAGGGGTACTGGAGGTCGTTTGTGCCCAGTAGCTAAACAAAGAACGGCAGGGTAAGCCTGTGGTCGTATGTTTTGATAGGGCGAGTACAAGAGCCGGTTTCCGCCACCGTTTTCGTCTTGGGGATTGCCCCATTCGGGGTATTCTACTTCTGTCAGGGGCAGTTCAGGCCGCGCCATGATACCCGCTACGTCCAGAAAGGCATAGTCGAGGATGGCGGCGGCAAATAGTTCGGGGCTTCATTGAGCGCATACCCCAGAAGCTTCGCCTGCACTTTATGCATAACCTACATTGGGTATAACCGCTTCCTGCAAGGGTGTTGGCGTTGAAAAGCCCTCGCCAGCGGCATAAGTAATCCGACAGGCGTTGATTTTATCCACCCCCTGCCCTGCTCGATATCTCAGCCGTCCCCAATATGCCACTGCCCCGGGGATACACATAACACACTGCAAGCCCTTGGTTCATCCATGTATATCCTGACGGCTATAACCAGCGAGAACGAGAACCGATGCCCGTAAACCTTCAGAGTGTAACCCTGATCCTCCTTGCGCTGATTCCTTCCAGCGTAACTGACAGGAATAGCGTACCATCCCCGGCAGTTACATACAAGAGGCTATCTTTAGCCGGATACGGTTTGTGAGAAATCACACGTCTCTTGCTCAAGGCGGAGATGCGCGTAGGGTGGTTTTAAAACATAGTATTCACTCGAAATACCAACCCCTTCACCATAGAGTGCCAAACCTTCTTCCGCAGCAAATGTCAGTTTATTGAGGTGAGACGGGTACTTTACCTCTTGCCAGATATTGCCACCAGCAGCACGGAACCATAGCTCATAAAGACATCGGCTACGGGCTATGGCCAAAGTGCCTTCGGAAGTGGTTTTGCAGTCCTCCAAAAAATCAACGGCCACGCCTTGGCCTACCATTTCGGCCAGCAGGTCTGCGCAAGCGAAACCCACTACGTCCTCTCCCTGCGACCTCGGCATGGTGCATCGCCAAACGCCGCCTTCCAAGCCATATTTTTCGTAGGCAATCAAGCTCTCGGCATAGAGTTCCAACACCCCGTCGCCATTTCGGTGTAGCATATATTCATAAGGGGGGGCTTTTTCCTCCATCTCCAAGTGCCAACCCACTGACTTCGTCCATCGGTATAGATAAGCCACTCGGAAAAGGTCGTTGTAGGTGGCCGCGTAAAGGGTGTCGCCCTGCCATGCAACATCATCCACGTTGCGAAGCGTATCCAATAACCCGCTGCGGTTTCGTATTTCCAACAGATTGGTATTCGTTGCCGTTTCATACAGAATTGCCGCATATGCTCCCGCGTCATCTAGTTCGAAAAATGAAAGCCGAAAGATTTTGCGCTGTTCCCCCAAGGGGGCTACCAGCGTGGTATTCGTGGCCGTTATTTGGTAGATGCCCCGCTTACCATCTATTTCTTGGATGGTGGTATGCGGGCATAGCTCCTCCTCGGAGGATAAGCGGGTAATGCCCATGGCTGCCAGACTGGAATTGGCGGCCACCTGTCCCACGATTTTGGAATGGTCTCGCATGAACTGCTCGTAGTAACGATTTTCGTGGTCGAGGTAGGCCAGCGTTTCATCCGATGGTTCTTCTAAGTAGGCGAAACCACCCCGCTTCTCGCCCTTCCATTTTGGGGCGGGGATGGCCACAGGCTCGAAATTGAAAGGTTCATAATAAGCTGGATCGTCAACAGGAGGCATTGCTATGCTTTTGGGCAACAACCCTATGAGTTCCTTATGCCATGGGGTTTGTGTAAAGGTTTCCCAAAATGCTAGGTCGTAGCTGTTTGGAATCTTTAGAAGCGTGTGATTAAAACATTGGTAATACCATGAGGCATCAACAGGAGGTGCAAAAGGAAAACCATCCGCAGCGTCCTCGAACAATATCAAAGCTCTGTGTGCGGTGGTACTGGCATCTACCACAGATCGGATACCGTTGGTTATTGTATGTAACCTCCAGCGCCCCTGTTTATTGGGTAAATAGGTTACAGTGGTGCTGATAGATTGTGGTGGAGCTTTATAACCACCTGGACAATTATTAGGAATCACCGCTTTTGTATTCACGGCACTAAACTGGACGATGGCTAATTCTTTGAGGGTGATATAGCAGTCTCCGCTAAATATGCCCGTTTGCGATGATTTATTGATGCCGTGGTAAGCCGTGGGAACGTCATCGCTCGGATGGAAACGGATGTGAAAGCAGGCCCGCCCCTGTACAAATACGGTGTCCACCAATTCATATTCGTAATTTTTCATACCATCTGCATCAAAATAATCGTACCCTAGCTTAACTTTATCTAAAGACAAGGCAGAGAGTAGCCCATCAGAAAAACGCGGGTAGTAATCGCAGGGCGGGGTATATAGCATGATACGTGATGCCGCTGCACTGTAGCGGTCGCTGATAGCGGGGTATTGCTGGATTCCCTCCGGATGATGGACACCTAATTCCCTAGATTTACCCTTCTTGCAATCCCTTGTCACTACGTATCGATCCCATCCTGTACGCCAAGCAGTCCTATGCCTATGTTTTTCCCCATATCCGCCAAGTATTACACTCCCAACTACTTCTTGTGCCTTTATCGGGCATTCACCACTCAACAACGCTTCTATATAGACTCCCCCATATAGCTGTTCTTCCGTAGTGTAGTTTCGGTCTATCCGGCGAAGGGCTTCACGCACCAACTTGCGAGGCGGGCGGCTGCCCCAGTCCTCGCCCTTGCCTGTGCCAACGAATACCTCTGGTAGTTCATATACCTTGGGATGTAGGTAGAAGGTATCGGAATTGTGGTGTAATAATGTCAATACGAGGGCGGTATCTTGGTAGCCTAAATGGGAAAACCGGATGGTCGTTTGACTACTTTGCCTAGCGTGCCCAATGGCGCATCGCCCGCCTGTATCACTTACACCAAAACCACCTGTGTCTGTCTGCCAGAATACGCCGTTGATGGGTTGCTTAGAAAATACATCCTTCAAGTGAATCGTCGTCTGGGCAGCCAGCGATATCGTGCCAAGTTGTAACAATAATACAGTCAACACTACCAAGTCGCGCAGCAACTGGATATACTTTTGTCTGATTTTACACATTGAGCGTTCCGTTTTTAAATTTGCAATGTCGGGAGCAGTTTGAATCAAAACATACCGAACAGGACTAATACCTTTCGGTTTTCATTGCAATGCAGCGTTTAGTAATTTAACAGAAATAAAGCGTTCAATTTTTCCAAATCAAAAGGGAGCAGTTTACCTTTTTCACCCTCATGGTATTATTAGCATAGAAACGTGTTACCGCTTTGGGTATTATTCAGATGAAAAAAATAAATCTGGTTCTTTGACTTTTTTAGTGGAGGCTACCCTTCGGGTCGCTATCCCGATAAAACATCGGGACAGCTCGCTATTCGCTCGGCCCCGGCAAACCCGGGTCTGTCAGCTAAAAGCTGCCACTGCTGCACAACTTGTCTCGGCCTTTTGCCGAGATCGCTAGCCCGATACGACCACGAGTTTTGTCAAAGAACCAAAATTTCTTTCTTAATAAACACGGTAAAAGGATTTTGTTTGAGTGCTCCATTACAAAACTTCGCCCGACTCGTGAAAACAGGAGCCGGGCGAGGTAGAATAAGGGGGAAGAAGATCAGAATTGAGCGGCTTCAGTGCTGTCTGCCATTGCAACGGTAGAGGCTCCATGCTGGATAGTTGTCTGTACGTAGTCGAAGTAGCCAGTGCCTACGAAACTTTGGTGTTTAACAGCTGCAAAACCTTTGTCAACGAGGGCAAATTCGCGTTCCTGTAGCTCTGAATAACCAGCCATTCCTCTATCGCGGTAGGCGGTAGCGAGTTCAAACATGCTGGTATTAAGCGCGTGGAAGCCTGCTAAGGTAATGAATTGGAATTTGAAGCCCATATCGGCAATGTCTTCGCGGAAGGTGAGCATTTCCTGTCGGCTCATTTTAGCGGCCCAGTTGAAGCTGGGCGAGCAGTTGTAAGCCAGTAATTTGCCCGGATACTGTGCGTGGATAGCGGTAGCGAAAGCACGGGCTTCATTCAAATCAGGGGTGCTAGTTTCCATCCAAATTAGGTCGGCATAGGGCGCGTATGCGAGGCCACGGCTGATACACTGTTCCAACCCGTTGCGTACGTAGTAAAAACCTTCACTGGATCTTTCGCCCGTGAGGAAAGGCTGGTCGTTGGCATCCATGTCGTTGGTGAGTAGGTTGGCGGCTTCTGCATCGGTGCGGGCAATAAGTACGGTAGGCACGCCGCAAACGTCGGCAGCCAAACGGGCGGCGATGAGTTTGTTGACGGCTTCTGTGGTGGGTACGAGCACTTTACCGCCAAGGTGGCCACACTTTTTGGCACTGGACAACTGGTCTTCGTAGTGTACACCTGCGGCACCCGCCTCAATCATGCTTTTCATGAGTTCAAAAGCGTTGAGGTTGCCACCAAATCCTGCTTCCGCATCGGCAATGATAGGAGCGAGGTAGTCAATGTCGCCTTGGCCACTGACGGACTGAATCTGATCGCGGCGCAGCAGGGCATTGTTGATGCGGCTTACCACTTCTGGAACAGAATTGACGGGGTAGAGCGACTGGTCGGGGTACATGGTGCCAGAGAGGTTGTTGTCGGCGGCTACCTGCCAGCCACTGAGGTAGATAGCATCCAACCCAGCCGTAACTTCCTGTATAGCTTGGTTGCCAGTCAGCGCCCCTAGTCCTGCTACGTAGCGTTGGCGGTTGAGCTTTGCCCAGAGCTTTTCGGCCCCTAAGCGAGCTAAAGTGTGTTCGATTTGTACGGTGCCGCGCAGTTTCAATACGTCTTCGGCAGTGTAGGGGCGGCGGATGCCTTCCCAGCGAGGATTAGTAGCCCAGTCTTGGCGGAGTTGTTCGGCTTGCTGTTCGTTGTACATGGTTTGGATATTTTAATGGTTATTAGATTAGTACAGTGTAGTTATCAAACTAATGCGTAAGCACTAAGGGTGAGGAAATCCTCATAGTGGTCGGCTTGTACGAGATTATCAAAAAGTGCTACGGCTTCTGCTAACCTGTTTTGTGCAGGTAGGTAGGCGGGCATTTTTTGGAGTTCTTCTTCCAAAAGTTGGCGGAAGAGAGGGTAATCAATAT
>JAWKLL010000048.1:0-36591 GCA_041392765.1 Saprospiraceae bacterium
CCACGCCCCATTCCTGGTGATTCCAAGTTTGGGTGGAGTCGAAAAGCATTTGCCCATCGTGCATATAGAGAACGGCATACCGATGGGCTGTATCGTAGGCAGCGGGCAACCACACATCCACTTGGCGGGCGGGTACATGATGTGATGCCACTACGCCGAGACTTTCAATGCGTGCTGGCAGTGCTGCAGATGAACCTTCGGGGATGTGACGGCAAGAATAAAGAAGAAATGGAAGCAATAGAACAAGATATCTTTTCATGTTTTTTAGTGCAAAGTTTGGAAAATTATGTGAATGATGAATTAGATGCAGGGCCTGTGCTAACGGATCAATAACACATTGCCACTATGGGTAACTCGGCTGCCGTTGGTGAGTTTTAGTTCAATCATATAGACGAATACGCCGGGGTCTAAGGGCTGGTTGCGAGCCATGCCGTTCCAGCCGTGTCTTTCGCTGTTGATGGGCCAGTCATTGGCTTGGAAGACGATGCCGCCCCATCTGTCCCAAACTGTTAGCTGGAGGATGCTATGTATTTGATGGGGGCTGCCATAGATGTGCCAAGTATCGTTGATGTGGTCGCCGTTGGGGGAGAATGCATTGGGGATGAAGAGTTGGAGGTCGTTGCTGACGGGCAATAGCATAGACAATTGTTGGGAACAGCCGAAAATATCAGTTAGCAGTAGGTGAATGGTGTCGGTTGCGAGTGTATTGGCAATGGGGTTGGTACAATCGGTACAACTCAATAGCGAGGCAGGTGCCCATTGGATGGAAGCTATCAAGTTGTTGGGTAAATAAGGAGTCCATGTCACGAGGAAATCCTCGCCGGGTAACACGGTGGTGGACGCTGGCAAATGAGCCATACCTTGGGGATAGATGGCGGGCATTGTCCAGTTGCTGGTGTTGGTGCATCCGTTGGCATCTTTTATGGTTAGGGTGTGTGTAGTCCCCGGGGTGATGTCTTGGTGCCAAAGATGCTCGGGTAGCCAGGGGGCTTGCCCTAGTTGGTACCAATAAGGTGGCTGACCGCCGGTAGCATGAGGCGCTGAAACGCCTTGGAAAAGCTGGTCGCAGTGGATAGCGGGCATTTGAAGAGGGGGCGGAGCGGTTACTTCCCAGTGGTGGGTTGCTACGCAGCCTTGGGCATCTGTGATGTGAGAGGTATATATGCCGGGTGTGAGCTGGTGGAGATAAGCGGTTGTGTCGGGAAGAAGATGCCACGCGTAGTGGAAGGGTGGTGTGCCCGAAGAGATGTTTGTTTGTATGGCACCATCGGCAGAATCGGCGCAACGGGCGGGCGTTATGGCTGCATCCACGGATATTGTCCATAGTTGTAGGAGGGCATTTCCTGTGGCGGAACCGTCGCAGGCGGCATCTGTTATATGGGTAAGTTGATAAAACCCTTCTTCCCAAGCCGGGAAGGAAGAGGGATTTGTGAGGGTTACTTGGTAGGGTATATCATTGCGGGTGTAGCCAATGTGGAAAGGCGGCGTGCCTTGTAAGGCCAAATCGAACCAAGCGGTATCGCCTTGGCATAATTGGGCACTACCGGACAAAGCAGCAGATGGAGGGTTGGCAAATATAACCTGTACAGAATCGGAAGCGATATTGCCACAAGCATCTGCCACGGATACGCTGAACCATGCTCCGGGTGCTGTCCAAGCGGTGGTAGTGGAGGTAAGGGACTCATTGAACCAATGATATTGAAAAGGCGGAATGCCCCCGGAACAATCTACGGATAGCTGGGCGGGTTGGTCGGGGCAGGTGTAGGCGGGAGGAATATGGCATGAAAAGGCCGGGGGTGGCACAATATACAGGTCAGTGGAATCGCTGTAACAGGCACAAGGAATATCTAATACGATGCGGAGTAGTTCTTCCTCTTCCCATGCATCATCCACGATGGTATGGACGGGTACATCGGTATATAGTTGTCCGGCAGGGATAGTGACGATATTGGGTAGAGGTTCAAAATCAAGTCCAGCGGTAGCGGTAGAAGCGCTTATCTTGTAGCGCACGTAGAGCGGTTGCGCTAGGTTGGCAGGTTCACCTCTTTTGAATCGGAAGGCGGCATCGCTACACCCCTCAAAGACCTGTTGAGGCCTGCGGAAGCACTGATTGGTTCCATTTCGATGGTGCTGCCAATATTGAAGCTGCCTGCTTCCAGAAAAACAGCAGAGTCGAAAAAAGCGTCGCCAACGTCCCCGACCACTAAGCGAATGTGGTAACGCTGGCAAGGTTGGAGGCGAACAACAGCCGTGAGTACACGTGTAAAGCCATCATACTCAATGGTTTGTTGGAAAGATGAAGCGGTGTTGGTGAGGTGGCAATTGGCGATATCTTCGGGGCGTTCGTTGTGGATGTAATGTTCGGGATGATGATTGAAATTGACGCTGTTGATGGAAACGTAATCTTGGGAGGCAGGAAGGAGGGCAACATTGATGGCCTCGTTGGAGAAAGAGTACGTGGATGCCGCTCACTGATGAAGAAGCCGAAGACATCGTTGTAGTTGCTGCCTACAAATTCACAGTATTCCTCAGAGGCAAAAACATAGCGGAAAGTAACAATGGAATCGAGTGGGACAAAGTCGAAGGCAATGCCAGTGGGGTCGTGTACATTCCTTGGGAGAGTCGTTCCAAATCGGGGTCACCGTCGTTGCCGGGTAAGTTGCCGCTTTTATCTGTTGCGTCGTTGGGGCCGGCGGCGTGCGACACAGGGCCTGTGGCTATAATAATGCCCCTATCAAGGCCGATAATGTCTGAGCCGTTTTCAAAGTAACCAATTCCCTGAGCGTGCCCGATGGGGGTGATGAAGTCGATGTTTTCACAAGCACCGCTGGCGAAAATGTCTTTCACTAATGTTTGAGTGCCGAAATCATTATGGGTAACAATACCACCTTGCGCCATGAGTGACAACCTGGCAGTAAGATCAAAAAAAGTAGTATTTGTTTGCACACAGTCATTGTAGAAGGGTTAGACCCCAAAGGGATGCCTGAAGGAAAAGCTAAAATAGAAGTTGCTGTGCTGCAGGGTAAAGGATCACTAAGTAAGTTGACGGAAATTATTTGAACAACTTTTTCTAAAAGATTCGCAAATATTTTCACACAATTTTTCCCGATAGCTATCGTGAATCAATTGTTTAGAAAAATTTTTCCGAATCAAAAGTTGTGCAATTAATTTTTTTCCGTCTCTAAGCCAAAGGTAGCTATATTTATCGTAAGCCAATAGAGAAACGTATTAATAATCAGACGAGTAGAAATAAGAAAAAGAAAAACGATAAAAAAGAACGTAAAAAGGAAACATCTATTAGAGGAAATCAGTATATGTACAAGTGGGGGTGTCCACATTTATACTCAATCGGCTACATGCAAGTGATATTGCTGCCGTTTGGAAAATGGGTGATTTGGATGCTTGCAAATATTAAAAAAAAAATAATATCTTGTGGTCATGAAAACCGCGTTAACCAGCCAATCCGTAATAACGAAGAATATGAAGATCCTGAAAACTTTTGCCATGATGGCGTTGCTGCTTTGGAGTGCTTTAGCCCAAAGTCAGTCTTTCACGAATTGCATCAGTGCCACTATCAGTGTGGTGGGGGCAGGGGGAAACGTACTTTGCCTTGGAGATGGTTTCCCCGATGTGGTGCGCTTTCGCGCCAGCCCGTTGGCGACTCCTTTTGGCTACATTGTGGTAGATGAAACGGATACCATCGTGTTTGCCAGTATGAGTAGTACCATTAACTTTGAAAATTTGCCAGCAGGTAATTTACGGGTGTTTGCTGTTTCTTACATTGGCCAATTCATCGCTACAGTAGGCGATAATTACCTTACTGGAGTCTTGGGGAGTTTCTGCCATGAGGTAAGCCAAAACTTTATCGCTGTCACCAATGCGACACCTGATGGTGGGTTGGTAGCTACGGATGCTGGCGAAACAGCTATTACCGTGTGTATTAGCGAAGACGCCGACAATACGGTCGTTTTTCAGCATACGAGTACCTTTGAACCTTTTTTATATGTCATTACTACCGAGGATAATATCATCCTAGGTGCTTCAACGGATGGGGTGATTGATTTTGGTAATGCCGACCCGGGTATTTGTCGTGTTTGGGGGCTGGCTTATGTAGGGAATTACATTGGCCAACCCGGGGATGATATCACGAGTACCTTATTGGCAACGGCCTGTTTTGATTTGTCGGACAACTTTGTAACGGTCAATCGGCTTTTCCCTGAGGCGGGTTCGTTGACTTTTTCGGATGGCACTACCTCCTATACTTCCTGTTCTGAACTTGAACCTAGCGGCAGCGTACTCCTTTCTGTTACGGGGGCTAATCCAGCTACCGCTTTTACCTTTGTTATGGTGGATAACGCCAATCAGATGGTAGCCGCTATCTTCGATAACTCTTCTTTGAATTTAGCAACCACCCCTACGGGTAGTTATACTATATATGGTGTTGCTTATACAGGTAACCTCGCTTTACAAGTGGGGGCTACTTTTAACCCCGAACTGCTGAGTGATGAGTGTGCCGACTTGTCGAATGGTGTCACTTTTGTCAAGCGCGTACAAAACGCCGATGATATTCGTTTGGCAGATGGTGCGCAGGAAATTACTATTTGTAGCAATGACGGCGTAGCAGATCCTCTGACATTTACTACCACCTATACAGGGAATGATAACTTTGTGTACCTCGTTGCGAATCCAGGCAGTTTTTTGCTTGATATTTCTACCTCGCCTGTGATTGATTTTGAAGGCACTGGGGTAGGGGAGGTACACGTGTGGGGATTGGCCTACAGTGGTAACCTGACGGTAACGATTGGTGATAATATTGGCACTACCGCCCTGTCGGACGAATGTTATGATTTGTCGGATGGCTTTGTGTTGGTGCGCAAAGATGGCCCTAATGGAGGCGTGCTTTCTTATGCAGATGGAACGACAAGTTATCTTTCGTGTACGCCTTTTCCTTTTGCGGGTGAAGCCATTCCCGTTGTTGCGGGTAATGATGTGGGGTCTTTCTTTACTTTTTTAGTAGTAAATGATGCCAACAACCAGATTGTACAACTCTTCACAGAGAGCATGCCGTTGGATGTTGAGTTCTTGCCCAATGGCAACTATACCGTGTATGGGGTATCTCACGTTGATGTACTTTCTGTGGGAATAGGAGGTATTTTTGATCCTAGTAATTTGAGCAGTGCCTGCATAGATTTATCGGACAATACTTTGTCGTTGATCAAAGACTCCGAGCATGCCGACGATGTACTATTGGCCGATGGTAGCCAGGAAGTTATCGTTTGTACAGGCGATGGCAATGCAGATGTTCTCAATTTTACCACCACTTACACGGGGAGTGATAACTTCATTTATATCCTGACCACTGTGGGTAGCGAGATATTGGCATTTTCTACTGATGCTACCTTTGATTTGGAGCCTTGGCCAGCCGGTAATTTGCGGGTTTGGGGAATGGCTTACACGGGCAATGTTCTAGTAGCGGAGGGGCAGAATTTAGGTCTTGATCATCCTTTGACGGATGGCTGCTACGATTTGTCGGACGGTTATGTATTGGTGATTCGCAACCAAGCTGCTGGAGGCACCATAGCGTTGGAAGATGGCAGTACGAGTTACACAGCATGCCAAGCTTTTGATGCACCTGCTACCCTTGGGTTAGTAGCTTCGGGTGCGCAAGCAGGGTTGCCGTATGCATATATAGTGGTGGATGCGAGTACAGGTTTGGTAGCAAGTGTTTTGTCGGAACCATCACTGTTCTTAGGTAGCATTCCGCTGGGTACTTATCAGGTGTATGGTGTTTCTTACCACGGAAATCTAACGGTTGCCGTAGGGGATGCATTTGCAGCGGCTGTATTGGCTGATGTTTGCTACGATCTTTCTGATAATGCCGTAAATATTGTCAACAAAGCTGTAAACGTAGATCAAATTACCTTGGAAGATGGCAGTGCCAAAATCACGCTTTGTTTGGATGATAACCAAAGTGATGTTCTCGCTTTCGATACCGATTTTGGGGTTGGACAATCTTGTTTATATCGTAACGAACACAGACAATGAGATTCTTTCCATACTGGCTTCCAATAGTAGTAATTTTTCTAGCTATACCTTTGAGTTTGTACAGGTGTGGGCTGTTGCTTTTAGTGGCAACTTTTTGCTTTCACCTGGCCAAGTATTGGATGGTAATGTGGCCGTTTCCGATGAGTGTTACGACATCTCCGATAATTTTGTACTAGTTGATTTTGAGAGTACCTATTGGTGGCGATTTATCATTAGAAGATGGTAGCACAGATATTGCTATTTGTGTCAACGACGGGGTTGCGGATATGATCGCTCCACTGTCTAACAACGACCAAAATGCTGGTTATGCTTTCATCATTACCAATGAAGATAACATCATCCTCAGTACGTTCAGCGAACCTTCTATTGATTTTGAAAACTTTGAAGAAGGATACTATCGCATCTGGGGAGTAGCTTTCTTGGAGGAGCTGACCGCGGCAATGGGGGATAACGTGCTAGAATGCAACCTTGGCATCGGGCTGTTATGATCTTTCCAATAATTTCATTTTGGTGAGCACTACGTATGTGGACGGTGGAACAGTGAGCCTGAAGACGGTACTACGCTCTCGTACTCATGTGGTGGGGATGGTACGCCCGATTTGTTTACCTTCATCAATACCTCTACGGCAACGGATGCAACATACACATACATCGTCACAGACCCTATGCAAAATGTACCTGGCTGTGATGGTAGGAAATGCAATTGATTTAGAACTGGCAGCCTTGGTGAATGTCAGGTATGGGGCTTTCCCATGCAGGTGAATTATCGTTGAGGCGGGTGATAACCTGAGTGGTCAGTTGGCAGAGGGTGTTTCCATCTTTCTGCAAATTTTGTATCCATTCAACGCGATCAAGTGAATGGTGGCAATGTGACTACTGCCGATGGCGCAACCATCGTCAATATCTGCCCAGAAGATGGCACACCTGATGTGCTGTCATTTATCAATAGTGGCAATAGCACCGCCGGATACACTTATATTCTGACAGATGTCAACAACAACATCCTAAGCACGATTCCAACGGGTACGCTTGATTTTGATAATATCAACGTTCCTGCTGAAGTACGTATTTGGGGCGTGGCATATTCTGGCCTATTATCTGTTTCAGCGGGGTTATCACGGAAGAGGTACTTAGCAACCGCTGTTTTGATTTGTCCAACAACTTCATATCCGTTATTCGCGAGCAACCCGTAGGTGGCTTAGTGACTACCGAAGAAGGCGCACACACTGCATTTGTGTACCAATGACGGATTGGATGACGACTACGTCTTTGTGGCAAGTGGTGCTAGTAATACTGACTATATTTTCCTTTTAACGGATGAAAACAATACGATTACAACATTCATCCAAGCAGGCGAAAGCTATAACTTTGAAGAACTTCGGAAGGTACGGCGAGAGTTTGGGGTAGCTTACACCGGAACTTTCACAGCGCAGGTGGGCGATGATGCAGCAGCAGTGGCGCTTAGCGATGGTTGCTATGAACTCAGTACCGGATATGTGAGTGTGTTTACTGGCCAACTGATGGCAGGTACTGTTTCCACAACGATTGGTGTAAACGAACGTTTTACCTGTCCGGGTGATGGCAACGCCGATGTGATAACATTCACCCATGAAGGAACAGGGTCTGGTACCTTTGTTTACATACTAACGGATGCTAACAACTTGATAGTCGCTGCGCCTACAACAGCCATGACTGATTTTGAAAGCCTACCTGAAGGTGTTTACAGAGCCTGGGGATTGGTTTATACAGGCGAGCTTATAGCGACACCAGGGGACGATGCTGCCACTGCTCCTTTGGCAACTGGCTGCTACGATCTTTCTGATAACTACGTCACCGTTAATAATGTAGCTCCCGCAGCAGGTGAGATATTTACGGCTGAAGGTGGGGACGTCGTCAGCGTGTGCGCAGGCGATGGAATCTCGGATGTCTTTGAAGTATCGGTCATAGGTGCTAGCGATGCGGCTTACACTTTCTTAGTAGTGGAGGAAGACAGTACGCTAGTAGGCATTATCAGCACGAACCAGTTTGATTTCGATATGGCGGCCCCTGGAGATTGGCGTATCTACGGACTTTCTTATACGGGTTCGTTGGGCATTTTGCCGGGCGCGCATATTTTCGAGGATCAGATAGCTAGTGGCTGTTATGAATTGACACCCAATTACGTATTTGTGGATAAAACCCGCGTCGATGGCGGTGAAATATTTACCGATGCAGGTAGAAGAGTCGTTTACACTTGCCCGGATGGGGTGCCTGATATCGTCAATTTTGTCAATAGCGGCAGCTCAGATGAGGATACCTACCGCTATGTCCTTACCACACAAACCAACGTAGTGTTGTCTATATTGACAGGCAATGTCATCGATTTTGAAACAGCAGGTGGTTTGTCGGCATTGCGCATTTGGGGTGTTTCCTTTACAGGCAATGCAAATCTTTCTATTGGTAATATCATTACCCAAACCGTCATTTCTGATGGTTGCTATGCACTTTCCGATAATTATATCGATGTGTTTATTGACCAACCAGAAGGGGGGCAGTTGAGCTTTGACGATGGCAGCGATGCGCTCCGATTCTGTCACAGCAACTTCATGCCTGCGGTTCACGTCAATACCAGCAGTACTGCCACGATTGGCTACGCCTATATCGTAACGGATACCTTCAACGTGGTGCAGCAAGTAAGCGAGCCAGTGGATGGTTTTGTGAATTTCGATAATTTACTACCTGACACCTACCGCATTTGGGCAGTTTCTTACGCAGGAATCCTTACGGTGGAACCAGGTGATAATGTGACGGAAGTAAACTTATCGAGCAGTTGTTTTGAACTATCGGACAACTATTTGACAATCCTTCGTACCACCTCATTAGATGCGGGAAATGTGGGCACGCTTAATGGCGATGGGCCGTTCTACTTCTGTGGGCAAAATGGGATTGACAATATTTTGATTCTCACCCATGATAGTAGTGATCCATTGTTCCGGTATGTCATTACTAACGGGGATAATGATATCCTCTTTGGCGATATTGAGTCCGATGTCCTTGACTTTGACCCACTGCCAGATGGTACTTATCGTATTTACGGAGTTACCTATACAGGGAATTTTACACCTTTCTTCATGTCGAATGTATTGACAGATCCGCTGAGCACCGATTGTTGGGCCTTGTCGAATAATTTTGTAGAAATATTTGTACAAACACCCGAAGGAGGAACCGTAGCTACCAATGACGGCTTAACGGAAATTACCGTAATCGTTGGCGATGGTGTAGATGATATAGCGCAGTTTGTCGCTTCAGATGCTACTGCCGTACCTTATGTGTATGTAATGACAGACGAAAACAACGTGGTGACAGGCGTAGCTGCCGATGGTATGATGAATTTTGAAGGGATGGCACCTGGTACTTCCCGTATTTGGGGGCTTGCATATACTGGCAACCTCACGGTACTACCCGGAACAGTATTGGATGGCACACTGCTTTCAGATGACTGTTTCGATCTTTCTGATAACTTCGTTACGGTGAATCGCGTACAAAGCAGCAATATTTCCCCGGATGAAGAACAGCAGGCGACTGTCGTCTATGACGTTGTGAGTATGCAGGTGTACCCGAATCCGGTAGGAGAATTGCTACACCTTACTATGTACCTACCTACTCATGTGGCAGCGTCTCAGCAATTGGCAATCTTTAATATGAGTGGTAATATGGTATGGCAAGCAACCACGCAGGAGAAGGCAACAGCCAACGCGATATTGATAACAAGTACGCTTTATGCCGGGGCTGTATCTACTTCGCTGGACAGACGGCCCGGCAGAAGTGAAAGCAGCTCACTTTATGAAATTGTAGTTTCAAGCGATAAACGGTTGGAACGCTGACATACATACATCAGCTACCTTCTTCAGGAAGAGGCTGGGATTTTTTTGTGCCGTTTATTTGATGAGAATCAATTGGCTGTACACCACGCCGCGCACCTAATGCTTAGCATCGGGTGTGGTAGGCATCATTCGCACTATGTTTAGAATAGATACAGCAAAAGAATGAGTCGCTTTTTAAAGGCTTTCTGGCGTCATGTATTCCTTCGTTTTACATCAAACATCAAAAATGAACTTTACGACTTTATGTCGTATTTTATTATACGACTTTATGTCGTATATCAAACATCAAAAATCAAACATCAAACATCACCAGCTTCCCCGCTCCGCCACCGCCAAAACCGCCGCCGCCGAAGCCACCAAAACCGCCACCACCAAAGCCACCCCAATACATCGCCACCGCCGCCGAAACCGCCACTGCGAGGTACGCCAAAACCTCAGGGAAAATGATAGTACCACCACGGCGATACCTGCGGTGAGGCATATCGTAACGCCCATCGCGATAATATCCACCGTCGTCGTCATCATCATCATCACTCGCACGCGACAGGGGAGATTAATAGTATGAAAAAATGAGAATACCAGAATCGTCCAACCGGGAGCCTGTCACTTTGGTAGGCAACCCGTCACCTGCCCGTATTCGCCCCTGCCCAATCCATGATGGCATCCGTAGCGCGGTGCAACCCCTGATAGTAGCTGCCTTGCCGAAATGCAGGAGACAGGATGTTGTCGATAATGCGTTTGGCGTCATCGGAGCAAGAACCGCTTCCGTGCCATAGCCCGTTTGAATGCGTATCTGGCGGTCGTCTTTGGCAATGTAGATCAGGATGCCGTTGTCGTTTTCCTGCCCGCCTATGCCCCAAGCACTAGCTAAACGCTGGGTATAATCAAAGGCATCATCGCCTTCTAAGGAGTTTTCCGTAACGATGACTATTTGTGTGGAAGTTTCAGCTACATAATCGCGCAGCTTTTGGCCTAGTGCCTCCACTTCCTGCCGACTCAATAGTCCCGCGTAGTCATTCACCAAGTACTGGGTAGGTTCAGGTACTTGTTTGGCCCATACGGCCCAAGAGATACATACGCCAAAAAGTACAAGCAGTAGTTTATTCATAGGAAATATCATCCGGCAATTCATTAATATCATCCGGCACGCCCGGAAAGAAGGCTTTGAGTTTCTCACCTATTTGGAGCAGCACCGCCACTACGCCGCCACAAAAGTCGCCTTTTTTGAAATGCGAAAGCAGCAGGTCGCGCTCTTCATCCCAGAAACCATCCGGCACCACTTCATCGATCCCTGAATCTCCAAGGATGGCAAACTCCCTTCGTTCGGGTGCTATGTATAATAACACCCCGTTGCGGTCTTTCGTTTGGTGCATACTTAATTGTTTGGAAAACGCTGGGCATCCAACAGCGCCTCCAGCAGGCTTTTTCTCTATGTGGACACGTATTTCACCCGTGCTGGCATTCTCTGGTGACAAAGCCAGAGTTATATACCTATGATCTGCAAGTGGGTTGTCAATCCATTGCTATGAATGCAAAAATAAGCGTTTTTTTTAAATAAAATAAAGTTGACACATTTTTTTATAAAAAAATGGTTCTTTGACAAATTTAGTGGTCGTACTGGGCTAGCGATGTGCAGCAGTGGCAGCTTTTAGCTGCCAGACCCGGGTTTGCCGGGGCCGATCTAGGCTCAGCCTAGAGAGCTGCGAAACGTAGCGACCCGAAGGGTAGCCTCCACTAAAAAAGTCAAAGAACCAAATTTAATTGAGTTAGAGTAGTTACCAAAATTTCCAAACATACGCTTAATTTTACGCGCATGAATCTGGAACATCTCAAAATCATCTCTGCCGGAGCAGGTAGCGGAAAAACCTACCGCCTCACGCAAGAAATGGTGAGCTTGCTACAGTCTGGCACGGTTCGGGCAGGCGGTATCATTGCTACCACCTTTACGCGCAAAGCCGCTGCCGAATTGCAGGAGCGGGTGCGGGTGAAGCTCCTCAGCGAGGGACTCACCGAGCAAGCCGACGAACTCACCAACGCCCTCATCGGTACCGTGCACGGATTAGGAGTCAAACTATTAAAGCGTTTTGCCTTCGAGGCAGGGGTATCCCCTAAAGTCGATATCCTGCCCGAAAATATTCAGCAGCAGATGTTCAATCAGGCATTAGCTGCCGTGCTAGACACCCAACTCATTGAACGCATGGACAACCTATGCGATCAATTAGGGCTAACCAAAAAAACGGTCTTCTACGACTGGCGAAAAGAAGTCAAGTACATCGTGGATGTAGCCCGTGCCAATGATTTCGATGCCGCCGACCTTCGGCATAGTGCCAACCAATCGGTAGCTACTTTCATGGAATTTCTCCCCGATGCCGGATCTGTAAGTAGCGAGGAAGCCCACCGACAACTTCGTATCCAGCTCGAAGAAACTGCCGACTTGCTCTCCTCCGGCGAAGATACCACCAAAATTACCGCCGAAACGGTCGATAAAATCCGCCAGCTCATCCGGGAATTAGCACTGCGCAAGCAATTGTATTGGCACCAATGGGCGACCATTACCAAATACAACATAGGAGCCAAGAGCCGCGACACCATCGCCCCGCTGAAGGAGGCTGCCGCCTTGCACGAATGTATCCCGGCGTTTCGCGACGACATCGCCGCTTATATTCAAGCCCTTTTCCAAACGGCCATCGCTGCGGTGGAGGAGTTTGATGCCTACAAAAAACGCCGAGGCCTGATTGACTATACCGATATGGAGGTGTTGGTCAATAGGTTGCTGGATCATCCCCAAGTGAAGGCCGTGCTGGCTGATGAATTGGACTTACTCATGGTGGATGAGTTTCAGGATACCAGTCCTATACAATTGGAGATTTTCCTGAAGCTTTCTCGTTTAGCTAAATATTCCGTTTGGGTAGGCGACCCAAAGCAGTCTATTTATGGATTCCGAGGGGCAGAACCTCGTTTAATGGATGCCATCATACAGGCAGCAGGAGGTGTGAAGCCTGAAAATATACAGATACATTCTTGGCGGTCGCGCCGCGTATTAGTGGATTTGTCCAACGCCATTTTCTGCCAAGCTTTCCCGCAGCTGCCGCCCGAGCAAGTGGCACTGCAAGCCGTTCGCACCCCCGAGGGCAGCGACCGTGTTCCCGCAGAACCAGCCGCCATGGAAAACGGCTTCATTCACTGGCATTTTGTGCCGGAAGACGGCGGTCGTCCCCCCGGCGAACCATGGATGGAAGACTGCTTGGCGCAGACCCTGCGGCAGTGGTTGGAGGGCAAGGTGCTCATTCAGCCGAAAGGAAGCAAAACATTTGCCCATGCCCAACCAGGCGATGTAGCCATTTTGTGCCGTAGCAATGCCCAATGCGCCAAAGTAGCCGAAGCATTGCACAAAGCGGGCATGAAAGCAGCCATGGCGCGGTCGGGCTTGTTGGAAACGGCTGAATGTCGCCTCATATTAGCCTGCCTCAAATACATACTCCACGAAGAAGACAGCCTGTCGGTAGCGGAAATACTCGTATTGGCCAGCCAAGTAACATTGGAAGATTTAGTAGAAGATCGCCTCCAATACATGGAAGAATATGCCGAAACGCCCGTTTACCAACGCCCACCCTGGGCTTCTGGCGATGATTTTATCTCGATATTAAATAAGCTTCGTCCGGCTTTGGCAGAGGCCTCCACGGCTGAAACCCTGCACCAAGTATTGGAAGAGCTGGACTTGAGACGCTGCATGGTGCGATGGGGCAATAGCGAACAACGCTTAGGTAATGTGGATCAGTTGCGGAAATTAGCATTGGACTACGAAACCGATTGCAACAACACCCACACCGCTGCCAGCTTGGGTGGTTTCCTCCTGTGGCTGAATACCTTAGCCAGCATGGATGCCGACCTTCAAGCTGCCGGGGAAGACCCACAGGCGGTGAACGTGCTCACCTACCACAAAAGCAAGGGGTTGGAATGGCCCGTAGTGATTTGCTACGAATTGGAACAATCGCTCAAAGCCGACCTTTGGGGCATCGACATCGTAGCAGAAAAAGAGGAGGTGGATTTGAACCACGTATTGAAAGGCCGCTGGCTGCGCTATTGGGTCAACCCCTACAGCGACCAGTACAGGAGTACGCCCCTACTGGAACGCATGCAAGCCAGCCATTGGCAGGAAAGTAAGCGGCAGGCGGCATTGGCCGAAGAAGCTCGCTTGTTATATGTGGGACTCACCCGGGCCAGAGACTACCTCATACTACCCACCCGCGTGAGCAAGGAACCCCTTTGGCTCAACCGTGTATTCAACCAAGGCAACGAAACCCCACCCTTGTTAGATGCCAATACCCACGAAACACCATGGGAATGGGAAGACCGCTTTATTGACAAAACGACCTCGGTGTATCCCATGCCCCGCCAGTTGCCTGCTTCAACTAGGGTGTTGGATGCGGTACCATTTTTAGAGAAACCCCTCGGCGACCAAACCCACCCCTACAGGCGAGTGGACGGCTGCTGAATTATTGGCCGGCCACTCGTTGAGTGTAGGGTCGCTCATGGTCTATCATACAGCCCCCGACCTGCCGGAAGACGTGGCTGCCTCCTTGCTTTTACCCTTCTTCGCTGCCGTGGCATTTACAGATGAACTGACCCTTATTCCAACCGTAGCACGGCGATTGTGCCAATACCACCACTGCCCGCCTGACTACGACCCAGCTACGTTAGACACACAGGCGCAAGCATGGCGAAACTGGTGTGAAACCCGATTTTTAGGCGCGAAAAGCTTGGTAAGCCAGCCCATGTGTGGGTGCAATCGGGGCGGCGATTTAGAACCCTGCTGCACACCGTATGGCAGTTGCCCGACGGTACCGACCATATCATGCAAACCAGCACCGCTACCCCCGACGACAAACGCAGCATATTAGCCACCGCCCAGCAAGCCGCCGCCGCCATCCGGATTTGGGAACAATACACAGGCCGCCGCGTAGCAGGCTTATGGGTACACCTACCGTGCCATGCTTCGATCGTATCCGTAGAGATGCGCCAAACGTAGGTGGTTTTTATGATTGGGGGCACCGCCAGCCTAACGGCGGCGGCGGGCTGTACGCTCTCATGCCCGCCCTTGAGGGTCGAAGCCATGCCGCTTCCATCCCTTGCCCCTGCGCGCTCCGCTTGCCGTGCTCCGCTATACGCTCCGCACAGAATGGGGCAACATCAGCGCTGTTCAAAGGTTATGCAATATCTCTTGTGTTTTTTCTTTGAAATAGAAGACACCCAAAAACGACTCATTGATATGAAAAAAAACGTAATTTGCCCATCAATCGCCACGTTGCCGCAAGGGGTAAAGAACCGATGTTTCATTAGAGTCTGTTCCGGTAGTCTGGCGGACGGTTCTTTAAAGGGAACTGTCCACGTAAAACTCTCGGAAGGGAGTTCCGATAGCTATCGGGATGGGGTAGGGGTGCGGCGAGTCTTTTTGTGTTTTAGCACTCAGTATAAAAAGCCGACCCGCAAACGGAACATTTGGCTTTGCTCTACCTGCAAATCGCCTCTTCAGCAAAGCCCAAAGAGCCGTTTCTTGCCAACACACAAACAACAATAGCAGCATTAAAACTGTAAATTGGACGACTGGTAATTAACGAACAGACGTAAAGAAAACATGAGTTTAAATACACAGAATCTTCAACCGATTATCAAACAGAAGAAACAGCATGAGCGAACCACAAAAAATATCCATTCGTTTTTTTAACGACCGCGAGGTACGTGCCCTTTGGGACGAGCAAAACGCCAAATGGTGGTTTTCGGTATTGGATATAGTAGCCGTGCTAACCGACCAAGACGACTACGCCAAAACCCGCAACTATTGGAAATACCTGAAAGCCAAGCTAAAGAAAGAGGGCCATCAGTTGGTTAGTGTCACTACCCAACTGAAACTGACCGCAGCAGACGGCAAAAAGTATAAGTCGGATATGCTGGACTATGAGGGCATCATTACCTTGGGCAAAACCTTTCCAGGCACCAAAGCCAACCGCTTTATTGAGTGGTTTACGTATAGTGATGAAAGCATAGACGGCAAAAGCAAAACCAAGGCCTATGCCCTGTTTGACAGTTCGTTTATAGAAAGCATAGAAGTAGGCACCACCAAAGGGTTACAGCAAATCCACGCCTATTTGTTTGGCGGCTTGTATGATTTTGCAGGACAGATTCGTCAGAAAAACATTTCCAAAGGGGGCTTTCAGTTTGCCATGACTCGTTTTCTGGATGCTACCTTGAGACAGATAGATGCCATGCCGGAAAATACGCTGGATGAAATACTCGCCAAATACGTGGAGATGAATGTAGCCCATCCTTTTATGGAAGGCAATGGACGTAGCACACGGGTATGGCTGGATTTGATATTGAAAAAACGCCTGAAACGCTGCGTGGATTGGAGTAAAATAGGCAAAACCGAATACATGAACGCTATGGTAAAAAGCACTACCGATAGCCGAATTTTAAAAACATTGATTGAAAATGCCCTTACAGACCAAATAAACAACAGAGAGATGTTTATGAAGGGTATTGATTATTCGTACTACTACGAAGAAAATGATTAAACACTATGCAAACAAACACCACAGAAAAAGGATTTGAAGCCCACATTGCCAACTATTTGGCAACTGAAAACGGCTATTTGCTTCGTGTCAATACGGATTACGACAATGTAAATTGTTTGGATGCGGCATTATTGTTCCAATATGATGTTTGGAGTTGTAAAAGAGTTGATAAATAGAGGGATTAATGCACAGAAGTAAGCGTGTGTATAAAGACAAGCCTTCAAAAAAATGGAATCAGTTATTTCCGTCAAATTACTAGGTTTAGGCAAGAAATGAAAAAACAACCCTCTCCTCGTTTTTGCATCCTTATCAGCACATTAC
The DNA here is from genome assembly GCA_041392765.1 of Saprospiraceae bacterium. Lineage (GTDB taxonomy): Bacteria > Bacteroidota > Bacteroidia > Chitinophagales > Saprospiraceae > Lewinella. Next base: position 16,802 of record JAWKLL010000048.1, read on the forward strand.
AGTCGTCAGGAGTTCATGCCAATGGCTTTGCGGGCAGGTTAGCGGCCTTACAAATTTGGCGTTAAGAAAATGTGCTTTTTGGAACGGTCGTGAGGAATACTGTGTGAGCAGGAAATAGCTTATTCGGAGAGAATATTGCCGTAATCAAACCGAAAAAAACGAGGAAAATACACAGCGCGAGTTTATTCCGAACAGTGGAAAAAAGTGCATTTTTAGCCAAATTTGTAAAGCCTTGACTTTTTGCTACTTTTGTGTCAAGACAAAAGTAGAAGCCTCTTCAAAGAAGGAATTCATTGTTGTAGTAAAAGCAAAAAACTGTGCGCAAAACACCCCCGCATTACCAATATCTGCTCATCACAGCATCCCCACTACAACGACCAACGCTTGCAAGGCTTGCCCTCCAGTTTTCTTGCTAACAACAAGAAGTGAAAAAACAACCCTTTTCTCGTTTTTGCATCCTCGTCAACTCCTCCAAAATAGAACTACAGCACAACCGCCAGCCCCTTTCAGGAGTAGGCGAAACGAATAGGGTGTTGAGAAATAAAAGACACCCAAAAACGACTCATTGATATGAAAAAAACGTAATTTGCCCATCAATCGCGGGATATGACGCTATGACGTGCTACTGTTAATCAACCAACTAAAAGAACCATTGGTCAAAGTTAAATGGCAACAAAGACAACTATATTTCTTTTGACGCTAGCAATACTCTTGGGGCAATGCAGCTCGAAAGTTGAACAAACAACTGAATATACATCTGTCAATGACTGCAAATGCGATACAACTCAAGCTTTGCAAACAATCATGGCCAAGGATTTTAACCGCATTGCGGAGTACGACACCATAACTTTCTCAGCAGACAGCCTGTATGCAATAGATCCACAAGAAAACAGGCGATTATGGTATCGAGATATTGAAAACCCTGACACAACCAAATTTACCAAATATTGGAATGCCTATGTTCCGAGTAACTATCACGCAAACCACCTTGACTTTATCGAATTCTATGAGAACAGACCAGATATTGAAATTGCCTTTCAATTTGGACCAAACATGGATCTATGGGCTTTTCACATTTTTGTAATTAAAAAAATAGACTGCTGTTACCTTGCAACAAGGAGTTATTTCAGACATGCAAGGTTTACCTATAAAGCCTATTCCATTATGACCAAAGACAAAGTTGACAGTTTGTTTAGTGTACTTGAACCAATAAACAAGATAGCAGTTGACAAAACTGAATCATGGAACTACAGCGGTTACTTTGCAGACAACAGAAACAAAACCAAGTTCTTCATTGACTTTGAAAAGGAAACAATAAAGGACAGCAATGAACCCCAAAGGATATCATTGAATTATACGATTTCGTAGATAAGAAAATAAAATGGACGGTATCTTACGATTAATTTTGTCCAACTCTGCTCCTCGTTTTTTGGGAAACAAAAAAAGCCGCTACCTAAACGGATAACGGCTTTTAAAGTGCCCAGAACAGGACTTGAACCTGCACGCCCTTGCGAGCACCAGCCCCTCAAGCTGGCGTGTATACCAATTTCACCACCTGGGCGGGTTGGAATATTGGGTAAAACATACCCATTCCTGAAAAAAGTTTCGCAAAGGTATAAAAGGATAATGAATTACAAAAGCCCTTTTGGTTTTTTGTAGCGTAAATTATTGCAACTGGTACGCTTGCCGATACACCGTAGCAATATGCTGCTGGAGTGCCTCCAGGCTATCGAACTGTTCGAAGAGGTGATGCAGGGAGGAAGCACTGGGGCTAGCGGCTGAAGGTACAACGTATTGCTCCACATCGGCAGGGGTGACGGTTTGTTCACTGAGGATCAGTAGCCTTTCCACTACGTTGCGCAATTCGCGTATGTTGCCTGTCCAGTTGAGGGATTGCAAGGGCAGCGACGGCCTCGGGCTGCCATTTTTTTGGTGCTACGCCGTATTCCTTGCAGATGATTTTATTGAAGTGGTCGATAAGGAGAGGGATGTCGTCCCTGCGTTCGTTGAGGGAAGGGACGGAGATAATAATGACCGACAGACGGTGGTATAAATCTTCGCGAAAACGCCCTGCGGCTATTTCTCCGTAGGTCTTTATTCGTGGCAGCTATGACGCGCACATCCACCTGTATGTCTTTGTTGCCACCCACTCGGGTGATTTTTTGTTCCTGCAAAGCCCGCAATACTTTCGCCTGTGCCTTGAGGCTCATGTCGCCGATTTCATCCAAGAAGAGCGTGCCGCCATGCGCCTGCTCAAATTTTCCGATGTGTTGCTGGGCGGCACCTGTGAAGGAGCCTTTTTCGTGCCCAAACAGTTCACTTTCTATCAATTCTGCGGGGATGGCCGCGCAATTCACCTCAATAAGTGGCTGGTCTTTGCGGTGGCTTTGGTAGTGTGTCCAGCGGGCTACCAGTTCTTTGCCGCTGCCGTTGGGGCCTGTCACCAAAATACGGGCATCCGTGGAGGCGACCCGGGCAATGGTCGCCTGTATTTGAGCAAGGGCGGGAGAGTTGCCCACCATTTCAGGCGTGTTTTTCTCCGCTACTTTTTTCTGAAGAGCCTTTTTTTCGCCTACTAATGTTGACTTGTCTAAAGCATTCCTGAGTGTGATGAGCAACCGATTCAAATCCAAGGGTTTGCTAATAAAATCAAAAGCACCCTTGCGGACGGTTTCCACGGCGGTATCGATGTCCGCATGGCCGGAAATCATCACCACGGGTGTTTCGGGATGCAGCAATGCAATGCGATCTAATGCATCCAACCCATCCATTTGTGGCATTTTAATGTCGAGTATGATGACATCGAATTTGCCCTGCTTGAGTTTCACCAAACACTCCGTTCCATTGGCCGCTTCTGTGACTTCATATTTCTCAAACTCAAGAATATCGCGCAGTGCTCTTCTGATGGCCTGCTCGTCATCCACAACTAAAATACGTGGCATATTTGTAATCTTCGGAAAGGTTAGAAAATCGGAACGGGCAGAAAACCAGTTACCCATCTTGCTCCGTGTGAGTTTTATACGTCGGTAGTGTGTTTTTGTTTCATTGTATGGTTCTTTGACAAATCTCGTGGTCGTATCGGGCTAGCGATCTCGGCAAAAGGCCGAGACAAGTTGTGAAGCAGTGGCAGCTTTTAGCTGACAGACCCGGGTTTGCCGGTGCGATCCCGACCTAGCTGGTCGGGAGAGCTGTCCCGATGTTTTATCGGGATAGCCTCCACTAAAAAGTCAAAGAACCCGTTGTATTTGCTTAGTCATACACTAAATTGAAATATAAAACCTACATTACAGCAAAAATTTCGTAAAGATGAGTGTAAGAATTTGGCGTTTGGTGCTCGTTTTGCTGACGGTTCAACCTACTTCCTGTACAGGACAAGTGAAAGAAAGGACGGTTGCTGATACCCTTGTAAAGGAAGAGAACACGGCACCAAAAATGGCACGTAAAAGCACCATGTTTCCTCAAATTCATACCAACTTAAATGGCATGGTAAGTGAGTTTGTAAGGGCAATGTACCAAGACAAGAAAGGGAATTATTGGTTTGGCACCAACGGCGATGGTATCATCCGCTATGATGGCAATAAGCTGGAGAATATGACCGTAGGGGAAAGTTCAAAAAACTTGGCTGTAAGGAAAATCATTGAGGACAAGGTAGGCAATATTTGGTTTGGAACATCTGGCGGTTTAATAAAGTATGATGGGCAAACTTTTTCAACCTATTCAACCGAAGTGGGCTTGCAAAACGAAGAAATTTGGGGGTTAGCAATTGACAGCGATGGACTTATCTGGGTGGGTACAATTGAGGGGGTTAGTCATTTTGATGGGAAAAAATTCACCCCTTTTTTACTGCCAGATACCGTTGTGCCGGCTGCTGCACCTATGCTTTCCATCAAAAGCGCAGGAGGCTTCGTGGAAGATAACGAGGGGAATATGTGGATAAACAATGACGGCAATGGCATCTTTACTTACAAGAATGGGGTTTTTACGCACTTCACAAAAGAAAATGGACTCACAGATAACAATGCGGGTGTTGCGATGAAAGACAAGCGAGGAAATGTTTGGATTAGTTCATTTTACGGAGGTGCAAGTAAATTTGATGGGAATGTTTTTACAAATTTCACGATGGATGGTATTATTGAGGGGGAGGAAACGGGTAGCTTCTATGAAGATAGCCACGGGAATATTTGGTTTACAGCCGAAGGTATTGGCGTATATCGTTATGACGGTTCAAATTTTACAAAATTTACAACCGAAAACGGATTGACAACGAATGTCGTTCAAAGTATTATGGAAGATAACAAAGGGCAGCTTTGGTTTGGCACTTGGCAGGGATTATGCATATTCGATGGAACGAAATTTGTGGACGCTAAGGATAAAGAACCTTGGACACAGTAAGCGTCTATATATGCCGTGCCCCCTGCCGCCCCGCGCTAGGCCCAACGCCAGGCAGGGGTCGCGCTATCCACTCGTAGGCCGCCTAAGGGCGGCCACCCGTTCCTATCGCTCACGGGGGGGTGGGGGTGTTGGGTTTGTGTTCATGCCCAATCATATTTATGGGATATTGATTTTGGATAAACGGAATGGGGGAAACGTCAACGCCAACGTAGAGACGTTGCATGCAACGTCTCTACTGGCAGTTTGGTTTTCCTACTAACAGCAAGAAAAATAAAACCAACCCTTTCCTCGATTTTACATCCTATATCAACGTCCCCCAAAAATAGGACTAAAGCACAACCACCCTTTCGGGAGTAGGCGAAACGAATAAGACATAGGAAAAAACACCCCAAAAACGGCAAAAAAAACTGAAAAAAACCGTAACTTGCCCCCAAATCGCCGCGTTGACGTAAGGAACAAAAAAGCGATGTTCCCTTATGTCCGAAAGTGGGTAGCCTAGCGGTCGGTTCGTTCAACTGAACTGTTTGCGCTGGACAGTCGGAAGGGAATGGTTCGTGGGGTTGGGGCGCAGACAGTCCTTAGAGTTAGAGCAAACGTAAAAGTATCAACAATGACAATAGATGAAATAAAAAACAAATCAGACCTCATTAAGGATTTAATTGCAAATGCGAAATTTAGAATTGCGATTGATGAATTGAAAAACTTCATTGAAGAATTAGGCGATGATGATTTAGAAAATAATATAATAATTATTAGCGCAAGGTATAACCATGATTATTTACAAAAGCTACTTGGAACATCTGATAATGAGATTGAATTAAACAAACTCATTAAATCTCTATTGTCAATTTTGCGCATTGTTGAAAAAACAGCAAAAGAAAAAATCAAGCCAAATGAAAATTTACCGATAATCGACAATGGTTTTGACAATAAAATGGAAATTTCAATTGAAAAATTCAGAGAAAAAGTTTCCTTATTTGAAGATTTTGACAATAAAAGATAAAACCGAAATTTATACTGCAAAATTGAAGTTGTATAATCAGATTTTCAATGAAATTGATGTTAAGTTAAAAAGGAATATCCCCAGATAATATTTGATAGGATTGTTTCTGGTGTAGAGAGTTGGAACAAATTGAAATTAATCAAATAAAAGGACTTTGCAATAATGATAATTTTAAGTGGCATGAAAAAAGTGTAATTGTAAGTGCATTGACTTTAAGTTTAGTAAATAGTTTTAGCACACTAAAAATACATTTATTAATTGATTATCTAACTACTTTTTTGAGAATGAAGTCTGGCAAAGAGCTTATTGTTGGGCTATTTATTGGCTTGATATAAATATGATAAACGTTTAGCATCTTTTCCTGATATTACTTAATAGAGCATTACTTCAATTACAACAAAACACGTCAATACAAAATGCAATTGTTCGTATAATTGACATACTTGAAACGGAACTATATAATGGTATATTTGATAAGGAAAAACTTAGTGACCTTGAAATATTACAACAACCATTCAATTGGTTTTTACCGTTTTATTCCGATAATCCGTTAATAGACAAAATCCTTATTTCAACAAAACACAATGTCGATACAAATGCATTCATTTGGGGAATAACAAATTCAATTTCATTATGGAATTCTGAAAAATATGCAATCCTTAACTCTTTTGATAATTTGACAGAAATACAAGTTAATCAATTAATTTCGATATTGATTGATGAGCAGAAAAAAATGCAAAGCTTGAATTCACCAATAGAAGATTTAAAAAGAGATAATATTTTTAGGATTTTAATTAATGAGTTCTTCCTTTTTTATACAAATTTTCCACAAAAGCAATTTAAAAACCTATTTGACCAAAAAATCCAAATCTACAACTCAAAGCTAACTGATTACATTACAAAAACTGACACAAAAGAAAAAATAGCATTACAGAAAGCCATCCCATTTGTCAAAGAAAAAGACTATAAAAAAGCAATACATACATTGGATAATGTAAAAACACATAAGTCTCTTGCTATTATAGGTTTTTGCTATTCTGAGCAAAACGATTATGAAACCGCCTTGAAATATCATTTGCAATCAGAAAAATTAGAACCTGAAAACGCTTGGAATTTGAGCCAAATCGGTTTTTGCTATCAAAAGCAAAACGATTATGAAACCGCCTTGAAATATCATTTGCAATCAGAAAAATTAGAACCTGAAAACGCTTGGAATTTGAGCCAAATCGGTTTTTGCTATCAAAAGCAAAACGATTATGAAAACGCCTTGAAATATCATTTGCAATCAGAAAAATTAGAACCTGAAAACGCTTGGAATTTGAGCCAAATCGGTTTTTGCTATCTAATGCAAAACGATTATGAAACCGCCTTGAAATATCATTTGCAATCAGAAAAATTAGAACCTGAAAACGCTTGGAATTTGAGCCAAATCGGTTTTTGCTATCAAAAGCAAAACGATTATGAAACCGCCTATGAAATATCATTTGCAATCAGAAAAATTAGAACCTGAAAACGCTTGGAATTTATCTTGTATAGGTTGGGTTTATTTTGTAAATAACAATTTAACTTCTTCGAAAAAATATTTTGAAGAAGTTATAAATGTTGAAATTGACAAGCATGCTCTAATGAATTTAGGACATATAGCATTGTGTCAAGAACAAAAACAATTAGCTATGAACTATTACCAAGATAGTATAATGAAGTTTGAAGATGTACGAACATTTATCGAAGGTTTTAAAGATGACTTTCAGTATGTAAGGCGTAACGACATTGAAGGAAAAAGTATTTTGAAATTTTGGAACAACTAATAGCTTATCGAAGTGATAAAAAATAATTGCTCTAACATTGCACTTAATGCAATCGGGGTAAGGCGGCTTGTTCCGTTCCGGCGGCTTCTCCCCCTACACTACACAAGCCACCTACCCCGCCTGCATAAGTGCATTTTCGTTGAACAAACCTCCTACAAATTTCACTCTTAACACACTGAATATCATTGCTTTAAGTTTTTTAGTCCTATTTTTTTGAAATTTTTTCACCTAAACAAAGGTATGAAAACGAAAGAAGGGTATGTGAATGATCTGCGGGAATGGATGGTATTGCGGAACTTCAGTGCGGCTACGGTGAGTGCCTATACAGGCGTGTACAGTGGGTGTCAGTGGCCGTAGGTAAGCCTAAAGAGATAGAAGGGTGAAAAAATCCCAAAATTGGGAGGTGAAACCCCTGTAAAACCTGTAACTTGCCCCTAAATCACCACGTTCGTACAAGGGGCAAAAAAGCGATGTTCCCTTATAGCCGAAAGTGGGTAGCCTAGCGGTCGGTTCGTGCAACTGAACTGTCTGCGCCAGACAGTTGGAAGGGAATGGTTCGTGGGGTTGGGGCGCAGACAGTCCTTAGAGTTTCTGCACAAGAATTAACCTTATAAATATTTCATAAATCATGAATCTCCTCAAGTATAGTCTTCTATTGGTGATAATGATATCAACGTCTAGTTGTGATCCTGCCTTAAGATTGAAGATTATTAATAAGTCTGGTGAAACAGTTGAATTCAAACAGAAAGAGTTTTTTCCAGAAGTGTTAGTGGATAATATCTACAATGACACAAATAAAGTAATAGTCTTGAATTCATCAATAGACTCTAGTTATACAGAGTTTTATGGAATCGGAACTTGGAGTGAAACTAATCAAGAAATTATGATGACTTATTTGGATTCATTACTTTTTGTAAAGCTAGGAAAAAGAAGTAAAATCAAAGTCTACTTTGGAAGAATTTGGAAATAGTCTTATGATATATGAATTTGAGAAATAAAGTGAATAACAACTTTATAAATATCCGTAATTTGTTGTTTTAATCTTTTAATCAAATGCACAAATTAGAGATTCTAGAAAGAATAGATTCGCTTATAATAAAAGGTAAGTTGCCACAGGCAATAGAATTGCTTATTGAACATTGCAAAAGTAATGAATCTACAAATTTGAATGAAGTTAAACTTTTATCAAGTCAATTTCACACAATAGAGAGAAAAGAAAACATTGGACTTGGTGAATTTAATAATGAAATTAATAGAATCGCTAAGGCAGTATTGAGTATTTTAACAGAAGAAAGAGATGCTGTTAAAATTGAATATGATAACGATTTGGATATAGGTAAACAGATTAAAATATTAGAAGAAAAAATAGATCGAATTACGGAATTAATGATTAAAAGAGAAGGTCTAAAAGATTTAAAAATTGAAAAAGAATATTTCTGGCCTAACTTAGAAGATACCAGTAGAAATTATCTATACTCAGCCGAGTTAAATTTTTATCACGAAGATATTCTTTATGATTATTCATCAGTAGTTATCCAGTACTCAAAAGCAATCGAAAATGAATTTATTAATAAGATACTAATACCTTATAAGACGTATTTAGAGTTGTTAAAGAAGTCTTCACCGGAAATAATAATAGAAGATAGATTAAGACCTATCAAGGTAGGCGAAATTTCATTAAATAAGCTAATAAGTGAAATTCAAGTAGCTCTAACTAAGTCCGATAAAACAAAAGAGAGCTTAAGTAATTTTATAGATATTAATTTCTCGATAGTAAACTCTGCTTCTTTAGCAAAAGAATTAAATGGTATATCTAATATCAGAAATAGAGCTGCTCATATTGGAGTAATTACTAAACAAGAAGCGTCAGATTTTCGAGAAAAAATACTATTGATATTAAGGAATTTTTTGAATCGACCTTATAAAATCAGATAATATTATATTGTGGACTGGAAAATGATGCGCAGAACAATGCATACCTGGTGCGACAAAAAGCCCCTTCCAAATGTACGCTTCCCCTAAGACGCAACCATGCAAAAGTAAAGTTTTTTGTTCAGTTCCTCAAATTTATTAGGCGACAAATAACCAAGGTTTTCATGAGGTCTCATGTTATTGTAGGTTACCGACCATTCCTGAATACTGTCGTGGAGTTCCTCCATAGAGTTAAACGAGTGCAGGTCTATACATTCCAAACGCAACGTTTTGTTCAGCCGTTCCACCAATCCGTTTTGCGAGGGCTTTCCTAGTTGGATGTAGCATATTTCAACTCCGTTGTCTTTGCCCATTGCTTGAGGCAGTTGGAGATAAATTCTAGCCATTGTCGCATCGGATGTAACGAGGATACCACGCCAAGCGACCACTTTGTCGAGAATTTTGGTCAGTTTCGAGGCTGAAATATTTTCGTGAGGCTCCGTCCACAAGGCCTTGCGTGAACACTCGTCCATAATATTAACGATCCGTACCTGCTTTTTGTCAGTCTTACGACCCAGTCACTGACGAAGTCCATCGCCCAGCCCTCGTTGATCCGATCCGGTGCCAACAGTTCCTTGTATTCTCTGCGTATGACCGCACGTTTGGGATATACCCGCAGGTGAAGCCCAGCTTCGCGCCATATCCTATACACCCGCTTGTGGTTGTCTTTCAGACCATATTCATTACGCAGGAAGTAGAAAATCATCCAGAAGCCCCATGCAATGAACCGGGCGCAGGTACTTCGCAGCAATTCAGCCAGTTCCATATCCCGTTCCTCCGGACGACACCCTCCCTTACGGCTGTAATAGGTTTGGCGGCGAATTTCCAAGATGCGGCAGACTCGGCGTACGCTCCTTCCTGACTGCCCACGGATCTGATCGATCACTTCCTCATGGCATCTTGGGCTGCAAGCTTTTTTATCAGCTCATACCCTTCCTTGAGGATTTCGTGATCCATACTCAGATCCGCATACATCTTCTTCAAACGCTGGTTATCATCCCGAAGTTTCTTGATCTCCCGGAGCGTGTCGTCTGCTTCAACAGCCTTGTCATTTTTCCATTTGTACAGCGTGGCAACGCTGATCTGATACTCTCGGCTTACGTCGTCCACCGACGACCCAGCGTCTAGCTTGGCCAGTATCTCCAGCCGTTGCTGTTTCGTAAATTTGCTCGTGCGCATTGTTGTTAGATTTAGAAGGTTGTAAAATTAATGATTTTCACTAAATTATGGTTGCGCTTATTGGGGTGCGTACACAAACACAGTTAGCCCGTTGAAATCCAATGCCTTACAGCAGGATTTCAAACGGATTTAATCGAATCTACTGCCATCCCTTCCCAATCTGGCGTGCGCGACGGGTAATCCCGATAATTATCGGGAGGAGCAAAGCCCAGCTAAGGGTGTCAAAGTACTCCCCAAAAAACGCCGCCCTCAATTGCCTACTCCCGTTCCTTGAGCCATGCCAACATATCAAGCACCTCTTGTCGGAGCGCCTCGTTGCCATCCTGCTCTTGGAGTGCTTGTTTTTCCAACGACTTGAGCCGAGCCAGTAGCTCCTCCTGAGGGTCGGTGGGTCGTTGAATGGGACGGATACTGGCGCGTTGGTCTTGGCCGAAGCCTTTCAGCGCGGGGCGCTCTACGTAGGTGACGCGGTGCAGAATCCGCCAAGCGGGGTTAGCAGGGCCTTGCTGGGTCTGCCGCAGGGCACGGGCTTCCTCGCTGTTACTAGCCAACCATTCGGGATCGACGACGTCGTTGAAAAAGTCGTGGAAGTGGTTCGTGTTGCCTTCCAAGTAGAAACTCATGAAGCGGTATCTATCCACCTTTTCGCCCGGAAGCAGGGGGGTGTCGTTGTAGTCGGTAATACCGGTGCTTTCCACGCCCGACAAATCCACGTTGAGCGCGAAGCCTTTGCTGTCGATGCTCGTCTTGGTCAGCGTCTGATTGAGGCTTACAGTGGCCAGCGCCGTCAGGCCGACGGAGATGCCGATGACAGAAGCCTCGACTTGGAAGCCCAGGTTAGCGTTCATATCCACGGATCCGCCGATGGTGTGCTCCACGATATTAGAGAATTGCTGGCTCTCGGTGCGCAACCCGCCGTCAGCATCCCATACGTAGGTATTGACGATGTTGCGCTTGCTGGCGCGAATCTGGAGGTCTTCCATCTTCTTCTGCCAGCGCGCCAACTGATAGCTGGCGTTGGCTTTTTGGTCTTGACCAGCGATGCGGGCATCAATCTCTTGGCGGCGCTTTTTGCCTTCGGCTTCTACCTGCTTGGCTTGGTCACCAGCCTTCTTCTTCATGTCCTTCTTATTCGTTTCCGCGAAAGCGTAGTCGTTCTCCTTGGTATCTGTGCCCTCCGTTTCGGCAGCAGGTGCGGGCAAATCCACGTCCTGCTGCACGCTGATGTTACCTGGGTCGAACTCGCTATTGTTGACGTTCCTGTCAAGGCTTGTTTCGTCCACGAGGCGGCTGTTGAAATTGTCGAAGTAGGCCGCACGGCGCTTGTCTTCCTTCTCGATTTGCTGCTTGAGGTCGTATGCTTCGCGCAGGCGGAAGTAACTGGCCGGATACAGCGATCCGTACTGCGCCCGCATCTCCGGCACCTGGCGGAAGAAACGCTGGCTGGTGGCTTTTGTGCCCGTCATGCCATCCAGACTGCCGTTCATTGTGTAGGTGGGGTTGATAAGGAAGGTGATGGTGTTGATGTCGAGTGGCAAATCGTCGTTCGCCTGCACGCTGTAACTGACCATCTTTTTGCTGCGCTTGAGGCGTAAAACGAACACATCCGCCAAACCAGACACCACCAAGGCGTAGCCCACGTTCTTGGGGATGAAGCGTCGCCCCAGATGTTCGAAATTCGGCGTTTCCTCAGGCGAGCCGCTCAATGCTAAGGTGTCGGTAGTAATCAGCGACGAGCTGGCCGTGACCGTCGAGCTGTTCAGGAATGTGTAAGCAAAAGACAATCCTGCCTTGAATCCTGCCTTGGCCTCCCCGACTTTGATGCGCCCTATGATGGGCGCGTTGAAGGCCAAATCGCCCCCGTTGCCGAGGAACAAATCTAAATCGAAACCAGCGGCGACCTCCTGCGAGCGCGACCATTGGTAGTCCACGCTTTCCTCTGTTTCTAACGATACGGACGTGGCTCCGTTGTAGCCTTCCAGTTTGTCCGGCACGGTGAAGTTCTCGCTGGGCACGGGCGGTGCCCCTTCTATGTAGCCGAGTAGGGTGGGTTTGAACTGTGTGTTTCCAATCCAGAGGAGTTCCAGCTCTTCCAATCGCTTGTCGCAGAACAAGTCAGCACCGTCGCGGGTGGGTACACACATAAAGCGGCGCATCATGGCCTTCTTCGCACCCGTAGCAGGGTCGATGGCGATGGTGCTGTATTCGTTGGTGACAACGTTGGGCGCTGCCAGGGGCAAGTCGATGGCGTGGTGGATAGCGTAGCCGTAGCCTTCCTCAAAAATGAGTGGACGATCAGGATCGGCCTCATTGATGATGCGGTAGCTTTCATCGGCTTTATTGAAAGGGAAATACACAAGTAGGTTGGGATTCCCAGCCGACATTGGCTTTTGGTAGGACATAGCCAAGGTGTCGCTATCGAGGGGTTGGCTGCTTGCGCAAAATTCAGCCATTTCACCTCGAAACCATCCGAATTCCAATACGCCCTTGCTTTGCGCTGGATAGGCTGGCAGCAGTAAGTGTGCACTGGCACCTATCAATTGGCCATTCATATACACCTTTAGTAGCTGCGCCTCGCCCTGTTCCATATTGAGCGCGATGTGGACCCATTGCCCGTAGGGGAATGTTCCAGCGGGCGAAATGCTTTGAGCCATGCGCGCACTGTTGAGCGATATTTCACCCGCTACGCCTACTAGGAGCGTGAAGTCCAAGAGGTTCGTCGCCTCATCCATGATGGATACCAAACGGGAAGCAGCCATGCGGTGGTCGGCTTTCACCCAAAACGAAATGCTTTGGATGTCGAACGCTTTTGGCTTGGTGGCCGAGAAGGTACGCACGGCGGCGCGTGGCAGGCGTTGATTGAGGGGCAGCACTTCGGTCGGGAAGAACGTCACCTTTTGGTTGACCCCACCCAAAGTGGCGGGGAAAGGCACAGGGTCAATATTGCCCGATGGTGTGGCATCGTATTCGCTGTTGGCTTGCGCAAAATTGCGAACGACACCCGAATCTGCCTCGTTTAGCTTATAGTAAACTAATAGGCTGGGTTCGTGACCCGTCAGTTCCACTTTGCTATTGTAGCGGATTTCCTCTCCGTCTAAGGCTGCAGACCAGATGCGGAGCTCCGCCAATCGGGGTTGTTCGGTGTCGCCGACAAGGCCACCTATCTTTTGAATCTCCAACTGCGTTGGATCGTCGAGGTAGTCCAATGCGCTGTTCAACGTTTTTGTCACCGTCGGGCGGTCGGTTTCCTCCACGGTTTCTATAAATTCAGCCACTTTCTTTCTCCACGAAAACCAAAGTTCTCCATCCACATACAGCAGCAAGTTTTTATCTGCCCCCACGCCTTTTTTGACGATTGCAAAGTGGTGCCAACCCGTTGAAAGGGTGTTCAATTCTATCAGCGGAATGGATTGGTTGTTTTCTGGATCGACGAACCCCTTTTGCAATAGTGCCAAACCTTCCGCTTCGGCAATTTGATTTTTCAACAGCAAAGCCAGCTCGTTGTTGCCCGAGCGTTTCTCAGGCCGCTGGATGACCATGGGGAAAATAACGCCCGATTCCATCGTCAAGATGGGAAACGTCCAAGAATGGACGGCATCATTTTCTTTCTGATTTTCATCAAAGGGCGTCGGCATCCACCATTCGAGGGTGAACTCGGATCCCAGTTGCAACTTCGAATTGGGTGTCAAATGGCTGTTTTTCCCAAACTGTTGCCCAATACCTGCGCCATCGGGCAGCCACTCCTCGAAGTAAGGATTCTGGCTATCGGCAGTCACATCGTAGGCGGTTTGTTTGAGCCGCCCATAGCGGTCGGTATAGCTGAGCAGGACTTTGCCTTCGGCGCTTTCCATCATGGATAGTTGCCCGGTGGCCTGTGCGAAGCCCAGAAAGGCCCCCTTCACCTGCAAGCCATTGGGGTCGTTGCCATTCAGCAGGGGCAGTGCTTGAGCCGTGTTATTGGCGCGAGCCACAGCTTGCAAGTAGTCCTGCTGGGCTTGGCTGATGTTGGCGTAGTGGGCGTTGACCTCTGCATGCAGGCGGTCGCGTTCAGCGATCCATTCGGGCAGTTGGTTACCTTGCTGTGCGGCGGCCAAGGCGGTGTTGTAGGCTTGGGTGGCGGTGGTCAGCGCCGATTGGGCAGCGTACAAGGCGTCTTCGGCTTGTGCCAAATCCTTATTCGGATAGCGGTTAGGGTTGTTGCGCAGCACCTTGGTGATGTCCTGAATTTCAAACATAAAGAATTGGTTGGCCGAAGCCGGACTGTTGTAGGTCCATTGCAGGCAACGCGCACCTTCTTCCTGCTTGCTACCCGTTATATCAAAGGCCAACCCCGTCCCTTCCACGTTGATGCGGAAGGTGCGGCTAGCCACGTTTCGGGCTTCTTGTAGGCTTTTTTTGTCTAGGATGGGAATCAATCCCACATTCCAAAAGGCTTGGAATAACGCCGAAAATGCCTTAGCGTAAATTTTAATAGTGCTTACGTCAATATCTAAAACTTCATTTATATGCTGTTTTTCGACCACGCCTATGGTAGTGCCCTGGGGCTGAATGGATTGTTTGACAAAGAGGATTTGTGTCGTTATTTCTCGAAAGCCGGCTAAGTAGAACGAGCTATTGCCTACGCGCAATCGGAACTGCCTATCGTTGACACGTTCGATGACAAAATCCATTTGATGCGCCTGCGGTATGGACTGCTGGGTGACTTCCGACCCTGGGGCATAGTCGATCAATCGGCTGTTAGTGTTGGCTTTGAGCGTCATGGTACGAAGCCCCGACCGTGGCAATGCCAAGTACTTGCCGCTGTGCTTGGCTTTGATGCGCCAATAGTAGTTGTAAGGGTTGTTCGCTAGCGCGTTGTATTGCTGTTGGCAGTGCTTCAAAATACCATGCGCATTGGACCACTCCTGTTTGGCGCGGGTCAGTTGTTGGGTCAGGGCGTTGGCTTCGCCCTGTGCCAGCTGGATCAGCTCGTCCAGCTGGCTGATTCGTTTGCGCTTGGCCACCACCATTTGAGCATTCATCTGCTGGGTGGCGGTGTGGATGTCCGGACTAGGGATGTCGCCAACCAGCGTTTCTAAAGTGTCAATGTTGTCGGAATAGGTGGTTTGTGTTATGGCGTCGCTGATATGGATGAGATGATGCTTTCGGATTTCCATACGTTCCCAATTACCCGCCACGTTTTGCAGCCCCATGACGCGGAATAGCCGTACCCCATCAGGGACAACGAATCGGCAGGTGGCCTTGTACCAGCTGTAGTCCTTGTCGGAAGTACGCGCCGTATTGGATACAGGAATACCTATGATTTCGCTAATGATTTGCGGTGCGAACACGTTGTGTTCTATCCAATCCAAGGCGGTTCGGCTCGTTTTTCCCCGCAGTTCGAACGCAAAAGCGTTTTTCAATGCCGTGGCTGTGGTGATAGGTTTGTTGTCAGCCTTGAGTAGTCGGTACTCAAAGGTAGCTTCATATACTGCCCGCTCGCTGACAGCCACCAAGTCGTCATTGCGATAAGCCGTGGCCAGCGGGCTGTTCGCCGTGGTGCCGATGCGACGCGGTAAGGTGTCAGGACTGAGGTACAAGTCGCCGTATAGCAGCCCGTCGTTGCCAAAGGCCGAAAAATCCGTCACGCGGCGGTCTTCTTCCCAAATAGCCCCCAGCCGCCAGTATCCCGTCAACCCGTATTCTTTGCCGTCGAGGGGCAGGAACAAGGTTTGTCGGATGGCTGCTTGGGATTGCGCGATGTCCCACAGGCGCACTTCCGCTAATATGCCGGATAGCGACTCATCTACTGATGTACCTAGTCTGCCTGGGCAAGATACTAAGACGGGTGCGTTGACGGGGGCTAGTTGGTAGCGCTTTTTGCTGCTATCATCGCCAGCGATGGTGTCCAGTGGCCAGTGCGCCACCAAACCGTACTCGGTGCCTGCGGGGCGGTGATGCCGGGCGGCAGCTATCTGTGCCGGACTGCGCAGGTAGTTCCAAAAAGTAAAGTCGCGCAATTGGATGTCCGATTCCGTGCCCAGCACATCGGGCGCGTTGCCGATGATGAACAGGGCATCCTTCGTATCCGCAGAGCCATTGGCCAAGGCGACCCCTGCATCCTGTCCGTCCACTGATAGCCATACGATGGCATCATCGGATTGGGAGTAGCTGCGGTCGAAGCGGAGGCTGAGCAAGTGCCATTGGTCGTCGAACAACTGCGGAAGGGGGATGTGCTGTACGCCGTCCTGTGGTCCCATGTCCAACAACAACTTTCCGTCGGATAGGCGCAGCGATAGGGCCGATGTTTGGTGGTCAGGCGCGGCGAACTGCCACAGTCCTCCTCCTGTGCGCGTTTTTACCCACATTTCGCAGGTGAAACTTTGATGGGCGGGATCCAAATCCAATGTCTTCCCTTTGGGCAGCACCATATATTGGTGGTGCAAGAAGCGCGCAGCGGACGCAGGCGCCCATCCTCCTAGGTGGAAGTGTCCGCGCCAAGGTACGTATTGGTATGACAGGTACAGTTCCTGCGCCTGCTCCATCCCCCCGTGCAGACTCCATTGGGGGGTGTCGCTGCGGACGACGCTTGGATGCAGGACGATTTCCCCAGGTGAGGGCCAGTCGCCGCCTTCTCCTTCAGGGTCAAAGGCGTAATCGGGCCAGGTGAACTGATCCACCAGCATTTCCTTGAGTCCTTCCGGCTGTGGTATCCGCTTGCTGCTGAGCAGATCCAGCGGTTGGCGGATGCCCTTCCATATTCGGAAGGCGGCCATCTGGCCTTGGAAGTAGGGGGTTCTCCTGCCAATCTTTAACGGGCTTCTGCCCAAGATGTGTAGGCCTTCGTCCCAGCGCAAGCTCTCGGCTTGGGGCAGAAGGATGGGGGCCTCTATCGTATCGTTGATGATGAACTGCACCAAGGGCGTTTGTCGGCCCGAAAAATGTACGGTAACGGCTAGATAGTTCCATTCTTTGCTTGCCAGTGCGTTTTCTGATTCCACGGTGTTCCTACCCAAGCTGCCATCGTGGTTGAACGTCCCTAGTTCGAGCCGCAGCCGCCCTCCTTGTAGCAAGGTCAATACACCATTGGTTTTGGCATCTTTGTGCCAAAGGGACTGGTTGGCGTTGAGTTTTTCGGGCTTGACCCACATCTCCATTGTGAAGCTGCCACCAGGATGTTGGTTGTGGGTGAGAACGAATTGGGCGTAGCTCTTTTTTCCATCGAAGGTGTAACCCTGATCGGTGAGGAGGTCAAATTGATAGTATGGATGCGCACGCAACTGGGTAGAGGCCTGCAACTGTTCGCCATTCAGGAACAGGTGCAGTTGCGGTGTCGCGAAGGGGGAAGGGCGCTCGACGGTGGCTGCCAGGTTGAGCCAGGTGTCGGCAGGCAGTTCTTCGGTGCCGCTGCACGTATAGATACCTTCGGGCAAGGAAAGGCTGAAGTGGGGTCTTCCTTGATCGATGTACAGTTGCGTGACGGCATTCTCATCGCCAATGAGCAACTGCCGCTGCTGCTTCTTGAGGGAGAATAACTTGACCCAACAAGAGAGGGAATGTGCAAAAGGCATCCGCCGCTCGGGGGCGGAATGGGAACATCCTCTACTCGGATGGCCTCGCCAAACCCATCGAAAACAATCCCTTTGCGCTTGCTTGCCTCTAAAAATAAGTTCACCACCTCAAAGGGTTCCCACGTTGTGGACAATGCAAAGGAAGTATCGCTGAGGGGTGTTACCTCGAAATCGCCCAACAGTGCCGCATGATTTTTGATGAGGACTTCCAAGTTGGTTTGCAACCCATGCTCCAAGGCAGTGGTAAAGACCAAGCGTCCCTCTTCCCGGCTGATGCCTGTGATGAGTCCGTCGTAGGCTAGGCCAGTTGTCGCGTCAGCAGGCACCAACTCCCAGTCGCCGAGGGCTTCTGCCTGCCACTGTCCGTTCACGGAAAAGGTGTTGTCCGTGCGTTCTACGATGTGATAATTTCCATTGTAAATATCGGTATTACGGATAGCAATCTGGTCGAAGTGTTCCAGCGTGTGAGGCGCGTCGGTGTGTATGATGATGCGGTCTTCGTCGCCGCGTTCCATTTTCACGATGCGGCCTTTTGGCAAATCCTCTACCCGCCCGATGGCTCTGACTTGTTCCAAGTGGTTGAGTGGTAGGAAGATGTTTTTGCGCGTGGCGGGCCGCATTTCCTTTAGGTCATTGGCTTGATTGTCCAGCAAGGCCAGCAAACCATCGGTACTGACACCGAAGCTGAGAGCACCGATCTGGGCATTGTCCGTATTGAAGCTGATGAGTACCTTGGTGTCGCCTTTCAGGAGTTGAGGCCCGCTCTTGGTGGCCTGTTCCACTTGGATGTTGAACGATGTAGCGGCTAGCCCCATGCCAAGGCGGCGATCCCAATGCAGAAGCCATCGGCGGTTGACGAGGCCGGGCAGCGAGCGCACCACGGGGGTGTCACCTTCGCGAGCGACGGGATCGATGACGAGCTGGTCTTCTAGGATAAACTGCCCATTGGCATCGCTTCGTATGGCGGTGCTTTGCAAATAGTCTCCCAAATGAGCATCGTGTTGCTGAAGGAAGAAGTGCCAGCGGAAAGTGTCCTTGTCTGTGGTGGGCAGCACCATAGCCGCGAACTGCCGGTGGGGCTGGGTGGTCAGGAAGCTGAATTGGCGAGTAGGCTCCAAGAAAGGCGTATCGTTAGCATCGCGGAAGTCGAGCGAGTCGATGCCTTGTAGTTTGCCATTGACGACCTTCATCTTGGTACTGGCCGTGTAGCGTTGGCGGCTGCGCTTGTAGCGGACTTCGAGTGCGGGCAGCAATTCGTTGGTCAGTCCATTGAGGATGTATCGGTTGGCCAGAAGGTGGCCGTTATGGCGGTGTGTGCGGAACACATACAGATGCCCATTGTGAGAAACCACCTGCACCTGCGATACGCTGCCGATGCTGGCTGTACGCTCGTACAATGAACGGATGAGAAACCTATTTTCCGCGTCTTTGTCAGCCACCGATGGGTCGGGCTTTTCGTCGATGAAGGGCAGCAGCGTCCAGTGCTTCCAGCCCACCATGGCGGTTTTGTCGTTATTGTCCTCGAAGCCGTCTTGGCGGATGGTGTAATAGATTTTTCCGAAGGTGAATGGTGTTCTGGTGTGCGGGTCGATATCCTGAGATTCGACGGTGGCAAATACGACCACTTTGCCTTCGTGGGCAATGCTCTGGACATACCGGAGCTGTTGGATAGGTAATAACATAAGCGAAGATGTACAGACTAATGACGGGCTTTTAGCGATGGGTTCATATAGGAAGACAACCTGTCGAAATATCGGCCGTTTCGCCTTAGGATGTATGGGTAATTGTGTAATTTGCCAAATATAAGGTTTTTTTTAACACGGTAGCAGAATATCGCTATTTTTTTGTATAAAATTTTGCTCAGACAGTGGGCATACGGAGGGAAAG
>JAWKLL010000049.1:0-33603 GCA_041392765.1 Saprospiraceae bacterium
AATAAAGGTGGCATTTTTATTATTTTAGCTAACTTTATCACTGGATTGGTGAAGCCATTGAAACGGTTTTGTACTTTTGGCCACGCTATCCATTGTTAACAGCAACATTCTGCCACAAAAAATATACGCTACATGGGCTGGAAATCTACGTTATCTTTTTTTGCGCTATGGATTTTTTCTGTAGGGGCGCTACAAGCACAAACCAACTGCGGAGACACATTTTATGATTCAGGTGGTGCCAACGGGCAGTACCAGAATAGTGAATTTAACTCTTGGACTTTCTGCCCGGATAACCCTGGCGACCTAGTCACGCTGAATTTCACTTCTGTGCAGCTAGAATTATGCTGCGACGACCTCATGGTATTCAATGGATCGGACACCTCCAACCCCTTGAATACGGATTTGGAAGCGCCAGAGTCGTTTACTTCTACGGCGGCTGATGGTTGTTTGACGGTCACTTGGAGTTCTGATTTTTCAGTAACAGGTAATGGTTGGGAGTGTGAGGTGACTTGTGCACCGCCACCGCCTTGTCCGAACCCTACGCTCCTGACTGCTACCAACGTTACTGCTTCGGGAGCAACCATCGGCTGGGCGCAGGTAGGGAGTGTGATGATGTGGGATTTGGAGATAGTACCCGCTGGTACGGCTGCTACGGGAGTTCCTACGGTAACAGGAACTACCACAGTCCCCTTTACTTGGGCTGATGGCACATCAGGTACTGAGTACGATGTGTACGTTCGTGGCTACTGCGAAAATGCAGGAGAATTTACCAACTGGGTAGGCCCCGTTTCCTTTACAACCAACCCCGCCTGTGGGGATATTTTCTATGACTCGGGTGGTGCTAATGGTCAGTACCAAAACAACGAATTGGCCACTTGGACTTTTTGCCCAGATAACCCTGGCGATTTAGTAACACTCAATTTTACGTTGGTGGATTTAGAAAATTGCTGCGATAACCTTCAAATTTTCAACGGCACAGGAACCAGTAGTCCTCTGGAGTTGGATTTGCAGGCACCTGCCTCTTTTACTTCTTCCGCTTCGGATGGTTGCCTTACGGTTACTTGGGATTCCGATGGCTCGGTGGTAAGAAATGGCTGGGAAGCACTGATTTCTTGTGCGCCAGCACCGCCTTGCCCGAATCCGACGATGCTTACCGTCACCGATGCTACTTCTTCCGGTGCGACAATTGGCTGGGCACAGGTAGGTAATGTGATGATGTGGGATTTGGAAATTGTACCTGCGGGAACTGCTGCTACGGGAGTTCCTACGGTAACAGGAACGACCTCCAACCCCTTCTCTTGGGCTGATGGAGATTCAGGTGTCGAGTATGATGTGTATGTACGTGGCTACTGCGAAAATGCAGGGGAGTTTACCAATTGGGTAGGCCCTGTTTCCTTTACGACCAACCCCGCGTGTGGGGATATTTTCTACGATTCGGGTGGGGCTAATGGGCAATACCAGAACAGTGAAGTGGCTACTTGGACTTTCTGCCCAGATGAAGCAGGGGAGGTCGTTACTTTGTTGTTTACTCTAGTGGATGTAGAAACTTGCTGCGATGTGATACGAATATTCAATGGCACAGGCACTGCGGGGACTATGTTAGAAGGAGATTTGGAAGCGCCCGAAGCATTCACATCCACTGCTGCTGATGGTTGCCTTACTGTGACTTGGAGTTCAGATGGCTCAGTCGTGCGCAATGGATGGGCGGCGGCCATTATCTGTGCCCCTCCACCTGCTTGCCCGAACCCATCAGGTCTTGCGGTGGCCAACGTGACCAATACTGGTGCAGATCTTTCTTGGACTGAAAATGGAACGGCTACTGCTTGGGATCTTGAGATTGTACCCTTAGGAACAGATCCTACGGGTGTACCAACCGTAGTGGGCACTACTAACAACCCCTATACTTGGACAGGTGGTGAGTCAGGTACTACCTACGTGTTTTACGTGCGAGCGCAATGTGGGTTCGATAATGAAACTAGCAACTGGATAGGGCCTTTCTCCTTCACAACAAGCCCAGGATGTGGAGATATGTTCTTTGATTCAGGTGGCCCTGATGGCAACTACAGCACCAATGAAGGGCTACTTGGACTTTCTGCCCAGATGAAGCAGGGAGGTCACTTTGTTGTTTACTCTAGTGGATGTAGAAACTTGCTGCGATGTGATACGAATATTCAATGGCACAGGCACTGCGGGGACTGTTAGAAGGAGATTTGGAAGCGCCCGAAGCATTCATCCACTGCTGCTGATGGTTGCCTTACTGTACTCCAAGTTCAGATGGCTCAGTCGTGCGCAATGGGCGGCGGCCATTATCTGTGCCCCTCCACCTGCTTGCCCGAACCCATCAGGTCTTGCGGTAACGTGACCAATACTGGTGCAGATCTTTCTTGGACTGAAAATGGAACGGCTACTGCTTGGATCTTGAGATTGTACCCTTAGGAAAGATCCTACGGGTGTACCAACCGTAGTGGGCACTACTAACAACCCCTTACTTGGACAGGTTGAGTCAGGTACTACCTACGTGTTTTACGTGCGAGCGCAATGTGGGTTCGATAATGAAACTAGCAACTGGATAGAGTTTTCTCCTTCACAACAAGCCCAGGATGTGGAGATATGTTCTTTGATTCAGGGTATGATGGCAACTAAGCACCAATGAAACTAACATTTGGACTTTCTGCCCAGATACCCCAGGAGATCGTGGTGATAGAATTCTTGACAGTGGATGTGGAGCTTTGCTGTGATGACCTCAGTGTTTTCAATGGTACTGGTACGGATGAACCTTTTGAATTGGACGTTGAGGAGCCGTCTGCGTTTATTTCTACTGCAACTGATGGTTGTCTTACGGTTACTTGGGATTCGGATTTTCTTGGTACGTTTGGCTGGGAAGCGGTGATTAATTGTACACCTTGTCCTCCTATTTTTAACCAAAGCGTTGCAGTTGCCAATATTGGTGCTTTCCATGGATGTTGTCATTACGACAAATATTACGGGTGGGAATGCAGTCATCAATGAAATTCCACGGGTTTGTGCCTGTAGTGGTGCTACGTTTAACGACGATGATAACATCGTCACTATGACAGGATTGCAGGAAAACACGATGTACGACTGCTATGTCACTTATTTCTGTGAGGACGGATCAGAAGCGGCTAATCTGGGGGGCTGTTTACGTTTACTACGCTGTGGGCTAATGATATTGGTATCAGTGGTTTGGTTAGCCCTTCCGATCAATGTGGTCTGAGTAGTGGAGAGCCTATCCGAGTAGAAATAACAAATTATGGAGCACTGCCTCAATCGCTTTTCCCGCTCAATTATAGCGTGAATGGGGTATTGGCAGGTGTGAGTCAACCACAAGACGGCTTTTACACAGGCATTATCAGCCGTGATAGTACCGAGACCTTTGAATTTGACTTGAACTACAACTTTGCCATGTCGGGAGAATATACAATTCAGGTGTGGACAGAAATGATGAACGACAGTAATTTGGCAAATGATACGCTTACCATTGTACTGACTAACTACGCTCCTCCTTTCTTTGAGGATTTTGAGACGGGCGTATTGGCCAGCTATTTTGATATTTCATTTGATAACCAGATTTTTGCGCCCAATGCACACAACAACCCCACCTTTGTGATGGGGGCAAACTTGTTCTCTTCCTTCGATGAGTTTAGATTAGATTTTCCAGTGATGAGTGGTATTCGCGCTACGGATACGCTGTTTTTTGAGTACCGTTATGTGAATTGGTCACCAGGGACAGTACCTACTACATTGGAAGTATCAGACACCTTGACGGTATTGGCATCAACGGATTGTGGGGAAACGTATGAACCTGTTTACATACAACCGGGCACGGAGCATGAACCAGCTACTAATTTCCGTACAGTGGCAGTACCTTTAGCTGAGTATGAAGGGGAAAACATCAAGTTGCGCATCTTGGGCATTTGGGGTTCCGGCGACTATTGGTTGGATATTGATAATATCAACCTGCCTCGTTGTGATGGCCTCGGATTGGAAGCTCAGGTGCAGAACGCCGACCCCGGTCAGGCAAACGGCTCTATTTTGGTAACGCCTGCTAGTGGTATTGCGCCCTTTACTTTTGTATGGAACGATGGTACAGAAGGAGCGGAACGCACGGATCTGACACCGGGTAATTATACTGTGATTGTTACAGATCGGTTTGGTTGTTCGGATGTTCGTACGATCACGGTGGATGTTAATGTAGGTGTCAATGATTTGCCGACTATTCTCAGTTCCTTTGCTATTACACCCAACCCTACGCACGATCAAGCGATGGTACGGGTGCAGTTGCGCGAGGCGGCTGATGTGCAAATTGATTTGGTGAATATGCTAGGGCAGCGTGTTTGGGCCGGCGATTGGTGGAGAAATGCTACGTCCGTTGCACAACCAGTTGACGTAACAGGCTTACCTGCTGGTGTATATTTGGTACGCGTACAAGCAGCAGGAGCTGTAGCTACCCAAAAATTGGTGGTCACCGAATAGATTAATAGACTTCAATCCTTTCAAATCCCTCTGGTTTTGGCGTTTCCAAAATCAGGGGGATTTGTGTTTATAGCTGATTATATAAAGAGAAAAAGGGGGGGATGCAACTATTTGCGTTCTAAAATGATTATATATGCTTAGTAATTTGACGGAAATAATTGATCCCATTTTTTTACACACGCTTTGTGCAAGTATTCCTTTGCTTAGTGCATAAAGCCAAGCCAAAAATGGGATCACATATTTTTTCCGTCCCTTTTGTAGTCATCAGCAGTAGTAATTTGCGGATGAAATACGCTTATACAAGCAGGAAACCAGTACTTACCAATGAAAATCGGAATAGTTTGTTATCCAACGTACGGGGGCAGTGGGGTGTTGGCCACTGAGCTGGGCATAGCCCTTGCTGGCCGGGGGCATGAAATACATTTTATCACGTATCGGCCTCCTGCACGGTTGGTACACTTTCACGAAAACATCTATTACCATGGGGAAGGAACGGGTTCGGAGGAGTACCCGCTTTTTGAATATACACCTTACGATACAGCTTTGGCCAGTAAATTTGGTGGATGTGGTCAAGTATGCTAATTTGGATATACTCCATGTTCACTATGCTATTCCGCATGCGGCGGTGGCCTTTATGGCGCAGCAAATTCTCTTGACGGAAGGCCGCTATGTGCCTTTTGTTACCACCTTGCACGGCACGGACATCACGCTGGTAGGTAGCAACAAAGAGTTTGCGCCTGTGGTGGCTTTCTCTATCAATAAATCGGATGGGGTGACGGCGGTATCGGAAAGTTTGCGTCAACAAACGTGGATAGCTTTTAAGATCAATCGTGAGATTGAGGTCATTTATAATTTTATCGATTTCAAACGTTTTCGCAGGGTCAATAAGGAGCACTTTAAAAAAGCGATTGCGCCAGCGGGAGAGCGTATCATCGTCCACACCAGCAATTTTCGCAAAGTAAAAAGGGTGGAGGATGTCATTTATGTTTTTGAAAAGATACACCAACAATTGCCGAGCAAGCTGCTATTGATAGGCGATGGCCCGGAGCGGCGCAACATGGAAAGTATTTGCCGAAAATTAGGGCTTTGTGAAGAAATTCGTTTTTGGGGAAGCAGGATGCCGTTGAAGAATTACTGTCTTTGGCTGACCTATTTCTGATGCCCTCTGCAGTGAGAGCTTTGGATTGGCCGCTTTGGAAGCGATGGCCTGCGAGGTGCCTGTGGTATCCAGTAATGTAGGAGGATTGCCTGAAGTGAACATTCATGGCTATACAGGCTTTTTGGCGGATATGGGCGACGTTGACGCAATGGCGACCTTTGCCTTGCAGATACTCTCTGATGATGCTACGCTGGCTCAATTTCGAAAAAACGCGCTCGGAACAAGCTCTCCGCTTCGATCTGGATCAGGTATTGCCGCAGTACGAGGCGTATTATGAACATATACTTGCTACTGCCGGCGTGAAAGTAATGGATTAGCATAGAAATCTATTTTTTCCCATACTATAAAGTGAGTACCTTTGCACCATGAAGCAGCAAATTGAACCATCACTGATATGGAAAGGCATGGCGATGGGTATTGGGAGACAATACCGGGCGTGTCAGGAGGTACCATCGCTTTTATCACAGGTATATACGAACGGTTGCTAAAAAGTATCCGCAGTTTTGGGCTAAAGCGCTGACAGGCTGGCGGCAGGGACGCTTGCAAGGGCTGTGGCGTGCCATAGATGGCAACTTTGGTGCTGCTTTTTGGAGGGATGGTAGTGGGCATCTTGGGGGGTGTTTGGGGCATGGCTTGGTTGCTAAACCATTATCCGTTGGAGGTTTGGGGTTTCTTTTTTGGCCTGATTGCAGCATCGGCTGTTTATGTAGGTAAGCGGGTGTGCCAGTGGAATCTATCGAATATCGTTTTGCTATTATTGACTACAGCGTTGGCCTATTGGGTTACGGTGGCTACACCAGCACAGGGTAGCGAGTCATTGGGATATGTGTTTGTGAGTGGTGTCATTGCCATATCGGCACTGATGCTGCCGGGCTTGTCTGGCAGTTTTATGCTTTTGTTGATGGGGATGTACCAATTTATTTTACACCAAACATTGAAAGAAGGCGTATTGGAGCAACACGATTTAGGTGCTTTGGTTACTTTGGGAGTGTTTGGTGCCGGCTGTTTGGTAGGGGTGCTGTCCTTTGCGCGGGTATTGTCATGGTTGTTCGACCATTATCACCATGCAACCTTGGCTGCGCTGACGGGCTTTATGCTGGGGAGTCTGAATAAGGTATGGCCTTGGCAACAAGTGCTACAAACACGCACCAACAGTCACGGCGAAGAGCAGGTTTTTCTGACCAAAAGCGTACTACCCGGCGATTTTGCACTACTAGCTGACAACTTTTTCTATGGTAATCAGCCGCACTTGCTTTCAGTTTTGGCCTGTATGCTGGTGGGCTTTGTGCTGATTTGGGTGATGGAGCAAAGGTGAATGTGTTAAAAGTGTATATGTGTTAAATGTGTATATGTGTTAAATGTGTATATGTGTTAAATGTAAGTAACTCAGTAAAATTAACAATCTCCTAAATAAAACCATGAAAAAGTTAACTGCTTTTTTGTCACTTACTATTGTATTCTTTGGCTTTTTATCCGCCCAAACGATAAAAGTACAACCCTATCTGCAGGATGCATCCCCTAATTCGATTTACATTTTATGGGAAACAGATTCGTTATCGGAAAGTGTTGTCGAATGGGGGCTAACAGTATCACTTGGGAATACGACAAGCGGTACGGCTCAATATTCAGTTGGTGAGGCAATGATACACGAAGTTAAATTGGATAATCTTGAGCGGTTTACTAAATATTACTATCGCGTCAGAACAGGTAATGCTATTTCGGGCATATACAATTTCAAAACTCCCCCTTTTGCTTCCGATCAGGAGTCATTTAGAATCATTGCCATGAGTGATATGCAGCGGGATGGTTCATTTCCTAACAAATTTAATGAAATCGTACATGATGGAATTATCGATTATTTAAATAGCGAGTTTGGTGGAGAGTTGATTGACAACGTGGCATTTGTAATGATTCCGGGAGATTTAGTAGTTACAGGGTCAAACTATACTCAATGGAAAGAACATTTTTTCGACCCTTCCCACGATTTGTTTAGCCATGTCCCCGTTTATCCAGTTCTTGGAAATCATGAACAAAATTCAACATACTATTTCCAATATTTTAAAATGCCTGAAAATGGGACCTCTGGTTTTGAGGAGCATTGGTGGCACAAAGATTATGGAAATGTTCGAATAATTGGGCTAGACTCCAATAGCCCTTTTGATAACCAAGAGCAGTTGGAGTGGTTGGAAGGAGTACTTGAAATGACTTGTAATGCAGATTCCATAGACTTCGTTTTTGCACAATTACACCATCCTCATAAATCTGAACTATGGACGCCTGGAGAATCTAGTTATACAGGAGAGGTGATTGAGCGGTTGGAGCAATTCAGTACAGATTGCGGTAAGCCAAGTATTCATTTTTTTGGGCATACGCATGGATACTCTCGTGGAAATTCAAGAGATCACAAACATCTTTGGATTAACGTTGCAACTGCTGGTGGGGCAATTGATAACTGGGGAGAGTTTCCCAACTTTGATTATGATGAGTTTTCCATATCTCAGGATGAATACGGATTTGTTTCTGTAGAAATTACAAATGATACATCACCTAAGGTAGTTGTCAAAAGAATTAGTAGGGGAGACCAAAACGGTATTTTAGCCAACGTGCTTACCGATAGCGTTACCTTTAGATTGATGCCTTCGTTCGTCAATATACCCACCCCTATTTCTCCCAATAACGAAGAAATTGCACCTGAGTGTGTTGTGTTGGATGCGAATGCCTTTACTTCGACAAACGCGATGGCACTGCATGGGCAAAGCCATTGGCAAGTGTCCACTATGGAAAAAATGACTTTCTGCTCCTGTTGCCGAAAGTTGGAAAAGTTTTGAAAATTGGTATTTCGATGTAGATACCCAAGCAGAGGATGACCTGACCGATGAAAAAAATAGTGGGACTGGATGAAAATTCGACCTACTGGTGGAGAGTTAGGTATCGCGATAGAGAACTCAATTGGAGTGACTGGACAACTCCTGTTTTTTTTACTACGGGAAGCTCTATCGCTTCACCTAATCTTCTATTAAACCCAGGCGCTGAAGATAGTCTGATGTATTGGTCGGTTACAGAAGGTATAGTCGAATCTTTAACTGACGGAATTTGCAACGGAGTATCACCTCATGCTGGCGAAAGATACTTTGCGGTTGGAGGGCTTTGTGAGGAAAGTCCATTGGGTGTTTGTATCCAAGGTGTTGATGTGTCCATATATGCTGATTCCATAGATACAGGGCACTTTCCTGTTAATTTCGGGGGATACTTGTCCAATTATAACGGCTCTGATTTACCTGAAAGGTTTCGCAGGCGGTGTAGCTTTCGTTATGGGGCTTACCACCTATAATTTACGCTACATGTGGAAGGAATTATCCCCCCATTTCACATCAATCCTGTAGCTTTACGGAAAAAAATAACACATGGCAACATCACTCAGAGCGTTGTTCGAGACGCTACCGCAACAAGGAAAAGTAAAATGGATAGGCATACGTCCAGGAAGGCGAAAAGACCTACAGGCTGTGGAGTCGGTGGAAGTTAATACTAGGGTGGGTTTGTTGGGGGATCATTACAGCGGCCAGAGTGGCAATCGCCAAGTAACGCTCATACAAGCGGAACACCTGACAGCCGTAGCAGGGATGCTAGGTAAAGATGCACCTATTGATCCTTTATTGACGCGCCGCAATATTGTAGTAGAAGGCATCAATCTGTTGGCGCTGCAACACGCTCGCTTCAAGATAGGGGACGTCGTATTGGAAACAACGGGACCTTGTGAGCCATGTTCGCGTATGGAGGAAAACTTGGGTGCTGGTGGCTATAATGCTATGCGTGGGCATGGGGGAATTTGCGCCCGCGTGGTAGAAGGAGGACATATACAGGTGGGAGATGCTATTAATTTCCTGGAGTTAGTACGGTTTACTGAACCTGAGGAATAGCCCGACTTTCGCGATGCTTTCGCGTGAGGGGGATGGAGTGGGGGGCGCTGTGGCGACCCCGCCCGGAGGGCCGTCAGCACGGAGGCACCCGACCCTGTGGGGGTGGTGATGCGCGTTGGCCACCGGGGCACGCCCAAAGTAACCATTCACATTGGAGTAGGCAAGGGACACTCATCTAAACAAAAAATCCCGAGCTACCACTGTGAGCAGCTCGGGATTTAGGGCTATATGTGTGCGAAGAAAGATTAGCCTTTAAGCGCCTTCAGCATAGTAGCACCCAGCTCGGCGGGTGAACTCACTACGTGGATGCCGCAGGCTTCCATGATGGCCATTTTGGCTTCGGCGGTATCGTCCTTGCCGCCGATGATAGCCCCTGCGTGCCCCATTGTACGCCCTTTTGGTGCTGTTTGACCAGCGATGAACCCTACTACCGGCTTAGTGCCGTGGTTTTTAACGTACTCGGCAGCTTCGGCTTCCATGGTGCCTCCAATTTCACCGATCATGATGATGCCGTCCGTATCGGGGTCGTTCATCAACAATTCTACGGCATCTTTGGTGGTGGTGCCAATGATGGGGTCGCCGCCGATACCGATACAGGTGCTTTGACCCATGCCAGCTTTGGTGACCTGATCTACTGCTTCGTAGGTGAGCGTACCAGAGCGACTGACGATGCCTATGCGACCCGGGCGGTGGATGAAGCCTGGCATAATGCCGCACTTGGCTTCACCTGGGGTGATGATGCCTGGGCAGTTAGGGCCTATCAGTCGGCAATCGAAATCCTCGATATATGCTTTGGCTTTCACCATATCTTGTACGGGGATGCCTTCCGTGATACAAATGATGACTTTGATGCCCGCTTCAGCAGCTTCCATGATGGCATCTGCGGCGAATGGCGGTGGTACAAAGATGACGGAAGTGTCTGCACCTGCGATTTTTACAGCATCCGCAACGGTGTCGAAAACAGGCTTTTCGAGGTGGGTAGTACCTCCTTTACCCGGTGTCACACCACCGACTACGTTGGTGCCATATTCAATCATTTGCGTTGCGTGGAAGGTGCCTTCCTTTCCAGTAAAACCCTGCACAATGATGCGGGAATCCTTATTGACTAATACAGACATGAAGCAATATTTAGAATCGATTGTTTAATTGGTTTCTTCGCCGTCCTCTTCTGTGATGATGAAGACATCCTCATTGTTGCGCTGCATGAAGTACTGCTCGCGGGCAAAACGCTCTTTATTGATTTGCATATCCAAGCGTTCCGCTTCGGCAGTCTTGATTTTCTCCTCGTAAAATCCTCTGTCGTCCTCCAAGCGATTCACCATGCGTTGTAAGCGTATCTGGGTGAGAACGTCGTGGCGATCCACAAACACCATGAACGCCACAAACAAAACCGATGCAAGAAAGTAACGGTTGCGAAGTGGAGGTGGCAGTTTTTTCCACAAGCCAATGAGTATGTCATCCATTGTCAAGTATTTAAGTGTAGGTCTAAAAGTTTCTCAATTAGCCGCTTAGTCAATTGAGGAAACTTTAGATATACGCTGAGGGCAAATATAGGGCATCTAACCGATGAACGGAAAAATTATCCCAAGAGGGCTTTACCCGGATAAATAGCAGAATCCGACAGCTCTTCTTCGATGCGCAGCAACTGGTTGTACTTAGCGATCCGGTCGGAGCGGGAAGCAGAGCCGGTTTTGATCTGGCCGGTGTTGAGTGCTACGGCCAAATCGGCAATGAAAGTATCCTCTGTTTCACCAGAGCGGTGGCTCATGACGCTGGTATAGCCGTTGCGTGTGGCCAACTGTACCGCATCAATGGTTTCCGATAGTGTACCAATTTGGTTTACTTTGATGAGGATGCTGTTGGCTGCTCCCATTTCAATACCGCGTTGTAGGCGCTTAGTGTTGGTGACAAAGAGGTCGTCTCCTACCAATTGCACTTTGCTACCTAAGCGGTCGGTGAGTAGCTTCCAGTTGTCCCAATCATCTTCATGCAGGCCGTCTTCGATAGAGAGGATAGGGTAGTTGTTTACCCATTCTTCCCAATAGGCGACCATGTCTGCACCGGTGAGTTTATCGCCGGATGATTTGTGGAAGTGGTAAAGTTTTTCTTCCTCCAAGTAGAACTCGGAAGTAGCGGCATCCATCGCGATCATAATGTCCACGCCAGGTTTGTAGCCGGCGGCTTCAATGGCTTGGAGTACCGTTTCAATGGCTTCCTTGTTGCTCTTGATGTTGGGGGCAAACCCGCCTTCATCACCTACATTGGTGCTGTAGCCTTTTTTCTTGAGTACATTCTTGAGGTGGTGAAAAACTTCTACACCCATACGCAGCCCTTCGGAGAATTGCTCGGCACCCACAGGCATGATCATGAATTCTTGGAAGTCGATGCTGTTATCGGCATGAGAACCGCCATTGAGGATGTTCATCATAGGCACTGGCATAACGTGCGCATTAACGCCACCAAGGTAGCGGAACAAAGGTTGCCCCACTGTTTCAGAAGCTGCTTTAGCTACTGCCAAGCTGACACCCAGCATAGCATTGGCACCCAACTTGGATTTATTGTCGGTGCCGTCCATCTCAATCATGAGCTGGTCGATATAGCGCTGTTCGAAAACATCTACCCCAATCAGTTCATCGGCTATGATTTCCTCCACGTTGCGGCAAGCCTGCAAAACGCCTTTTCCAAGGAAGCGGCTCTTGTCATTATCACGTAATTCTACCGCCTCATAAGCACCCGTAGAGGCACCCGAAGGCACGGCAGCACGTCCGATAGCGCCATCTTCGGTCAAAACTTCCACCTCAACCGTGGGATTGCCACGGGAGTCGAGGATTTCTCTGGCGCGAATGTCAATAATACTGCTCATTGTATTGATTCTTTGTGAGTTATTAAATTAAATACTTGGCGTTTACAGCCGGCTTCCGAGTCATTCGCCACTGAAAACGCCAATATATTTTGATTCCCTGCAACAGGCATTGATCATCAGGAAGCAGCAGGCCGATTGGCCGCCATAAATGCTACGAACTGGTCGAACAGGTAGCGGGCATCGTGTGGGCCGGGGCTTGCTTCGGGGTGATACTGTACGGAAAAGGCAGGTTTGCCTTTGACGCGTATGCCTTCGATGGTTTGGTCGTTGAGGTTGACGTGTGTCACCTCTACTTTGTCTGCATTGGCATGTATATCGGCAGGGCTAACGCCAAAACCGTGGTTCTGGCTGGTAATTTCACACTTTCCGGTCACCAGATTTTTTACGGGGTGGTTAATGCCTCGGTGGCCGTGGTGCATTTTATAGGTAGGAATATCCAAGGCGCGTGCCAGTATCTGGTGGCCGAGGCAGATTCCGAAAAGTGGTTTGTTTTTAGCCAGGATGGCTTTGGTGGTCTGGGCGGCATAGTCCATAGGGGCGGGGTCGCCAGGGCCATTGCTCAGGAAGTAGCCATCGGGTTGGAATGCCTCCAAATCTTCCACGGGGGTCTTCGCGGGGAATACCTTAATGTAGCAGTCTCTTTCGGCAAAATTGCGAAGGATATTGGTTTTCATGCCAAAATCCAAGGCGGCCACCTTATACGTGGCAGCAGGATCCCCGTAGAAATAAGGCTCTTTAGTACTGACGGTACTGGCCAACTCAAGCCCATCCATAGAAGGAGCTTTCGCCAAAAGAGCCGCTAATTTCTGTTCGTCCAATTCCTCACTGGAGATGATGGCATTCATAGCACCTTTGCTGCGAATATGACGCACGATAGCCCGCGTATCCACATCGCTGATGCCTACAACGCCTTCTTCCTCAAAGTAATCTTGTATAGAACTGTCGGCAACTGGACGGTGGTAGGGAACAGTATAGTTTTTACAAACCATACCCGCAATTTTAACCGCTGCCGACTCTGTGTCGGAGTTTTTAGCACCGTAGTTCCCAATGTGTGCATTGGTCATCACAATGATCTGGCCGTAGTAGGAGGGGTCGGTAAAAATTTCTTGATAGCCGGTCATGCCGGTATTGAAGCAGATTTCGCCTGTAGTAGTGCCGATTTTTCCGGCTGCGTGCCCCCGGAAAACAGTGCCATCTTCCAACATCAGAATGGCGGGGGGTAGCGAGTTATATGCCATATTGCGGTTACTTTTTTTCGTAAGCCAAGTTCTTAACCGCACGCAAAGATAGGCAAGCACGAGGGGATTACCGTGTTTTTGGTGAAAAACTTTTTGGAAATTACCACACTGCGGGTGTTTGAGTGCTGGAAGCTGTATGCTTATCGGAAAAAATGTTCTTTCGATGCGATGCATTTGCATCAACTAGTGATCGTTATTACACATCACTTCTGTACAAACTAGAGTTTATTAAAGCGAGTTTTGTATAGAGGATTAAATAAGATTTTTTCATCAATCGAGAAAAGGGTTCTTTTGCTTAGCCTTAGCTAAGGAAAATGGTTCCTTGACGATGAGTGATGGAAAAAGATATTTTAGTCTCATACGAAATCCGTTTTAATAAACTCTACTGTCTATATTTGCGGGCTTGATGTTAATCTTGCCAATTGTCCATCAAATAAAACCAACATGGATATTAAAAAAGAGGCGTTACATTATCACGCCAAAGGACGACCTGGGAAAATCGAAGTTATCCCCACTAAAGAGACTGCCAACCAACGTGACCTATCTTTGGCATATTCGCCAGGGGTGGCCGAGCCTTGCTTGGCAATAGCTGACAATAAGGAGGATGTTTACAAATATACAGCCAAAGGCAACCTCGTAGCTGTTATCAGCAACGGGACGGCCGTGTTAGGGCTGGGCGATATTGGCCCGGAGGCTGGCAAGCCTGTTATGGAAGGAAAAGGGCTTTTGTTCAAGATTTATGCCGACATCGATTGTTTTGATATTGAACTCGATACCAAAGATGTTGATGAGTTTGTACGCACAGTAAAGTTGTTGGAACCTACTTTTGGTGGTGTCAACCTTGAAGATATTTCTGCTCCTGCTTGTTTTGAGATTGAAGAACGCTTGAAAAAAGAGTTGAACATTCCCGTGATGCATGACGACCAGCACGGCACGGCCATCATCAGTGGTGCCGCGCTGCTCAATGCGTTAGAACTCGTAGATAAAAGCATTGCAAACGCCAAAATTGTCGTCAATGGTGCGGGCGCTTCGGCCATTTCTTGCACCCGCATCTACGTATCCCTTGGTGCGAAGAAGGAGAACGTTTTTATGTTTGACAGCAAGGGGCTTATTCACCCTTCCCGCACTAATTTAGACGGAAAAAATCCGAATTCATCAACGACCGCCTGCCTGCGGATACCTCCTTAGCCGATGCACTCAAAGGGGCGGATGTTTTTATTGGTCTGTCTAAAGGCAATGTACTCAATAAGGAAATGCTAAAAGGGATGGCACCTGATCCAGTCATCTTCGCTATGGCAAACCCAACGCCTGAGATTAGCTACGAAGATGCGACCGAGGCACGCCCCGATTGTATCATGGCCACGGGCAGGTCGGATTATCCCAATCAAGTGAACAACGTGTTGGGCTTTCCTTTTATCTTCAGAGGTGCCTTGGATGTTCGTGCTTCTGAGATCAATGAGGAAATGAAACTCGCTGCGGTACGCGCCTTAGCGGATTTGGCCAAGAAACCCGTACCCGAAATTGTGACATTGGCCTATGGCAATACGGAATTGTCGTTTGGTAGAGATTATATCATACCTAAACCCGTAGATCCACGGCTTATCACTACCGTAGCACCTGCCGTAGCGAAAGCGGCTATGGATGCGGGGGTAGCGGCTTCTCCTATTCAGGATTGGGATGCTTATAAGTTGGAGTTGGATAAGCGCTTGGGGCAGGATAAAACCCTCTCGAAGGTGATCGAAACGAAGGCCAAGCAGGATGTGAAGAAAGTTGTTTTTGCGGATGCAGAAAACATCACCGTGTTAAAGGCTGCTCAGATTGTGCAAGAGGAGCGCATTGCTCATCCTATACTGTTGGGCAACCGCGATTATATCCGCCAGTTGGTTGAAGACCATTCCATTCGATTGCACCCCGATACGCCCGTGATCGATCCCAAAAATCCAGCTAACGAAGAAGAAATGGCTACTTTGCATCAATACGTCGAGTTGTTTGCCGAAAAGCGCAAGCGCAAAGGTGTCACCCTATTGGAAGCCCGTGAGGCAATGGTAGGCAAAAACCACTACGGCTGTATGATGGTAGAAACGGGTGCAGCAGATGCCATGATCAGTGGCCTCACACGCAAGTATCCTAATACGGTGCGGCCTGCCCTTCACATTGTTGGCCCTCGCGAAGGGGTGAAAAAAGTGGCCAGTACGCATATCTTGCTGACTCGTCAAGGCCCACTCTTTTTGGCCGATACCACGATTAACCACCATCTCACCGCATCCGATATAGCCGACATAACAGAGCTGGTAGCTGAGCAGGTGGAGACTTTTAATATCGTACCCAAAATTGCCTTACTCACTTATTCCAGCTTTGGTTCGGTAGCCAACGGTGAGTCGGCACTACTCATGCGCGAGGCAACCGCCATCTTGCACAAGCGCCACCCCGATTGGATCGTAGATGGAGAAATGCAGGCACACATGGCCCTCAACCCTGAATTGAGGCAACAGTTTTACCCCTTCTCAAAGCTAGGGGAACACAGAGCCAATACCTTGATTTTTCCCAACCTCTCGGCAGCCAACATCGCTTACAATCTTTTAGCTGACGTGAACAATATGGGTATCATCGGCCCTATCATGCTGGGTATGAAAAAACCGATTCACGTATTGCAAATTGGTGCGTCTGTTCGCGAGATCGTAGATATGGTCGGTATTGCTGCCATCCACGCACAGATGAATCGTTGATCCGCTATTGCATGAGGCAAAATGATGGAGTAGGTGCAAATTTTTTAGAAAAAGGTGTATAGAACCAAGGCACGTTTATTGTTTCATGGCGGCTGCCTAGCCCCGGCAAAGCCAGGGGCGGGCATCGGGTCATCCGGTCGGCAAGCTCCCTACTACCCCTGCCGCTTCCGTATCGGCTAAGGCCGATACGGCGTGCTCCCTGCTGCGCAGTTCGCACACTTATTCAATCATATATGGCTCAATCAACACCTTAGCGATGCCCATAAAAAGTTCTTCTACATTTTCGCCAGTACGAGCACTCGTGAAGAAATGAGGCTGGGTTTGCCCATAGACATGCTTGAGCGTTTCATCTGAAACAAGGTCTTTTTTATTACCTACTTTGCGGATTAGCACGCCGGGTAAAACGGTTGCTATGTATTGAAGGTCGTCCTCAACGCGGCTAAAGGTGGCAGGCCTGCTGAGGTCAAAGACGTAGATGACAGCACTCGCACCCATGAAATAGGAACGCGGCACCTTTTCTTGGGATACTTCTCCGGCCAAATCCCATAGCACCAGTGATATTTCCATACCTTCAACAACGACACTCTTTTTATCGACTCTTACCCCAATGGTCGTCAAGTATTTTTCGTTGAAGGTGTTGCTGAGAAACCTGTTGAAAAGTGACGTTTTGCCTACACCAAAGTGTCCGGTAATTACTACTTTTTTACTGATCATGATTGGGGTTGTTGGTACGGTTCAATAAAGTACTTCTTCAATTGGGTTTGCAGGCGGGCGTAGAACGCAGCATTCGGTTCTTGTAGGTCATAGCATAGCTCTTTGGCCGCAAATTCCAGCATCTTGCGCGCCAGATCATCTCGTTCTTGCTCGCTGATGACACCCGCAATGGCCAATGCTATGTAGTAGTTGTAAAAATTCTGTACCATGATTTCATAGCCACCGTATTGGACAGCCCTAAGTTCTTCATCTGTTCGCCGAAAGGCATCTACCGCAAAGGACTTAATCGCTGTTAGCATACCTGCTATCATATCCTTATCGGCGGTGACCGCAGAAGAAGCACTTCCTAATAGCAAACCAGATTCGTGGCTGATCACATACACTTCTTCCACCATAGAGGGGCTGAGTTCTAGTAGCAACTGATCGGCGTTTTTATTGCGACGCCGCCATAGAAAGGAAATGGGAGATTGGTTGATTTGCTGGTCGATTTTCTCTCGCAGCAAGCGGAATTCATTTGTGATGAACTTGCGAATCATTAGCCCCAAGCGAGGGTACAGGATATTCATCAACTCATCCTGTTTTTGGGTCATGCGCTGATCCACGATTTTCTGTACTACGCGTATGTAAGCGTCTGGAAAATGCTGGCGGAAGGTATCTAAATGAGCTTCTATGATGGGGTCAACTCGTTTGGAAATTTCCTCCTCTGAGTCTAATATTTGCTGGAGTTGTGCCAACGCCTTCCTATCCTCATGGAGGAGTGCCTCCCTGAGCCGTGCCAGTTGCTGCTGTTCTTTGGTTGCGTTGGTAATACCCATTGGCCAATGCGATTATCCTTTCAACTGCTGCCCTACCGAGAGTAGCATCGCTCCCAGTGCCTGACGGTCGTCGGTCATTTTTTTGGTGAAATGGGTAGAGAGTTCCTCGTTTTTTTGGTGAAGGAGTTGTTCCAGCGCGGTAATTCTTTCCAGTAATGCAGCTTCTTTGGCCAACATATCTGCTTCCTGCTGTTTCAGTTGCTTTTCCAAAGCCACAAAACGTTCGTTGTATTCCTCAATGATTTCTCCCATTAGGATATCCCTAATGGTCATTAATTCTCCCAGTGATGCTTTTGACATACGGTATTATACATTGGTTCGAGCCTTAAAGTACGCTCTTTTTGTTGAATGGTGCAAACGTAATTTATTGTTCGATAAAGCAAAATCAGGAATACGGACAAATATATGTCTTATTGAAAAGCTACTAGTGAGGTTTGCGACCGTTGGCTTCTCTGATGAGTAGGGAGGGAGAATATTTTTGGATGCCTACCTTGATGAATTATATCATCTAAAAGAGTGTGTTTTTCCTTTTGAAGATGGCTATTGTCATAAAGTTGCCATTTGAGGGCAGCTTTATTTCATTCGTTGTGCTGTTACTGAAATGTAGAAAAAAAATCCCGGATAAGAAACATACTTCTTACCCGGGATTAGAGTATGTCTAAATTTCCCTGATTGAGCGAGAGCGAACAAATTTAGTTCTGTTCGAGGCGAAAAGCGCAGTCGATGCCGGAAGCATCGGCGTCCCGATAGCTATCGGGATACAACGAAGAACAGGGCTCAATTTGCTGCTTGCAGCCAATTGAGGGAATTTTAGACATACTCTTAGATCAGAGGAGGAGAAGTGAATTTATTTCACTTCATGATCATAGCCAATACCACTGCTAAGATATTCTCTATTGAGGCGTGCAATATTGGTAATAGAAATACCTTTGGGGCATTCTGCTTCACAGGCGGTAATGTTGGAACACATACCGAAGCCTTCCTCGTCCATGACTTGTACCATACGTTGTGCACGGCGGGCTGTTTCTACTTCGCCTTGTGGCAACAAGGCGAGGTGGCTTACTTTGGCACTAACAAAGAGCATAGCAGATGCATTGGGGCAAGCTGCCACACAGCCACCACAGCCAATACATTCTGCTGCATCCATCGCTTGGGAGGCTTGGTCTTTTTCAACAGGGATCGCATTCGCATCCTGTGCCTGACCCGTATTGACGGAGACATAACCTCCTGCTTGAATAATTTTGTCGAAAGCGGAGCGATCAACCGCTAAATCCTTCATCACAGGGAATGCCTTCGCCCGGAAGGGTTCAATAGTGATCGTTTCCCCATCATGGAAATGACGCATGTGTAACTGGCAGGCGGTTGTACGCTGCATAGGCCCGTGCGGATGCCCGTTGATGACCATGCTACAAGTACCACAGATACCTTCGCGGCAGTCGTGTTCAAAGACAACAGGCTCTTCTTTCTTTTGTACCAAATCTTCGTTGAGTACATCGAGCATTTCCAAAAAAGACATGTGTTCGGATACCTTGTCCATTTGGTAAGTCTCGAATTTTCCCTTGGCGGAGGGGGAAGATTGACGCCATATTTTTAGTGTGAGTTTCATGATTCTCTGTTTTGTAGTCCTTACTTGTAAGACCGGGTTTTCAATTCCACGTTTTCAAACACCAAATCTTCTTTGTGCAGAATAGGCTCTTGCCCACGGCCTTTGTACTCCCACGCGGATACGTAAGTGTATTCAGCATCGCGGCGGAGTGCTTCCCCTTCTGGCGTTTGGTATTCTTCACGGAAGTGACCACCACAGCTTTCATTGCGATCCATGGCATCAATCATCATCAGTTCACCTAATTCAAGGAAATCGGCTACGCGAAGGGCTTTTTCCAATTCGGGGTTGTATTCGTCGTTATGCCCGGGAACAAACACATCCTTGTAAAACTCCTCCTGCAATTCGCGAATCATACCCAATCCTTTTTTCAACCCTTCTTCTGAGCGAGACATGCCGCAGTATTCCCACATGATTTTACCCAAGCGGCGGTGGAAACTTTCTACGGATTGGCTGCCTTTTACAGCAAGCAGTTGGTCGATACGGCTGCGGGTTGCCTGCTCTGCTTCCATGAAGGGGCGGAGTTGGCATCGAAACGGGGGTGCGAATCTCTTTGCTAAGGAAATCACCGATGGTGTAAGGTAGTACGAAGTATCCGTCGGCCAAACCTTGCATGAGTGCCGAAGCACCGAGGCGGTTGGCACCGTGGTCGGAGAAGTTGGCTTCCCCTGTGGCAAAAAGGCCCGGGACGTTTGTTTCCAAATTGTAATCGACCCAAATACCGCCCATGGTGTAGTGCACGGCAGGGTAAATTTTCATCGGCAATTTATAGGGATTCTCTCCGGTTATTTTTTCATACATCTCGAAGAGGTTGCCATATTTTTCAGCGACTACCGCTTCGCCCAATTCGCGCACTAAGGCATCGGATGGGTTTTCTATACCTTGGTTGGTTGCTTTAGAACGCCCGTAGCGCATAATGGCATCATCGAAGTCGAGGTAAACAGCCAGCCCGGTAGGAGCTACCCCTAAGCCCTCATCGCAGGCCATTTTGGCAGCACGGCTGGCTACGTCGCGAGGCACTAAGTTCCCGAAAGCGGGGTATCGGCGTTCCAGGAAGTAGTCGCGGTCTTGTTCAGGGATATCGGTACCTTTTTTGCTTCCTTCCCGAATGGCCTTGGCATCTTCCTGCTTCTTAGGTACCCAAACGCGTCCGTCGTTGCGCAGCGATTCAGACATGAGCGTCAATTTGCTCTGATAATCGCCAGATACGGGGATACAAGTAGGGTGGATTTGCGTAAAGCAAGGGTTGGCCATTAGTGCGCCACGGCGCACGGAACGCCAAGCAGCAGTTACATTACACATCATGGCGTTGGTGCTCAGGTAGAAAACGTTGCCGTAGCCACCTGTTGCTAGTACAACGGCGTGGGCGGCATGGCGTTCCAACTCGCCAGTGATGAGGTTGCGAGCAATGATGCCGCGTGCTTTGCCGTCCACCAATACTAAATCAAGCATTTCGTGGCGGTTGAGCAACTGCACATTACCCAAGGATACTTGGCGGCTGAGTGATTGATAGGCACCAATGAGCAACTGCTGTCCAGTTTGGCCGCGAGCATAAAAGGTACGGCTCACTTGAACCCCACCAAAAGAGCGATTGGCCAACAAGCCGCCGTATTCACGTGCGAAAGGTACCCCTTGCGCTACGGCTTGGTCAATGATATTACGGCTCACTTCTGCCAAGCGGTGAACATTGGCTTCGCGAGCGCGGTAGTCGCCACCTTTGATGGTGTCGTAGAAAAGGCGGTAAACACTATCGCCGTCGTTCTGGTAGTTCTTAGCGGCGTTGATACCGCCCTGAGCGGCTATCGAGTGTGCCCTGCGTGGACTGTCGTGGAAGGTGAAGACTTTTACGTTGTAGCCCAATTCGCCCAGCGTAGCAGCAGCTGCACTACCTGCCAGACCTGTGCCTACTACGATAATGTCGATACGCCTTTTATTATTGGGTGCCACCAACGGCATCGTGGAGCGGTACTGCGTCCATTTTTCAGCTAGTGGGCCGGGAGGTACTTTGCCATCGAGTTTCATATATGTTGCGTTTTGATTTTGCTAAAATGACTATTTGTTCAAAAACATCAAGATGGGGATAAGTGCATAAGCCAATGGCACAAGGATGGAGTACATCTTGCCCAATCCCCTGATGAGTGGTGTGTATTTGGGGTGGTTAAGCCCCAATGTCTGGAAGGCACTTTGAAATCCATGCCACAAGTGCAGCGCGATGACAATCATGCTCACAACATAAATTACCACGTAGAGTGGGTTTGCAAAAGCCTGTGCTACCAAAGTATAGAGGTCTTTCACCTGTACATCATTGTAAGAAACCATGTGTACAGCACCCATTTTCATTTGAAGCCAGAATTGGTACATGTGCAAGAGGATGAAAATCAGCACGATAATACCAATAGGTCCCATATTCTTGGCGATAAAACCATTCGTGTTCACCGCACGGGTGACTTGGACGGCATAGCGCTCACCTCCGCGAGCAGCCCTGTTCTTACGAACTAGCAGTATGCCTTGGACGGCATGCAGCAGGATAAATGCGTACAGACCATAAGAAAGCATTTTGATAAGCGGATTGGAGGTCATAAACTTGGCGTAAAGATTGAAGCTTTCGCCCCCATCGTTTGCTAGCAACTGGAGGTTGCCAAGCAGGTGTACCACTAGGAACATGATTAGGAATAAACCTGTAAGGCTCATTACCAATTTCTGCCCGATGGAAGAAGTGATGAATTTATTAAACCATTTCATGTTTCGAGTTTTTCGTACGTATTTTGATAGTTAATATTTCTGTATCCGTGCCGAAGTAAGAAAATGTTACTTTGGATAGATCGAAAGGTAGATCTTTTCCCCAGCGGCCACAAATTTAAGTGTATAAGTTTTTTAACCCAACTATGGTTGTATGTGATTTATATCACCGTTCTTATTTAGAACAAGTCTAATGAGTAAAGACAGGAAGAGTTGGCTTGTGAATAAAAAATCACAGATTTTAGCGAATTTTCGCTTAATTCATCTATTTTTGCCACATGATGAATGGGAAAATACAGTATCAGCGAATAATTTTTGGATTAAAAATCAAACAACTCCGGCAAGAAGTCGGATTGAGCTTTGCAGAAATGGCAGCCGCTACGGGTATGTCTGTTTCGTATCTAAATGAAATAGAAAAAGGTAAGAAGTTTCCTAAAGGAGATAAAGTTAGTGTATTAGCCAAGGTGCTGAAAACCAAAGAATCAACCCTGTTGAGTTTGGAGATGGATCCTCAGTTGGCACCTGTAGCAGAGTTATTGCAGTCCAATTTTTTGAATGAACTTCCCTTGGATATGTTCGGCATAGAACTGGGAAAGGTAGCAGAAATTATAGCTTCAGCACCATTGAGGGTAGGGGCTTTTATTTCAGCATTATTGGATATTTCCCGCTCGTATGCTTTGCGAGAAGAGAATTTCTATTTTGCGGCACTTCGCGCGTATTTAGAATTGAATTTCAATTATTTCCAACATATAGAAGACGCTGTTGACGCTTTGGTAGAGCGATATAACTTAGGGCAAAAGCGTCCCTTTTTTCCCGATAAGTTAAAGGATGTTTTGATAAAAGAATACGAGTATCATATTGATGCAGAAGGGTTAGATGCCTATCCCAATCTTCAGGGCTTGAGGTCTGTTTACCTGCCTAGCCAGCGAACCCTGCTGTTAAGAAAACAACTAACTCCTATTCAAGCATCTTTTCAGTACGGTAAAGAAATTGGCTTCCACTTCTTAGAACTGAAGGAACGTGCTAATACATCAAGTTTGCTGCGCGGTAAAAACTTTCAGGAAGTACTGAACCATGCTTTTGCTACCTACTTCTCGGTGGCGCTGCATATTCCCCTTGAGCCTTTTGTGGCTTCCATCCAGCAATTTTTCGCAAGTGAACGCTGGGATGGAGAGGGATTCATTCGCGTGATGAACCAATTCGATGCTACTCCTGAGATGTTCTATCACCGACTGACGAATGTGCTGCCTCGGTTCTTCAATATGCCTAAGCTGTTTTTCCTGCGCGTATTACACGACCCAGCCAACGACCGTTTTGAAGTGGATAGGGAACTGCATTTGGCTAAACCACATCGCCCTCATTCTAATGCGTTGCTCGAGCATTACTGCCGTAGGTGGGTGAGTTTGTCTCTTCTTCACGATCTGGATGCGATGCAGCGGGAGGGTAAATACGTCAGCACCATTGTAAGAGCACAACGGTCTAAGTATTACGACACAGAGGACGAGTACCTTGTCATTACACTCGCACGCTCTGGCATGATAGGAACTGCTGCCGATTTAAGGGTGTCTGCACAGCGCCATAATGTAAGTGTTTCCATCGGCTTACTGATTGATGATGAGGTTCGCCGTTCGATTCAGTGGCTTGACGATCCTGCTATTCAAACGCGGGTTGTTAATATGACCTGCGAAAGGTGTTCGTTAAAAGATTGTACCGAGCGTGCCGCTGCGCCTTCTGTAGTAGAAAAACGCGAACGCCTAAAGGCTATGGAGCAGGAGTTGGGGTTGTTGGAGTGATAAATGTGCTAAAGGTGATAAATGTGCTATCACGATAGCTATCGGGAGTGCTAAAGGTGGTGTGTGTGAAGGTGGGATGTTGTTTGATTTGGATTTATATAGTTGGACGAATTTGGAAGTTACTCAATAACCAAAATGCTGTAAATTCTACCATTCTGAAAACCCTGCTTCTGATAATGTGTGTGGGGGGACTAGGAA
The DNA here is from genome assembly GCA_041392765.1 of Saprospiraceae bacterium. Lineage (GTDB taxonomy): Bacteria > Bacteroidota > Bacteroidia > Chitinophagales > Saprospiraceae > Lewinella. The sequence goes on from JAWKLL010000049.1 coordinate 24,260, forward strand.
TATAGGAATATTAGGAGGTGAGAATGCTCGATGGAAATACTTCTGTTTTTTATTCAAAGTATTTCCTAATTAAAAGAACCCCCCATTCTTTTTCTAGGGAAGGGGATTACATGTGTTTTATTTCATCTGGTAAGTCGTAGAAAGTGGGGTGTCGATAGACTTTATCTTGGGCGGGTTCAAAAAAAGCCTCGCTTTGGCCAGGATCGGAAGCGGTGATATGGTTGCTTTCTACTACCCAAATGCTGACACCTTCATTGCGACGGGTATAGACATCGCGGGCGTTTTCCAAAGCCATTTGAGCATCGGCAGCATGGAGACTTCCTACGTGCTTGTGGCTGAGACCGTTTTTACTGCGGATAAATACTTCCCAGAGGGGCCAAGTTTTCATGGAAGTTATTTTAGACTTAAAAATTATATAATCGATTCAATACGAGGTATAAGGGACGGGATAAAAATAAACTGTTCAATTTTTGATTCGGAAAAATTTTCTAAATAATTGATCCCGATAGCTATCGGGAGAAATTATGTGAAAATATTTGCGAATCGCCTAAAAAAATTGAACAGTTTATTTCCGTCAAATTACTAAGGCATTGAAAATGCAATGAGTTACGCCGTTTGCTTTTGTTGAGCCTTCTCGCGTTGGCTTCGTTTTTCTGCATACGCCAAAGCTGCCTCTCGCACCCAGACACCTTCGTGTGCTTTGATACGTGCTTTCATCCGCTGGCGATTGCAGGGCCATTGCCAGCTACTACACGTTTGAACTCTTCCCAGTCGATTTCGCCGAAATCATAAGATTGCCGTTCTTCGTTCCATGCCAACTGTGGGTCGGGAATCGTAAGGCCGATGAGTGTGCTTGAGGAACGGTAGCATCTACAAAACGTTGGCGCAGTTCGTCATTGGTAAAACGCTTGATGCGCCATGCCATAGATTGCGCTGTATGCGGGGAGTCTTATCGCTGGCCAACATCATCAGCGCTGGCCACCACCAGCGGTTGAGGGCATCCTGGCCATCGCTTTTTGCTGAGGCGTACCATTCGCTAAGGTAAGCATGATTTCATACCTTGACGTGCCTCCTTTTGCAGATGCGCACCATGGCGCGGGCGTATGCCCAAGACGTGCGGCATAACGCCACTTGGTTCATAATGGCGGCACCATCCACCAGCCAGCCAATAGCACCCATGCCACCAACTATTGGCCGGATAATTGAAAATACTGCTGTATTTGGCCTGGCCGCTATGCAATTGTTCCAACAGCGTTTCGCGGTCGATACCTAATGTTTCACAAGCACTATACAAGTATAAGCCGTGCCCCGCTTCATCCTGAACCTTAGCTAAAAGAGCTACCTTCCGACGCAGGTTAGGGGCGCGGGTAATCCAATTGCCCTCGGGCAACATACCTACTATTTCGCTGTGAGCGTGTTGGGAAATCTGCCGAATCAGCGTTTTTTGCGGTACGCACTCGGCATCCAGTCCTTCGGCTCGATGCGTTCATCAGCATCAATGCGAGCCTGAAACTCGGCCTCCATTTTAACGGTATCTTCTCTCATATCACGAATCGTATGCGGTTTTCAGACTGCTTGTGTGAGCGATAGAACGGGTGGCCGCCTTGGCCTTGACAGGGCGGACTATGAGTGGATAGCGCGACCCCGGCCTAAAGCCGGGGGGCACACCCAGCTTTCGCTACATAAAGCGGTACAAATATATGGTATTTTATATTACGAACAAATGTTTGTTCGATATGTTTCGGTTGTTAGGTTTTTATGAATCTAATTAATTTGTATTTTTTTGTAAATAAAATTATTTTTTATTTGGTTTTTAAAAAACACCCTTATTTTTTGCAGTATTGCAGCGGATTGACAACCCTGCTGCCTTGTCATAGGAAACTCACTCCGGCTTTGTCACCGGAGCATTCGGGCGATGCGCGAGCCATTTTCTTCCGCTTGCGTCATCCATGGTAAAGGTTGCTGGGGTCTTGTAAAAGACCATGATTGACTGGCGTGTGGGTACTGTCACCACGCGGCAGAGGAAAGCCTTTTGTCCGTATTCAAAAACGGGCTGTTGAGGCAGGCGAACCGGACACAGGTAGCCCTCCCACAAGGGGCTTGTATGTCCTTTATTCAACGTACCCTTTTTATTGGTATCTTCTCAGGTTCGGGGCTTTCAGTAGCTAACGGAAGAATCAGACTCAATTTTTTTCAGACTTATGTCTTACAGTTTGATTAAGTATGTGTCTAAGTTTTTCTCAATTGACTCTTTTTTATCAACCAGAAATTTTTCGGGTTCTTTGACTTTTTTAGTGGAGGCTACCCTTCGGGTCGCTATCGATAAAACATCGGGACAGCTCGCTATTCGTTCTACCGGCAAACCCGGGTCTGTCAGCAAAAGCTGCCACTGCTGCACAACTTGTCTCGGCCTTTTGCCGAGATCGCTAGCCCAGTACGACCACTAAATTTGTCAAAGAACCATTTTTCGTTGTTAAAAGGGTAGGGGAGGCGTAGTAAGGAACGGCCTGTTACTTTTTGCATTATTTCCGTTATGCACACATCGCCATGCGCCAGCGGACTATTGTTTAATCAAAAACGTAACAAGATGGTAAAAGTATGGATGTGCTGCTTAGCACTGGTAAGCAGTGTAGGGGCATTGTTGTCCCAAACAGAAGCGGGTGTAGATCAATCAGGTACAAGCTGGTTGGAAGGCGGAACGGGTATGGCATACACTCCCAGTCCGCCGTTGTCTTTTCCGGTGGTCAGAGAAGCCGATATTTTATGGGAGAAGCGCGTGTGGCGGGTGATTGATACGCGGGAAAAACTAAACCTCCCGTTTCGTCACCCCGATTTATCGCTGTTCCAAGCGTTGTATGAGGGCATACAGGCTGGCCAAATTACGCTGTATAGCCCGGAGGACGACCGCATGGGGCGCGTGATGCCAGCGGAGGAGTGGCATCGGAAGCTGCACCGTACAGATACGGTGAGCGTTTACGACCTTGCAACGGGACAATACCACGACCAAGTGGTGGAAAGTGAGTTTGACCCAGCCCGCATCACACGATGGCGGGTGCAGGAGGTCTGGTATATGGACAGCCGACACAGTAAAATGCAGGTGCGGATCATTGGGTTGGCACCTATGGTAGAGACCGCTATAGGTGGCGAGCAGGATGTGGCTTTTGAATCGCCTATGTGCTGGATAAATTTTGCGGAGGCTCGCCCTTGGTTAGCACAGTATCCGGTAGCTCAATGGGGCAACGATCATTACCGCACTTCGTGGGACGACCTGCTGGTGATGCGCCGTTTCAGTAGTTATATTGTGCAGGAAAACGATATGAGGGGGCGTCGTTTGCAAGATTATGCGCAAGGGGAAGATTTGCTGTTGCATAGTCAGAAGATAGACCGCGAAATTCAAGCCATGGAGCAGGATATGTGGAGTTATTAATCAAGCGTAACTACTTAGGTAGTACCAAATTTCGGCTAAAAAAAGCCCTTTTTCCACCTGACGGCAGCTATTCTCGTCGCCGTGTCGGCTTAGCACGACATGACTCCTCAAATGAGCTTTGTCAGTCGAAAAAATCTTCTTTTTTTAGCTCAAAAGCGCACTACCTAAGTAGTTACAATCAGGCAGGGTGGGGAAATAGTATGTTTTACAGTGACAGTACTGTTTCCCTACCCGTTTCTAGATAACGGGAGTGGAGATGTGATGACGAATATTTCAATGGTGAAAAACGGTTGAAAAAGCTTGTAGGGTTTGTAATACTTTGGGAAAACAATATCTTTGGCTGATAAATACCAAAATCATGGCAAGGTTTCACGCAATGCTCTATGTGCTCTTTATGGGGAATATCCTACTGGCGCAACATCCTTCTTTGGTGAATCCCGGATTTGAGGGAAGCCCTAACCATAGTACAGTGCCAGAGGGATGGATAGATTGTGGATTTCCCGGGGAATCGGCACCAGATGTTCATCCTGATAATATCTTTGGGGTAAGGACCCGCCCTTTTGAAGGCAACACTTATTTAGGTCTGGTGGGCAGAGATAATCACACATGGGAGCGAGTAGGTGCATCGCTCTCTGACCCCCTGCAAAAGGGTGGGTGTTATACTTTTTCGATAGCACTTTGCCGCGCTCAGGAATATTTGTCAACCAGCAGGGTTACCTACAATGAACTTAGCTATACAGCCCCCGTATATTTCCGGTTGTGGGGTTGTGAGAAGTCGGGGGTAGCCAAGGAGTTGTTGGGCAAAACAGGTTTAATAAATCATACAGATTGGCGTAAGTACGAATTTTTACTGCAACCCTTGGAGGGGACGTATGGACATATTCTTTTGGAGGTAGGGTTCGCGACGAAAGTTGCAGTGAATGGCAATTTGTTATTGGATGCGGCTTCTGATTTTGTTCCCTTAGCAGACTGTGAGTTGTCGGAAGATAGGCAACTGATTGCGCTTTCGCTGGAGGAAAAGGAAACACCCATCAGTTTGCCGGCAGTAGTCTCGGGTTGAACAAAAAGATTGAGGCTTTCACCTGCGTCATCGGATGGCTATACATTGATACAGATGCCAGAGTACATCAATACGATGTCGGAAAAAAAGAAGGCCAAGGAGGTAATGGCAATTGTTGAATCGTACGGAGTGCCAGGTAATTGTTCCAAAAAACCAAGACTTCAAAACGTTTCATGAGGGAACATATAGCTATTTCAAGCATGCCAGTCCAGAGCTGCACAAGCTTTCCTATATCGCTTTTCAAAGTGGTGAGGATCAGAGATTGTCATCAGGAGCGAAGATGCTATCAAAAGGAAGTTGTTAACTTTCTTGACAGAGGGTTTGTGAAAAATACACGCGCACCGCCTTACGACTAGGGTGTATGACTCAGAAAAAGACGAGCATGCAGCTTGGATAGCTCACGATAACGAAGAGGTGCTGTGGGTGAGGAGATTGTAATGGGGTGAGAGTATGTCTAAAATTCATTTAATTGATTGTTCTGAATTCCACATGGTCAAAGATAAAGTGATTTCCCAGCATGTTGGGTACCTTCCAGCACAGAATCCATCGTTAGAATCTATGACCAATCTGGCTGGCAGCCCCGCACAGGTGAAAAGATTGGTAGATATTGTGAAGGTAGGGGTATGAGGGTAACTCTAAAATGTTATCAATTTGTAGTCGGCATTTTCCTTAGGGGTGAATTATGGTGAGCGATACTTCATCAAGCAGTGATTGTGCGTGTTACGCTTTCTTAGATAGTTAGAATTGGTGTAAGGTGATATAAAAAAGAGTCAAGTAAAAGATAATAATCATAACTTTATATCAATTTCGCAACATCCAAACTGAGGATAACTAAAACTCGTTGTTATTTGTAAAGCAGCCTTACTATGAAAAAGGAAATTATAACCGTAAAGAATGTTTCCACATTCCAATTTAAATTTTCTCATTTTTCAGGTTACGTTGAGCGTTACCGACAGATTCAACAGTTATTGCCAAAAGAAGTAGATAGTCATTTGTTTGCGATACCACAATTTTGGAAGAACTTAGGGATGCTATACAGTGGGACACGAATTGCACGGGAGAGATAATTCCTGTAACAGCCTTTCAGAAAAGGAGCAAAGAGAAGTGTTATCTGAAATTGATCGCCAGGTTTCGATTAGTAATAGATCAATTTTCAGGCAAGTCAAAATCTGGAATTCCTGAAATTGAAAAAATGGTTTGAGTTACCATCTTTAGATATGTATTTACTATCAAAAGAATGGCGCGTGGTCTCCAATTTTAACGATGTGGGCATGTACGAAATGGGGTGGGGATTCATTGAGTGGAAAGCTGAAAATATTCAAACCTTTACCAGAGAGAATGTTGAATATTGAATTGTAAGTGAAACCAATGATGTTGTTTCAGAAATTCCTGTTCAATTATTAATCAATGGCGTAGTCACGAAAGAAGCTATAACCAATAAAAATGGAGCTACTTCTTTAGGAAGTATAAAAGAAGAAACACCTTTTGTGATTAACGTACCATCATTGGGTATTAAGGCTAATTTTATAGCCGATGATCGCAGTATTTATACCATACACTACGAACCAACAAAAAATATAAAAATTGATGTTGATGCTGACAAACAAGGACATTTTTGTACAAAATGCCTCTGTTCAATTAAGCCTAGTAGGAGCAGATGATGAGCCTTTTGTACTAGTTACTAATCAAAAAGGGCAAAGTGTTATTCGTGAAAAAGGATGGTTAGGGAAAACACTCCATGTCACTTGCAGCCATGAGGCATGTGAGGAAGTAGAAGATAGTTTGGAAGTTAATTCGGTTGAAATTCACAAGGTCATTACCTTAGACATATCCCGCAATTATCCTAGATAACGATGGTAAAGTTTTTGAAGACTAGTCTGTTGATTTTTTGTTGAATGAAAACCAGCATACATTGGTTACGGGCAAAGGAGGAGTAGTCCTTCAAAATATAGAGGTAACCATGTTGATAAGTTTAGTTTAACGACGACCTTTAAAAACAAAAAATATTATACACCAATAGCCACCGTTCAACAAGATAAATACCTATACGAACCAATTAGAGCGAAAAAGGGGCATTTTGGTGGTTGTTATGGCTTCTTCCTCTTTCTTCTTTTGTTTTACCTGTTGAGCTAAAATGTACATCTTTTTGTAATAGACGGGCATGATGAATTACCTTCAAGAAGCCAATGTTCACTTGGTTTATTACCCTGAAAACGATGACAACAGTTGCTATTGATACGCTAACAGATTCTTTAGGAGGGCAGCACTCGGACTTGGCAAGGAAACTGTCTTTGCTAAATTATTTTCACCTTTACCTAAAGGGCATGTTTTGTTATCCAAAGAATGCTATCAGGGATACGATATTGCTCACTTAGCCAATTGAGAAGGTGGAAAATGACAACTATTAGTATGTTGCCAGTTTCTATATCGCAACTGCATTTTGTGACTAAAGATTCCATAACAGGACACCTCTAGAGAAGCCAATATTCTGTGCAAAGGTTATTTATCATGCTGCGACCATATTGGATACCTTTCATGTCTAATTTGGAGGCACTTTTATTTTGCACAATGTTCCTGTTCAGCGGATATTTTTGTTAGAGCAGATAAACATCTCTACACTAGTGACAGTTTAGGTTGGGTATCCGTAGTTGATATTGCACAACAGTTAGATGACAGGACATTATTTTTGAATTCTTTAGTAGCAAAACACACTTTTTATGTAAGAAATACAGATAATGGGCAAGGATTGCCAGGGGCATTGATTGAAGCCCACATTGAACTTGATAACCAAATTATTGACACAATCCATACGGTTTCAGCGCAAAATGGAGAAGTCAGTTTGCCGGTACCCGATAAAGGCCTGCTGTTTATGAAGGGGACGCATTTGGGGTATCACGATAGCACATTACTACTATCTTATACACAGATAGCGTCCGTGCCAGAAGAGGAAAAGACGTTATGGCTTCGGCCCCAGCCTATTCCTGCTACTATCTGGATAAAAGATACAATTACGGGAAAACCAGTCATGAATGCCAACGTTTCCATCAGTTGCGATGGGAATCTTATTTCAAGTGCACGGAGTGGTTCGCTGGGTGAAGTTTATATAGGTGGGTTTCCTATAGACTGTAACGTTCTGGTGAGTGTTAAGCATCCTGATTATGATTACAAAGAATATAAAACAGATATCCAACAAATACAACGTGACTCGGTCTGTTATCTGAGACCTCAACACCCGCCTGGCCCAGCTCCTATTGATTGTAGCCCTCAATCTGACGGGCGAACGAAACAGCGAGAACCAGCCGTGAGGCAAACCTATTTCATGGGAAAATCACAAGGAGTTTTTACTTTTAAGTATAACACTTACTCACAATCCGACCGAATAGAAATATTCTGTGGTAAAAAGAAGGTTTGGGAATACGAGGGTGCTACAGGCATGTTTATCGGTGGAGATAAAAGGGAGAAAATTTCTTTTACAACACCTTATATTGAAGTAGTGGTTACAGGCAGCACCGCATGGGATTATACCGTTTTTTGCCCAGAATAATTTGGATGGCCATAAAATATATTTATATTGCGGCTCAATAGTGTGTTCTTTACTGAACCAGTGAAAAACAAATCTCTTTTTGCAATCATTAAAACCCTGAATCTATGGAATGGGCATCTTTCGCAGCTTTATTGGGTACTGTTTTGAAACCTCTTTGGGAAAAAACGGCTTCAAAAGCCACCGAAGACCTGAAAGGAAAAGATATACGTGCTGCTTTTAAACGTATTTTTATCAAGGCAGACAAGGAAGAGGAGTTTAAAGAGATTGAACCTAAAGCAAGTCTTGAGGATAAAGATACTACGTTCATGATGAATATATTGAATAATAATGAGTTAGTACCTATTGGTGAAAAGGAAGAAATTTTATATGAAGCACTCAATTTGGTGGATCAAAACCGATTAAAGCTTGTGCAGGGAAGATTGGAAGCCATTCAAGAGGCGAAGGAGAGAATGGATTTACTTTCACGTCAGGCAAATAGGGGAGGAATGTTAGCTGATGATTCATTGACCAAGCTTGAAAACCTTGAACTTATCTATACGGAACATGTAAAAAAGGTAGTTCAATTGCTCTTAGAGCGTTAGCCTGCATACTATGCTCGTTTACACCTGAAAAATATGTTTGATGAATCTGCTAGAGCTAATACAAAAGGAAATTGACTCTTTACTAGATAATTTAGAGTCTGTTAGGTTTGAAACGGATAGATATGCACGTATCGAAGATGAAATTTTGGAGCATATCAAAAGGCTAAATTTTTTACATGATAATAAGCCAACCTTTCTTTATATATTGACTACTACATGGGAAAGTATCTGTGCAGAATGGCCAAAGGATTTGACTGCTACATTGAAAGGGAAATACGGAAGTCGTAAAGAGCATTGGATACCTTTTAATCATTGGGATTCAGAAAGCCAAAGCGTGGAAATTCTAATTAATAATATTTTTTGTAATAATACAATTATTCCTAGATATATTGACAAAGGTATAGGCGAGCCTATATCTCGTGAGATAGAAGAATACAGAGATTACAGCGTTTTTTTAATTGATGTTTTTTCTTCTCCTTGCTTGGAAGGGAATTTATGCACACACATAACACCCCGAAATAATAGTCAAGAATATGAAAGCACGTTTAAGTTTACATTTTGTAAGCAAACGGTTTCAAAAAATATAAATGAGAGTAGGTTTAATGATTATATTTATGAGGAATTAAAGAAAAAATTTTTTTATTATGATTATTTGACAAAACGACTTTTTTCAGACGGGTACAATACTTCATATACTGAGATATCTATGACATTTGGTGTCTCTCAGGTTAT